>DASXQB010000179.1:0-18229 GCA_036493295.1 Polyangia bacterium | reverse complement strand
CGATGGTGGTGAATTCGACGTGACGGAGGTCTTCGCGGTCGACGAGATCTTCCGGCTGCACCTCTTTCGGCAGGTATTCGGCCTGGCGGGCGACGTCGTCGGGGAATTCCTCGGTGATGTCGGCGCAGGCCAGCACCTTCTCCACCTCGGTGCGGGGATCATCGGGATCGCCCAGCACCTTCAAGACCTCGGCGGCCATCGGGCCATCGGGCACGTCGGGGTAGCGGGTGATCTCGGCGACCACGGCCTGGCCCACCAGCGTTTGCGCGACGTGGCCGCTCAGACTGACCGGGCCGGTGATGCGCGGGTCGTCGGGCTGCAGGATCATCTGCTTGCCGGCGCGGACCAATTGTCCGGTGATCTTGGCGCGGCCGCGGGCGATCACGCGCAACACCCGGCCTTCAAAGCCGCGTACGCCCTGCCAGGCCTCGATCTCGACGGTGTCGGCGTCCATGGCGGCGCCGCGGCTGCGGGCCGAGATGTGGACGTCTTCTGATTTGTCATCGGGCACGACAAAGCCGTAGCCGACTGGGTGGATCTTGATCCGTCCGGTTAGTTTTCGCGCCGTCACGCGCGATGTTGGGGTTCGTGAACCTGTCTCTTCAATACTCAAGCGGTATCCGTTTCTGTTGTTCGTGTTATCGAACGTTTCACTGTGGGGGTTGTGTGGGTCGGCCCGGACTCACAGTGGATCGCAGCGCATAAAGCTTGCGATCATCCGAGCCGACAAAGATGGTTCCGTCGGCGGCCAGCGCCGGCGAGCTGTCGACGTCGCCGCCCAGCTCGACCGACCAGCGCAGCTGGCCGTCGGGTTCAAGGGCGTACAAGCGATCGTCCTGCGAGCCAAACAGCACCGCGCCCTTGGCGTCGATCAGCGCCGACGACAAGATGCGATCGCCGGTGCGGAACGTCCAGTCCAGCGTCCCGTCCAGGCGAACCGCGTAAAAAAGCGCGTCGAACGATCCGATGTAGACGTCGCCGTTGCCCAGCGCCGCCGACGCGCGGATGTCGCCGCCCGTGGTCAGCGCCCAGCGCATGACGCCGTCGGGGCCGAGGGCGTACAGCTTGGAATCGTCGGAGCCAATGTAGATGGTGCCATCCTCGCCGATGGCGGGGCTGGATTCGACGTCGCCGCCGGTGCGAAAGTCCCAGCGCTTGGTCCCGTTCGGGTTGATGCCGTACACCAGATCGTCCTGGCTGCCGGCGACGACGGTCCCGTCGGGCATCACCGCCGGCGCCGACGAGACGTGGCCGCCGGTGGCAAAGCGCCAGCGCAAGGTGCCGTCCGGGTTGATGGCGTAGACGCCGTCGCCGCCGGTGTAGATGACGCCGTCGGGGCCGATGGTGGGGCCGGCGTCGACGTCGCAGCGGCTGGCGTCGGGACCGATGCCCACCCGCTGCGGGCACGAGCCGACCTGAAAGCTGAAGCGCGGTTTGTCGCTGCCAGCGGGGAACGCGTACAGGTGGTCGTCGTCGGAGCCGACGAAGATCCCACCGTCATGGCCGATCGCCGGCGAGCTGAAGATGATGTCGCCGGTCAGGTGCGACCAGCGCAAGGTCCCGTCGTGGGTCACGCTGTACACGCGTCCGTCATGCGATCCGAACAGCACCGATCCGTCGTCGGCCACCGCGGGTGACGAGGTGATCGAACCACCGGTCGGGAACGTCCACCACACGGCTGGCTTCTTCGCCGGCAGCACGAACGGCGAACGCCCGCGGTGCAGGACGCCCAGGCGAAACATCGGCAACACCGGCTCGTTCACGATCGGCGGGAAAAGTGGTGGGGCGGCCGCGTTCGGCGCGCCCGCCACGGACCCGGCCAGCGGTGGACGGACGCGCGCCCCCGGCGGCGGCGGCCACACACAGTGGCCGGTGTCGCAGATCCGCTGCAGCTTGCAGTCGCGATCCGACGCGCATGGGTTCATCGTGGTCGCGCACGCGGCCAGCAGCACGGGCAAAAGCCCGACCAGCACCCAAACTCGCCACATCACCGGGTCACCGAACACATTCGCGGCCGCGCCAGGCGAGCCACACGAAAAAGAAATCCTTCTGATGGGCCACAAGACTAAGGCAATTTGAAAAACGTGCAAGCGATCCGCTCGGCGGCGGCCCGCGGGTCCGTCGCTGTGCGCGTTCTCTGTTATTCTGCGCTGATGCGTTTGTTGTCGGCCGCGCCGCTGCTGTTGCTGGTGGCGGCCGTGGCGACGGGATGCCACCAGGCCGCGCCGGCGCCTGCGCTTGCACCACCAGCAGCGACGGTCGCGACACCCGCGCTAGCCAGCGACGCGCACGACGACGGCCCGGCGATCGCCACCGCCGCGCCGGCGAGCGCCGCCAACCCGGCCAAGGGCGCCATCCGCCACGTCGTCATCATCAGCGAAGACGGCCTGCGCCCGGACGCGCTGATGGAGGTTCACCCGCCGGTGCACGAGGGGATCATGCACAAGGGCTCGTGGTCGCTGGTGGCGCAGACCATCCGGCACGCGTCGACGCTGCCCTCGCACGCTGCAATGCTGTCCGGGTTCGACATGAAGGAACACGGGCTCAGCTGGAATTCGTGGCAGCCGGAGCGCGGATACATCCTGGTGCCGACGATCTTCGATGCCGCGTGCAACGCTGGCGGCAAAGCGGCGGCCTTCGTCGGCAAGCGCAAACTGGAGCACATCGCCCACCCGGGGTCCGTCGACGTGTTCTCGCGCCCGGGTTTCTTCTGCAAGAAAGTCGTCGAGGAAGCGGCCCGCTATTTCGTCGACAAGCGCCCGCAGGTCGAGTTCATTCACTTCTCCGATCCCGACGAGCGCGGCCACGCCGTCGGCTGGATGTCCGATCCGCAGATGGATGCCATCCGCCACACCGATCGCTGCCTGGGCACGCTGGTCGACGCAGTCACCGCCGCCGGCCTGGACGATCAAACCCTGTTCATTCTGTCGGCCGATCACGGCGGCCACGGCCGCAATCATTCGGGCGCCATCAAGGAAGATCGTTTGATCCCGTGGATCGCCTGGGGCCCAGGCGTGCGCCCGAACCACCGCATCCGCACCCCGATCAGCACCGTCGACACCGCGGCGACGGCGCTGTGGGCGCTGGGCTATCCCGGTCCGCCGGGAATGCTGGGGCGTCCGGTGCTGGAGGCGTTCGATGCCAGCATCGGCGGCGTCGATCCAGCGACCACCACGGCGGTCGCACCGACGGCAGGGCCAGCCGCCGCCCCGGTCACGCGATAGCCGCGGCTTCGGCAGCAGGTCTTGGTACAACGCCCCAAAAGTTTGGGACCAGGTCGGTACCAAGTGGGGCAGGTCGGAAGATCGACCTCGCGGTTGGCTAGCGCGCGGCTTCACGTCGCGACCCGTTCACCGTCGAGGGCCGCTTGCTTGCTCGCCGACGGACCACGGATTGTATTGGCGTGGAGCTCTTCCATAAGGCTTTCGTCGCCGAGTGGCATCCGCCACCCTTCGCTTGTGGCAGACCGTGGTCCGTCGGCGAGCCTTTTTTCCGGGCGCGGGCGGATGCCACTCGGCGACGAAAGCAAGTAAGCGGCTTCGGACGATGAACAGGTCGCGACGCCCAAGCCGCGCGCTAGCCTACGCGAGGCAGACCTCACAATCCTCGCGACGAGGAGTCAAAACTTCCGGATCGGCGGCTCGCCCGGCGACAGCGCCGGCGGCCCCTTGGGCACGGTTCGCCGCACGCGCGACAGGTTCAAATCCAGCTCGCTGATTTTGCGCACCATCACCGGCACGCGCGTGCCCGAACGCAGCGACCGTCGCTGCGGCGGCTCGCGGCCCGACGCTGACGGCGCGGTAGGATCCAGGCGGCGCGACAAGCGCCCCACCACCTCCACCACGTCGCCGGGAGCGATGTTGATCTCGGCGCCGAAGACCTCGCGGTCATCCAAACGCAACCGGGTGAGAAACGGATGGTCCAGCTCCAGCAGCGTGGTGCTTTGAAACTGCACGCGTTCGTCGGAGGGAAACCGATCCAGCAGCATGCCGCCCGAGACTTCGATCCAGATCGGCTCGTCGGTGCCGTCGTCCAGCAGAAAATCCAGGGCCGCCTCGTGGAAGAAATCGCTGCTGACGAAGGCACCCTTGCGAAACCGGGCCAGCGACCACACGGTCTGCCGCCCGCTCAGCGCCGACACCGCCGTCCGCCGCGCCACCACCACCCCGCGCACCGCCACCGCGTGGCGGTCAGCGATGCCGCGCAATTCCGAAATGTGATAGCGCCGCCGCCCGACGATCAGACGATGCAGCCGGTTGGCCAGCCGCACGCCCAGCGGGCCTGATATCGCCGACAGCATGGTCGCTGCCGCCACTGCCGCCACCGCCACGCCCAGCTCGTCGCCGGCCATCGACAGCACGCCCCAAGCCGCCAGGCCCGCCGCCGTCGCCGACGTGGCCGCGGTGGCCAGCCGCACGCCGCGGGGGAATGAAATCCAGCGCGCGATGGGACCGCCGGTGCGTTGCAAGGCGATCGGCTCGCCTTCACTGGTGGAGCCGCCGCGCGAAAAGACATCCATCCCCCGCCCGACCAGCGCGTTCAGCCGCAGCCCGACCCGCGCCCACCAACCGAGCGGCGTTCCCGGCAACTGGCGGATGAGGTGGTTGCCGCTGGGGCCGTCCCAGTCGGCTAGCTCGTCGCGTTCGGGAACCACCAGATCATCCACGCGGCCCTCACCATGAATTGTCACACGCGAGGGGCGGGTTTGCATGCGGGGAACACCGCAAACGCACCGCCGGGCGCGGGCGGCGATGGAAAATCCAAGACGGCGTTTATTTGAGATACAATCGCCTCGCCCTCATGGTGGAAAGCGACGGTCCCCCGCGACCGCTAGAAGCGTTGCGAAACGCGGCGCGCGGCGGCCAGGAACGATTCCTGGTGGGATTGTCCGACGCCACCGAACGCCGGCGCTTCGCGGCCGCGTTGGGCACCGAAGGGTATGTGCTGGAGGTCGGCACCAACGAACAGGCGATCACCCGCCTGGCCGACGAATCGTTCGATCTGGCGATCATGGACCTGGACGATCCGGCGGCGACGCAAGATCTTCTGGCGGCCTCGCGCGAGCTGCGGCCGTTCTCGGACATCGTGCTGGTGGCGGCCAGCGATCCGCAGCGCTGCGGCGAGACCTTCGGGCGCGAGACCGCCGCCGTGCTGCCGCGGCCGCTGCCCGAAGTCGAAGCCCTGCTGCGCGCCCACGTCAAACGCCTGGCTGGGTTCCGCCGCGCCCGCACCCGCGGCCTGTTGATCATGAACGCCTTCGCCGGCCACCGCGACGAGCTGGTGTTGTCCGAGCCGGCCCTGGCGCACGAGCTGGACGCCATGTTGATCCAGGCCCGGCAAGATCCAACCATCATCGTCATGGGCGATGACGACCTGAAGACCGCCGCCGGCGCGCGAACGGCGACCGCCACCACCAACCCTGATGCGGTGGTGGTCGGGCTGGAAGGCCGACAGCTTCTGGACGCCCGGCTGGCCGAGGTGCGGGCCAGGGCCACCGGCGCGGCGGTGATAATCGTCGACGCCGCGCCGTCGACCGAACGGCTGCGCGACGCGCTTTACGGCGGCGTGCGCGCCTATCTGCCGCGGACGTCGCTGAACTTACTTGGTCGGGTGGTGGCGTCGGTGTCAAAGCGCCGGCAAGGCGAGGCCATCGGCGTCAAGCTGATCGAGCACCTGGCCAAGGTCGGCGTGCTGACCAACCAGGACACCGAACGCACGCCTGCCCCGCATCGTGACGTGGACATCCGTTTGATCGCCGACGCGTCGACGCCGCGCGCGCGCACGCCGGTGATCCCGACCGGGCACGAGGTGCTGGTGGTCGACGACGAAGCGGTGGTGCTGACCGTGCTGCGCGAAGCGCTGCGGCGTGGAGGTTTCCGCGTCACCACCGCCGCGTCGGCCGAAGAGGCCATCGACCTGATGCAGAAGCGCCGCTTTGATCTCGTGCTGACCGACAAGAACCTGCCGGGCGCGTCCGGCCTGGAGGTGCTGCGGCAGGCGCGCCTGTTGTCGCCGGCGCCGGCGATTGTCTTGATCACCGGTTACAGCTCGTACGACACGGCGGTCGAGGCGCTGGACATCGGCGCGCACGACTACATCGAAAAACCGATCCGCGACGTGGAAGATCTGCGCTTTCGCATTCGCCGCGCCCTGTCCCGGCGCGACGAACAGCTGGCGCGGCCGCGAATCACCCGCTCGGGCGGCAACGCCGGGCGCATCCTGCTGGTCGAAGTGGAAGGCACGCGACGGCAACTGATCGCCGATTATCTGGGCAAGACGTATCAGGTCACCGCCGCCAAGGACGGCGACGACGCGCTGGAGCTGATCAAGCACCAGCAGTACGATCTGGTGCTGTCCGATCGCCACCTGTCGGGATCTTCGGGCCTGCGGGTGATCGAGCACGCGCAGCGTCTGCTTCCCCACTGTGCGTCCGTGCTGTACACGGCATACCCGTCCTATGAATCAGTGAAGGAAGCGTTCGCCACCGGCGTTGACGCCTACCTGGTCAGGCCGGGCGACGATCTGAAAAAATTGGGCGACAAAGTCGCGGAAGCTCTCGGCGGTCGCGGCGGAATACTGTTAGGGTGATGGCGTCCGCACGTCGTTGCGGCGACCAAGGTCTATGAGAATAGCCTTCACCCACAATCTTCGGCTGACCGACAGCGAAGAAGAGGCCGAGTTCGATTCCGCCGACACCGTCAACGCCATCGCCGAGGGCCTGCGCGCCGGCGGTCACGAGGTCGAGAAGATCGAGGTGACGGGCCCGGCGTCGCGGCTGGCGGCGCGCATCGAATCCTACGGCCCCGACCTGATCTTCAATACAGCCGAAGGCCGGCGCGGCCGCGCGCGGGAGGCGTTCTACCCAGCGCTGTTCGAAGAGCTGGGATTTCCGTACACCGGCTCGGACGCCTATGTCCTGACCGTCACGCTGGACAAATGGCTGACCAAGCTGGTGCTGGGCGGGCAAGGCATTGATACGCCGCGCGGAAAGCTGCTGACGCCCGACGATCTGAAGCGCATCAAGGACCCGGGCACGCTGGGTCTGGCGCTGCCGGTGATCGTCAAGCCGAACTATGAAGGCTCGTCGAAAGGAATCGGCGACGACGCGGTGGCGCGGGATCCGCGCGCGCTGGCCGAGTTGCTGCCGCGGGCGCTGCGCGCGTATCCGAACGGCGTGCTGGTGGAGGAGTTCATCGCCGGCACCGACGTCACCGTGCCATTTTTGGAAGGCCGCGGCGACGAGGGCATCTTGCTGCCGGTCGACTACGTCGTTGACCCGGGCGCCCGCAACCGCTTCAACATCTACGATTATCGGCTGAAATCTGCTGATTCCAGCAAAGTACAGGTGCGCTGCCCGCCCGATCTGCCGCGCGACGTGGTGTCGCGGCTGCGATCGATCTCCAAGGCGGCGGGACGGGCCATCGCCATCCGCGACGTCGGGCGCATCGACTTTCGGCTGGGCGAAGACGGGCGCATTTATTTGCTGGAGATGAACGCCCTGCCCTCGCTGGAGCGCGGGGCCAGCCTGTTCGCGGCGGCGGCACGCGAGGGACTGGATCACGCCGAGACCCTGGCTGGCATCGTCGAGAGCGCGGCGCGCCGCCAGGGTTTGGTGGTCAAGCCGGGCGCGCGGCGCCGGCGTCCCGCTGAACCCTTGCGCATCGGATTCACCCACAACGTCAAACGCGTCGACAGCAAGGGAGGCAACGACACCGAGGCGGAGTACGACGCCCCCGAGACCATCGACGCCATCCGCGACGCGCTGGAAAGTTACGGTCACCAGGTGCTGCCGTTCGAGGCCACCGCCGAGCTGCCGCGCCAGTTGATGGAGACGCCGGTCGATCTGGTGTTCAACATCGCCGAGGGCGTGACCGGCCGTAACCGCGAGGCGGCGGTGCCGGCGCTGTGCGAATTGCTGGGCATCCCGTACACCGGCTCTGACGCCGCGACGCTGTCCATCGCGCTCGACAAGGCGCTGTCCAAGCGGGTGCTGATGCAGCACGGGATCCTCACCGCTGAATTTCAGGTGATGGAGACCGGCCGCGAGCGGCTGTCGCCCAAGCTGAAGTTCCCGCTGATCATCAAGCCGAACCAGGAAGGTTCATCGAAAGGCGTCAGCGCGTCGGCGTCCGTCGTCGACGACGACGCCGCCCTGCGCGCGGTGGTCAAGGAGCTGATCGAACGGTATCGCCAGCCGGCGCTGATCGAGGTCTACATCCCCGGTCGCGAATTCACCGTCGGGCTGCTGGGTGATCGCCGCCCGCGCGTGCTGCCGCCGATGGAGATCTTGTTCAAGGACAAGGCCAACCCGCGGCCGGTCTATGACTTTCAGATCAAGCAAGAGTGGGAAAAACACGTCAGCTATCAGTGCCCGGCCGATCTGACGCCGGTCGAGCTGAAGGCGGTCGAGCGGGTGGCGCGTGAGACCTTCGCCGCGCTGGACTGCCGCGACGTCTCGCGGGTGGACATGCGCATGACCCCCAAGGGCGAGCTTTACGTCATCGAGGTCAATCCGCTGCCGGGCCTGACGCCGGGCTATTCCGATCTGTGTTTGATCGCGGCGGCGGCCGGGATCGAATACCGCACGCTGATCGGTGAAATCCTGGAAGGCGGCCTCAAGCGCCTGCGCGAAAAACGCCGCGAGGCCAAGGCCGCCGAGGGCAAGTCGCTGTTCCCGCTGGCGCCGACAGCCAACGGTGGCGCCGCTGCTGCGGGAAACGGCGCCGGCAACGGCAACAATGTAAACGGGAACGGAAATGGAAACGGCAACACCACCGGCGCTACCGGCGACGGCAAGCCCGCGGACAAACCACCGGCCGTGACCGCCGCGCCGGGGCCCGTGATCATTCCGCCAACGGAATGAGACAGCGGCTGCGTGACCTGGGGTTTTCCGTCGGGAGATTCCCGGTCGGCCCACACAACGCCATCACCGACGTGGGCGGCGTGCGCGTCGGCCACACCACCATCATCTCCGGCGACGGTCCTCTGGAGGTCGGCGAAGGTCCGGTGCGCACCGGCGTCACCGCCATCATCCCCACCGAAGCCGTCTACGAAAACCGCGTCGTCGCCGGCAGCTTTGTCTTGAACGGCGCCGGCGAGCTGTCCGGCCTGACCCAAGTCGCCGAGTGGGGACTGCTGGAGACGCCGATCCTGCTGACCAACACGCTGGCGGTCGGCAAGGTGTCGGACGCGGCAGTCAAGTGGATGACCCGGCGGTTTCCCAAGATCGGCAACGACGAGGACGTGATCATTCCCATCGTCGGCGAGTGCGACGATTCCTGGTTGAACGACGCCGTCGGCCGCCACGTCCGTTCGGAGCACGTCTACCGGGCCATCGAACAGGCCACCGGCGGCGCGGTCGGCGAAGGCTCGGTGGGCGCGGGCACGGGCCTCATCACCTGCGACTTCAAGGCGGGGATCGGCACCAGCTCGCGCCGGGTGGAGATGGACGCCGGGCCGTACACGCTGGGCATCCTGGTGCAGTCGAACTTCGGCGTGATGCGCTCGCTGCGGGTTAACGGCGCGCCGGTGGGCGAGGTGCTGGAACGAAACTTCAGTCAGCCACGCCGCGAGCGCAACGCCGGTTCGATCATCACCGTCATCGCCACCGACGCCCCGCTGCTGTCGTCGCAGCTGGTGCGTCTGTGCAAGCGGGCGGCGCTGGGCATCGGGCGCATCGGGTCGTTCGCCGCGCACGGTTCGGGCGAGATCATCGTGGGGTTCTCCACGGCGAACAAGGTGCCCCGCCAGACCTCGAAGATGACCGCCCAGCTCAGCGTTCTGCTGGACGAGGCCTGCGATCCCCTTTACGAAGCCGTGGTCGAGGGAACCGAGGAGGCGATCTTGAACGCGCTTTGTATGGCCGACGAGATGCGCGGGCAATCGGGGCATCTGGCGCCGGCGCTGCCGCTGGACCGCCTGGCCGAGATCCTGCGCGCCTACGAGGCGGCGTTCGCCCAACAGTCGACCTGATCGTCATGCGCATCTGCTTCGTCGTCGCCGACACCCGTACGCAGCAGCCGAGCTATGCCGGCGTGTACCTGGCGATGGCCGCTCACCGGCGGGGCCACGACGTGCGGTTCGTGTCGGTCGAGAACCTGTCCTTCCTCGACGACAACAACGTGCTGGCCACGACCACCCGGGTGCGCACCGGCGACTATCAGAGCACCGCCGACTATGCGGCGGCGCTGGCATCGGATGAAGCGGTCAGCGAAGAAGACACGCTGGGAAGCTTTGACGTGGTTTTCCTGCGCTACAACCCGGTGCGGGAGGCGGCCGGCGGCCCGGCGGCGCCGGTGATCGACTTTGGCTGGCGCCTGCGCCTGAGCGGCACGCTGGTGGTCAACGATCCAGAAGGCCTGCGCCGCGCCGGCAGCCGCATGTACCTCTCCGATTTTCCCGCCGACGTGCGCACGCGGACGCTGGTCTCGCGCTCGAAGCCGCGCTTGAAAGAATTCTTGCGCGCCCTCGATGGCCCGGCCGTGTTGAAGCCGCTGGCCCCGCGTGGTGGCGAGCGCGTCTTTTACCTGCGCCGCCGCCAGGTCTCGAACCTGAACCAGATCATCAGCACGCTGACCAAGGACGGTTACGCCATCGCCCAGGAGTACCTGCCCGAGATCGAGCAGGGCGAAAAACGCCTGCTGCTGCTGAACGCCGAACCGATCCGCATTGGCGATCGAGTGGCCATCTATCGCCGGCGCAGCAGCATCGGCGGCGACAGCGACGGCGGCCCCGCCCCCGCGATGCGCGGCAAGTGCGAGTTCGGCCCGGTCGAGGCGCGCATCTGCGAGATCATGCGGCCCAAGCTTTTGGCCGACGGTCTTTACTTCGTGGGCGTGGACATCGTCGGCGACAAGATCCTCGAGCTGAACGTCTTTACCCCGGGCGGCATCCATTCCATCCACGAGCTTTACGGCATCGACGTGGCGGACATCGTGATTCGCGATCTGGAACGGCGGGTGCGCCTGCGCGCCGCCTATCGAACCACGTTCGATCCGGAAGCGGCCGACGTGGTTTAGCTCCTTAGATCGAAGGCGCGCCGCCGGTCGGCAGTCCGCCACCGACGGGACCGCCCGCGGCCGTGGGGAACGGGAAGCAGACGATCGTCGGGGGAACGGCGTCCAGGTATGGCACCGCGGTTCCGTCCTCGACAGTGCCGTCAAGAGCGCAGTACTCGTCGTTGCGAATGTGGGTCAGGCGTTCCTTGACCGCCGTGGCGTCGAGCGCCGTGATGATCAGACCGTCGGCGCCCAGCTGCCAGCCGGTGGTGGCATCGGCGAAGACCACGGTCAGGCCGATCGCCACCGGTTGCGATGCTTCGGAACAGGCGATCTGGGGGCCGACGCTCAGACGTTCGGGCTTGAATGCGTTCAGGCTGCCGGCGAAGGTCGAGATCTGGCAGCGCGCGCCGATCCGATCGATGCGCGCGTGCAGATCTCCTTGGTCGCTGAGCCGGTAGACCGCGATCGGCGTCGCGAACTCTTCGATGACGTTTAGCGACCAGGAATCGGGCGTCTGGTTGATGGCGTAAACCGAGGAATCACCGAAGGCCAACGCGCTCCCGACGTTGGGCGCCGAGCTGGTCGAGACCGTGCGGACGATGTCCTCCGCGAGATCGAACGTCACCTCCGATGTCAGCAGCTGATTGGCGACGGCGGTGATGTTCAGCCGATGGGCGGCCGGGTTGAACACGTCCTGCGCGACGTTGTGGTAGCCGGAGTACGGCAGAAACAGTCGTTGATTGTCGGCGTCCAGTCGGATGCGCTGATCGTCGGCGACGCCCAGCCAGGACGAGACCAGGTCGGCGTTGAACTCGGTGCCCAGCAGCAGGTTGCCGATCTCGCTGGCGTCGTCGCGGTTGAACAAGGTCAGCTTCTGTAGATTCCGCGGGACGCCGCCATAGCTGAAGGCCACCGTGCCAGGCCCCAGCACGCCATCCGCGGCCAGGATCAGCTGGTCGCTGGAGCCCGGCATGACGAACTGGTTTCGCGCCTTGGGGAACGAAGGCGTCGTGAGATCGAGCATGATGACGTCCGACCAGTTCGGAATGTTCATCGGGTTTTGATAGTCGTAGTACGCGCGTGAGATCATCATGCGGTCGTCCGAGAACAGCGTCGAGTGACCGCCCGAGTACGAATTCCCGGCGCTGCGCTGTCGCGGGGTGGCTTGCGTGCCCAGCTTGGCGATCGAGTTGCCGATCAGCAGCAACGTGTGCAGCTGTTCGCCCTGGTTGGTGAGGACGTAGAACTGACCGTGCTGAAATTGCAGATCGTCCTTCTGCTCGATCGAGCCGGCCACTTCCAGCGGCTTGCCGCTGAAGGTGAGGAATCGACGTTGACCGCGCCCGCGCCCGGATCCGCCATCTCGTAGATCTGTTCGTCCAGTTTGACGAAGTCGCCGGCGTCGTAGCGATAGACCACGAACTGCGTCGACGGCTGATTGGTGTACGTCGGATACGACACGGTGTTGGTGGCGTACTGGTCGCAGATATAGTCGTGGTAGGTGTACGTCGTGCAGGTCTGGCCGACCCGAACATAGATGTATTGGCTGACCGTGGGCGCGGCTTCCTGAATGCAGTCGAGCAGCGTCTTGCCGTTGCACGAATAGTCGCCCTTGTTCGACTGCGGCGGGCGGTAGTCGGGGTTGGAACGTTGCTCATACTTGGGCGCGCACGACTGCACCGAACGCGCCGGGCCTTCGTGCGACGTCGCGCAATAGGAGTAGGTCTGGGTCTGCGTGCCCGTGAACACCGTGCGGTTCACGTCGCGGCTCACGACGACATAGCGGTCGCTGGCGCTGATGAACGGTTTGAAGTTCCGGGTCGTCGAAATGACGTCGCCCACGGCCAGCGCGGCGGCGGCGGTGACCGGATTTTGGCCGGCGAATGGATCGCTGTTGGCGGGATCGTTGAGGAACTCTTCGTGCCAGGCGACCGTGAGCGCGACGTCCCACTTGATCGCGGTGACGGCCACGCCGGTGCTGGCGTTGTATCCGCCCCCCAGCCCGCTGGCGGGAACGTGCGCCGGACCGGCCGGCGCGCCGCCGCTGGTGGCGGACGGGGCGGGCGACGGGGTCGGCGTCGCGAGCGGCGTCATCAGGTTCGTATAGACGACGAGGGTGCTATCGAACAGGCGCGCGTCCTGAATGCTCTGCTGGTCCAGCATCACGGCGTCGACGAAGTCGAAGCCCGTCGGGCTGACGCGGAAACGGAGCAGGGCTGATTCGCTGACCGACAAGCCGTTCACCAGCAGCACCAGCTCGTTGCCTTGGTAGAAAAAGTACTTCGGCTGTCCGGGCAACTTCAGCGCGCAGCTCAGCACCGGCCTGGGGCCGTCGGTCTTCACGGCCAGAAGGCCGTGCCGCTGCGACAGATAGATCGCCGTGTTCTCTTGATAGCCCACCAGATCGGGGCGAACGATGGTCGGGCTTGCATCGGAAGCCCCCGCCGCGTTTGCGGCAGGAACTTCGGGTCGCGGCGCCGGGATGCGCCCCTGGAAGAGAGGCGGCAGCGACTGGTCCTTGAGAATCTCGACCGGGTGGGTCCAGGTGATTCCACCAAGCGCGTCGGCCGTGGTTTGGAAAGCGGCTGCGTTGCTGACCGGGCAACGTTTGGCGGCGATTGGATCCAGACGGCTGACCTGGTCGGCGAATGCCTGCTCCTTCATGACGGCGCCGTCGCTGGGTACGCGAACCAGGCTGCGGTAGCTGACCGTGTAGTCGCTCGGGTCAAACGGCGTTTTGTCGCTGGGCTTCGACCCGCTGCCGCCGCCACTGCCGCAACCGGCGAGGCTGGCGGCCACCGTCATCCAAAGCGTGGCGCCCAGGGCGTGAAAGGTCGCACTCGTCGATCTCGCTCGCGTCGCCATTCGGGGCTCCTTGTGCAGCGGTTCCAATACGCCCTCTCAATCAGCAAGCGACGTGCCCGCGCATTCGGAGCGAGAAATCCGCGGATTTTCCCGGTGGTCAGAACGCCCGTCCCCTGTTGGCGTCTCACATTCCTGAGGTTCGCGACGAAAAGAGTCCTGTCACTGGCGCGCTCGCCGGTCCCTTTCCGCGGTAGAGGGCGGCCGCGTGCTAACGTCGCGGCGCCCATGAGACGACCTTGCGTTCCTTTCGCGCCTGGTACCCGCGCCGCCGCCAGCGCGCTGATGCTGGCGCTGCTGGCCGGCGCACGGCCAGCCAGCGCCCAAGATCAGACCTTCCAAACGGTCCAGGCGGTGCAGATCATCATCCCACCGCCGCCCGAGGCGCCGCGCTCGACCGGGGCCGTCGCCGGATCGCTGACCGCGCTTTTGCCGCTGATGATTGGCAGCGTGTTGATGTCGGAGGACAGCCGCCCCAACCGCCAGCGCGCCGGCATCTACGTCATCCTGGGAGGCTTTGCCGCCGCGCCGCTGGTTTCGCACGCCGTCGACCGCCGCTGGAAACGCGGAGCGATCTTCGGCCTGGCCTCGCTGGCCACCACCACCGCCACGTTCATCAACATGAGCGAGCGCGATCCCTTCGATCCGAATCTGCCCAACCGTAAACGGCTGCCGTTTGGCGTGCTGCTGTCGTCGGCGTTCTTCGCCGCCACCGTCGGAGTGATCGACAGCTTCATCAACGGCCCGGTGGCGAAAGAGCGGCGGCCATGAAGCGAATGGTGCTGCTGATATTGGTGACGGCGACGCTGGCGTCGACCGCCGGCTGCGTAGTGGTGCCGCAAAACCGACGCAAGCGCCTGGCCGATCCGATGATGCGCTTCGACGCCGACGCGCTGGAGGCGCACAAGAAACAAAAGTTTTACAGCACCCGGGAGGGCGCCGCGGGCGGCGACGGAACGCCGGCAGGCGGTGGCTGCGGCTGCCAGTGACGGTGATTCTTGCCGCCGTCGCGCTGCTGGCGACGGTCCCGCCACCGCCGGTGGCGAGCGCCGCGGCCCCCGCCGAGCCGGTTGCTCCGCCCGCCGCGCCGCCGGTCTATCAGATCGAATCGGTGCGCGTGCGCTATACGCACTACGCGCAGACTGGCATCGGGTATCAATCCGCCGCCGGGCCAGCCGGCGCGCCAGGATCAGAAGCCGCCACCATCGAACAACCGCAGGCCGAGGTGGTGGCGCGCCTGGGCGATCGTTTGACCCTGCGGCTGTGGGCGCCGGTCGACGTCATCACCGCCGCCTCGCCTGATCATTCGCGTTATGGCAAGCCGCTGGACGCGCCTGTCGACGCCGTCAGCACCGCCTCACGCGTGAACAGCGCCGAATCACTGGAGACCCAGTCGACGTACCGCTGGAACAACACCACCGACATTTCTTTTCGCAGCGGCATCCACATTGAAGAACCGTTCGAATCGTGGTCGTTCGGGATGGGATTTTCCCGCTCGCTGGCCGAGGACAACGCGGTGGTCTCGGCCAGCGTCAATCAGGTGGTGGATTGGTTCGACAGATTCGCCCTGGACGGCACCCGCCACAGCCGCGCCAGCCGATCGACCACCAACGTCAACCTTTCTCTAACCCAGCTTTTGTCGCCGACCACCGTGGCGGCGTTTTCCTACGGCGGCACGGTGCAAGAAGGCACGCTGACCAACACCTGGAACAGCGTCTTGCTGTCCGACGGCACCCGCGGCGAAGAACGCATGCCGCGCGGGCGGCAGCGCCACGCCCTGGCCGCCCGTCTGGCGCAGTGGCTGCCCTGGCAAGGCGCGCTGAAGCTGTACTACCGCGCGTATCTCGATGACTGGGGCATCGGCGCCCACACCGTCGAAGGCGATCTGGCGCAGCGGCTCTTGCCGTTCTTGCACGTGCAGGCGGTCTATCGGTTTCACCACCAGTCGGCCACGCGTTACTTCACCACCAGCGCCGATCCCATGGCCACCGGCTATCGCACCGCCGACAGCGATCTGGCTGGGTTTCGGGCCCAGACCATCGGTGGGGCAATTTCGCTGGATCTGCCGATGATCCGCTGGATGCAAGACCTGCACGCCGATATCGGATATGAACACTACTTTCGTTCGAACCAATTGACCGTCGACATCACCACATGCGCTCTGGGTTTGCGTTTCTAGCGTCGCTGACGATCGCCTTGGCGCTCTGCCCCGGCTGCGCGGGCGGCGGCGGGCGATCGACCGCGGGCACGCCGGCTGTCACGCCCGCCAGCAATTTTCGTGACGTGGTGCTGAGCGATCTCGATGGCCATCCGACCCGGCTGGCGGACGCCGTCGGCCACCAACCGGCGCTGATCAGCTTCTGGGCGCCGTGGTGCGATCCCTGCGTGCGCGAACAGCCGGCCCTGCAGCGTCTGTCTCGTCAGGTCAGCGCCTGCGGCGCCACCGTCGTCGGCGTGGCCGTCGGCGAGACCCGCGCCACCATCAACCGGTTCGTTCGCGCGCGGCGCCTGGATTTTCCCCAGCTCGCCGATCAGGACTTTCATCTGTCCGACGCTCTCGGCCAGCGACGCATCCCCGCCACGCTGGTTTTGGACGCCAACCAGAACGTCGTCTTCACCGGCGAAAGCCTGGACGCGCGCGCCATCGCCGCGCTGAAAAAAGCCGTCGCCCGCGACGACTGCGCCTGGCCATAGCGACGCACGCGCAGCAAGCGCCGCGTGCGCAGTTATGATGTAATAGGCAGGCTTTGGCCGATCAGGATCCACCGCAGCGGCCGCCGATCCCGCTGAAGATGCGGACCGAGGAGTTCTCGGTTCCCAACCCGGCCTTCCTGCCGGGGCCCATCTTGACGCTGTCTCCCGAGGAGATCGCTCGCTTCTTCGTGCGTGTCCGGCGCGAGCAGGACGACACCGAACGCTGGGACGTCCGCCTGGACGCCGCCCTGCGCGAGATCCTGGAACGCGCCAATGACTTCGTGCCGTCAGAATCGGGCGGCATCTTGCTCGACGACCCGCGCGCCAAGCTGGCCGGCTCACCGGCACCGCGCCTGACCTTCATCGCCGCGTTTGGTCCCGGCGGTGAAAATCTTCTGGGCAAGCGCGTGCCAAGCGATCGGGGATTCGCCGGGCAAATCTATCGTTCGGGCCGCCCGTTCCCGACCGACGCGCTGGCGCCCGAGGATCCGATGGTGCAGGCGGCGGCCGGCACCGAGCTGCGCACGCTGATCGGCGTGCCGGTCATCGTCGGCGAATCGATCTGCGGCGTGCTGTACCTGGCCAACCGCCGTTCGGGCGGATCGTACGTGCCGCGCGACAAAGAGCTTTTGCGCATCTTCGCCGCGTACATGTCGTCGTCGATCCAGAACGCCCTCGACGCCATCCGTGCCCGCGCCCTGGCCCGCGTCGACGATCTCACCGGCCTGTTCAACAGCCGCTATTTTCACACCCGCCTGGAAGACGAGATCGTCCGCGCCGATCGCGACAACGGCGAGCTGTCGATGCTGTTCATCGATCTCGATCGGTTCAAGACCGTCAACGATCGCTTCGGCCACCTGGCGGGAAGCTGGACGTTGCAGAAGGTGGCCCGCCTGCTGGCAGAGAACGCGCCGCCCGCCGCGGTGCTGGCCCGTTACGGCGGCGACGAGTTCGTGGTCATCCTGCCGGGGTCGAATCTGCAGCGCGCCAAGCAGACCGCCGAGACGTTGCGGGCGATCATCGCCGACACCATTTTCTTCGACGCTGCGTCGGGCACCGGCGACACCACGCCGTTGCCGCGCATCTCGGCGTCGCTGGGCGTGGCGTCGTACCGCGAGCACCTGGCCCCGGGCGGCTCGCACCAGCGACGGGAGAACATCTTCCTGCGCCTGGCCGATTCGGCGATGTACCGGGCCAAGGCCAACGGCCGCAACCGCGTCGAAACCGCCGAAGCCGAAGAATAAAAACGAACGAGCCCCGCAGGCCGATCGCGGTCGATCGGTTACGAGGCTCGCGCTGGGAAACGAGCGGTTACTCTTCGAGCGCCGGGATGCCGGCCACCAGCAGGATGCGGGTAGCGAGGGCGCGCGGGCTGACCTGATATTGACCAGCGCCGACCAGACGGCGGAGCAAATCGACGCGAGCGGCGCGCGTCAACACCGGTTGAACGAAGGCGTGCTTCGCCGAGTGCGGAGCGGAAAGAGGAGCACGGTTGTGGTTGATGTGGCGGGTGGTATCTCGCATACCCACACCCATCGGCCGCCCCGCGGAAAATCTTAAGCAAAAAAATTACACCGCCCGAATTGCCCCACAATTCCCGCTGTTTGCTCGCGATTTTTTCTGATTTTGGCCGCTATCTCAGCCAGGAAGGGTATTAAGCAGCCGCCTCGGTC
>DASXQB010000178.1:0-34543 GCA_036493295.1 Polyangia bacterium | reverse complement strand
CGCGTCGGTGGGCTGGTTGCGAAATTGTTCGGGAGACATGTACGCGGGTGTTCCCATACTGGCCCCTTCGCGGGTCAGCTCGAGGCCAAGGGCGCCTGCCGGCGACGACGAGGTGCTTGTCGGGGCGAGGATCGCCGGCCGGGTGACCAGCAGATCCTCCTCGGCGTCGTCAAGATTGGACCGCGCGGACGCGAAGCCGTTGCGTGTGCGGCGCGCGTCGGCCGCCGCTGCCGCCGTTGTCGCCGGCGCGGGTGTCGTGCCGGCGCGATCGCCGCGCATCTGCACCAGGCCAAAGTCCATGACCCGCACCTTGCCGTCGGCGGTGATCATCACGTTGTCAGGCTTGAAATCGCGGTGGACCAGATCGCGTTCGTGGGCGGCGGCCAGGCCCCGCCCGGCGGCGGCGAACACATCCACCACCTCGGGCCACGGCCGATGTTGGGCGTGCGCCCAGTAGCGCAGGGTGTGCCCTTCGACCAGCTCCATGGCGATAAACACCCGCTCGCCGAACATGCCGACGTCGTAGACGATCACCACGCTCGGGTGCGACACGCGGGCGATGGCCTGCGCCTCGCGCATCAAGCGCAGGCGGCCTTCGGGCGATTCGCTGTCCGCGCCGGCGCGCAGAAGCTTGATCGCCACCTTGCGATCCAGCTCGGGATCGTGGGCGGCGTAGACCTCGCCCATGCCGCCTTTGCCCAGCATGCCCAGCACGAAGAAGCGCCCGATGGCCGCTCCGCGCTCGAGCACGCGATCGTCACCCGCGGGCGGGCTGGCTTCTGGTAGGGCGGACGGACTCACGGCTGTCGCCGGCAATCGGCAGATCGGCCGCCGGCCTTGAAAATGCCCATAAAACCGGCCGATTTGGTCCAGTCAGCGGTTGGTCGAAACCAGTAGGCGCGCGCCTGAGCGTCAGATCCCGGGCGGAGCCTGGTTCTTTCGTTTTGCCCGTTGGGCTGCTTCCTCGACCGAGTGCGAAGACAGCACGTCGCCCGACTGCCGGGCCATCTGCGCCAGCTTGCGATAGTGACGGTGCAAGGCGCGCAGCTCCTGTTCGGTCAGATCCTCGACGTCGATGAGGTGGTTGCTGGCCCCTTGCATGGCGGCCACCAGCTCGTTGAGCTTGAGCTGGATGGCCAGCGAATCCTTGTTCTGCGAGCGCTGGATCAGGAACACCATCAAGAACGTCACGATGGTGGTGCCCGTATTGATGACCAGCTGCCAGGTATCGGAAAAACGAAAGATCGGCCCGGTCACCAGCCAACCGACGATCACCAGCACCGCCAAAGCGAACGCCGTGGAGCTACCGGTCCACAGCGTCACCTGGTACGACCATCGTTCGAGAAGGCGCCCGAACTTCGAACGCTGGCGCATCGTGCGGGGAAGCCTTCGGGGAATCATGCGGGCAGTCTAGTGCTTTCCTGGTCCGGCCGTCGGCGGTTGTGCAATGCTAAAGACGCGTGCTGCGACGAGACTCCCGCGTGTCTTTGATTCTGGCGCTGGTTTTTCCGGCCATCATCGTCGCGGCCGTGGCGCTGGCTTATTACGGCTATCGCTATGCGGTCGCAGCGTCGGTGCGCAGCAAGGCGTCGTTGATGGAAGGCAACCAAGAGCTGGCGCAGCTGCTGATCGGCCGCATCCAAGATCGCATCGATCAGGTCGATTTCGATCTGTTCCAGAGCATCGAATGGACGGACAGCCAGGCCGACGTCCCGGCGCTGCCCGATCCACCGGTGGCGGTCGAATCGTTCGTCATTCTTGACGGCAACCTGCGCATCCGCGCGCTGTCGCCGGCGGCCGATCCGCGCCACCGCAAGGCCGAGCTCGACCGCTGGCAAAATTACGTCAAGGGCCTGGAGTGGAAGTCGCTGCAGCCGTGGACGCCGAACCAACCCGGCAACTTTCGCCACCTGCACCAGCTGTTCGAAGGCAAGTCGGTGCTGATCGCCTATGCCAGCAAGAAGACCGAGGCTGGCGGCGACTACTACGTGGCGGCGCGGATCAACCTGCCGCTGATCATCAAGGAATGGCTACCGGAAGAGGTCGAGGCGCTGTCGGGCAAGCGGCGCATCGCCGTGCTGGACGAGGTGGCGCGATCGGTGGTCGGCCAGCCGCTGCCCGCGCAGGACACGCGGTTCTTGTACGACGCCTCTTTCGGCAAGACCCTGTACGCCTGGCGGGTGCAGATCGCCCCGCGCAACGTCGACGAGCTGCGCGCCCAGGCCGAGACCGAGCGCCTTCTGGGCGTGCTGCTGATTCCTGTGTCGACGGTGATCATCGCCGTGGGCCTGGGCGTGGTGTGGCTGTCGGTGCGCGCCGAGCGGCGGGCATCGCAGCTGAAAAGCGACTTCATCGCCAACGTGTCGCACGAGCTGAAGACGCCGCTGTCGCTGATTCGCATGTTCGGCGAGCTGCTGGCCACCGGCAAACACAAAGGACCCGGCATGGCGCGCGAGTACGCCGGCATCATCACGCGCGAATCAGAGCGTCTGTCTCACCTCATCGACAACGTCCTGGACTTTGCCCGACTCGAACGAGGGAAAGCCAGCTACAGCTTTCACGAGGGCCGGATGGACGAGGTGGTCGAGCGGGCGCTGGACGTCTGCCGCTATCGCCTGGAGAAAGAGAAGATCGGCTTGCGCACCGAGATCGATCAGGAGCTGCCGCTGGTGCGCATGGACGAGGACGCCATGACGTTGGTGTTGCTGAACCTGGTGGACAACGCGGTCAAGTACGCCAGCGACGGGCGCGAGGTTTCGGTCCGCCTCGGCCG
The DNA here is from genome assembly GCA_036493295.1 of Polyangia bacterium. Lineage (GTDB taxonomy): Bacteria > Myxococcota_A > Polyangia > Fen-1088 > Fen-1088 > DATKEU01. The sequence goes on along the minus strand of DASXQB010000178.1, from coordinate 31,770 downwards.
CGCGCCCGGCGGCGTGGCTTTGTCGGTGCAGGATCGCGGCCCCGGCATCGCCAAGGAAGAGCAGGAGCGCATCTTCGAGCGGTTCTATCGGGCGAACAACGCGCGCGTCGGCAACGTGCGCGGCAGCGGCATCGGCCTTTCGCTGGTCCAGCACATCGCCGAGGCGCACGGCGGACGCGTGACGGTGACCAGCGCGGTGGGTGAGGGCGCCACCTTCACGGTGTTCGTGCCGGCGGCGCCGCTGGCCACGCCATCGCCGCTGCTGAACCGCACCGTTGCCGCCGGTGGATCGTCGCCGTCGACGAACGCCGGCGAATATGACAAGACGGCCGTCGAGCCGGTGGACGCCAAGGAAGTTCAAGGGAGCTGACGAGAGGCAATGACAGCCAGCACGGGCGCGGCCGGACGCCGCCGCATTTTGATCGTGGAAGACGAGCCGGATCTGGTACGCGGCCTGCGCGACGCCCTGGAGTTCGAAGGCTTCGAGATCATCACCAGCGGCCTTGGCCGCGACGGCGTCCGACTGGCGCGCGAGCGGGCGCCCGACCTGGTGCTGCTGGATCTGATGCTGCCGGACATCAACGGGTTTTCGGTGTGCGAGGAGATCCGCAGCGTCAATCGGGTGCTGCCCATCATCATGCTGACCGCGCGCTCGCAGGAGACCGACAAGATTCGTGGTCTCGACGTCGGGGCCGACGACTACGTGACCAAACCGTTCTCCATCGGCGAGCTGGTGGCGCGCATCAACGCCATCTTCCGGCGCCTGTATCGCGCCGCCACCGTCGACGAGCAGATCGAGATCGGCGGCGCGGTGATCTTCCCGCGCAAGCACGAGCTTTTGCGCAAGGGCAAGACCGTGCCGCTGTCGTTCTATGAGGTCGAGTTGGTGCGCCTGCTGCACGAACGCGCCGGCGAGCCGGTCACGCGCGAAGAGATCCTGGACAAGATCTGGGGGGTGTCGGGCAACGCCTCCACCCGCAGCGTGGACAACTTTGTGGTCAAGCTGCGCCGCAAGATCGAAGAGAACGCCGCCAAACCGCGCCACATCGTCACCATCTATGGCACCGGGTACAAATTGGTTCCTTAGCGCCGGGGTGGTCGCCTGCGCGGTCGTCGCTGCGGCTTGCAGTGCGGGCGCAAAGTCACCGCCACCGGGTGTCGTCGACAGCGGCGCCGGGGACGCCGCCACTGGGCCACCGCCGCCGTCGGATCAGGTGCCGCCAATGGGTCAGGCCAAGCTTGAACCCTGGCTGGCTGCGGGGACGTACAAGGCATGGACCTGCGAACAACAGATCTCCAACCCGCGCGCCGCTGCAGCGACGCCGACCCTGATCGGCACGCACGGGCGGCACCGCATCTGCACAAATGATCTCTTGCTGGCCAGTAGCACGGTGCCGTATCCAGTCGGTGCGGCGTCGGTCAAAGAGCTGTTCGACGCCAGCGACGGACCGTACGGCTATGCCGTCGCCGTGAAGGTGGCGCCGGGGACCGCGGCGAACAGCTGGTACTGGTACGAACGCATCGGCCGCCTGGCCACGCTGCAGCCGGTAGCCGACGGGATCGGCGACGAAAAATCGCCGACTGCGACCTGCGGTAACGACTGTCACGGCATGGCGGCGAACGACAACGTGTTCATCCGCGCCACGAAATGACGGCGGCGCGCCGCCGCCGCGCTTACGGGGTGAAGGCTTCGAAGGCGTCCGACGGACCGAACATGTTGTCGCCGGTGCTGGCCTCGCCGGTGGGAACGTAGATCGTGCCGGCGATGACGGCGGCGCCCATCGCGAAGCGCGGCGTGGGCAGCGGCGCCAGCGTCGACCATGCCGACGTGGCGAGATCCAGCTCCAGCGTGTCGCCGTTGATGCGGCCGATGGCGGTGGCGATGCCGCCGATCAAGAAGATGTGCTGGCCGATGGCCGCGCCGGTGGCGCTGCTGAGCCCGACCGGGAGCGGAGACTGGGTAGCCCATTGTTGCGTGGCGAGGTCGAACGACAGCACCTGATCGGTGCGGGCAAAGTCGGTGCTGCCGCCCATCACCCACAGCTGGTTGTTTACCACCGCGCCGGTGGCATAGCCGACGGCCAGCGGCAGCTCGGGCAGGGTCTTCCAGGTGTCGGCGGTGGTGTCGTACGCCAGCAGCGTCGACTGGCGCACGCCGGTGTCCAGCATGTTGGCCGACAGGCCACGGACCACGCCGCCGGCGAGATAGATGGTCGTGCCCGAAACGCCCACCGCGGCGCCGCCTCGGCCACCGGCAATCGGCAGCGCGTGCTTGGCCACCCAGGCGTTGGCGGTGGCGTCGTAGGTGTAGACGTGATTGGTGTCCAGGTTGCCCAGGATGAAGAGCTGATCGCCGACGCCCGTGACGTTGGGAATGATGAACGCCTCGGGGAGATCGGGCAGCGCATTCCAAGCGGCGGTGGTGGGATCAAAGACCTCGACGGAAAAACGTTCGGTGGCGGTGTCGAAGGTGGTCCCGCCCAGCGTTCCGCCGACGACGTAGATCTTGCCGCCGGCCGCGCCCACGCCGGTGTAAAAGCGCGGGTGAGGCACCGCCGGCAGCTTGTCCCAGTGTCCGGGCGTGGCGCTCATCGGCGCTCCGTCGCCGGTGATGTCTCCGTCGGCCGGCGCCGCCGCGTCGTCACTGCCGGTGCCGCCAGCGCCGCCCGTTCCCGCGCCGCCGTCATCGGTCGACGCGTGAATCTGGCTGCTGCACCCGAGGCCCGCCATGGTGGATGCCGCCACCGCCGTCGCCGCGATCGCCGCCCACACCGTCGCCGAACCCCCGCGTCCGCAGCGTCCCAACAAACCTGCTGCTGTCGCTTTCATGCTGTAAGCGAAAGACTGCGCCCAAGGCTTGAAACTCGTCAAGCGCTGGCGCGAGCGCTAGGGCCCGACCCGGGTGGTCGAGATCTTCGCGTCGTCGATGTACATGGTGCACTTCGAAGGAGTCATCGAATCGTTGTCGCTGCCGATGGCCCAGTACAGGTTGTCACCGGGCGCCATGCCGAGATTGGGCACGTTCAGGATCTCAATCCCGTCCTTCCAGACCTGAAGCTGCCCGTTCTGCGACGGCAGATAAGAAAAGCGCGCCTCAAGCTGGAACCACTTGCCGACGGGATAAGCCATCGCCGTCGAAGCGGTGGTGCGCATGTTGGTCTCGTTGAAAAACTCTGGGATCATTTTGCTGTTGAGGTTGACGTCCCACAGTCCGTGCCCCGGTATCGGGTTATTCGCCGGCGAGTAGAAGAAGAAAAAGATCGACCAGTAGGTGGTCGGTGTGTGCGGACCGTCGATGTAGAACCACGCGCTGTAGTACGCCGGGCTCGATTCGACCTGACGGTAGAACTCGACCTGGTGATCGTCGGCTCCGTCCGAAGTGTCGAAGCTGATCTTGATGGCCTGCGATCCGCCGTGGGTCTGCTCGCCCGACACCGACTTGGTCACGTACTTGTTCGAGAAGGCGCCTCCTATGGCCGGGCCGTCTGCGGTCCATTCAGAGAAGTCACCGATCTCAAGGTCGCTTTTCCACAGCAACGTTCCCGGTGGCGTTTCTGTTGCCTGGTCAACGCCGCTATCGACCGGTGGAGGCGCGCTATCGACCGGCGGCGGCGGCAAGCTGGTGTCGACGGGCGCGCTTACATCGATGCCGCCGTCGTTGCCCGGCGCGATGGCGGCGCTCTTGCCGATCTCCAGATCGCGAGCGCAGGCCGCAAAGCTCCAGGCGCAAAGGCCCAGAACAAAAATGCGGCCGCGGGACATCAGGACATCAGCGCGGCAGTGTCTTCATCACCTGGCGGACGCGCTCGCGAAAACGGCCGCCCGGGAACCGGCGCAGATATTCTTGCGCGAAGTCATAGGCGGCGTCGCTGTCACCGCGCACGGCGGCTGCTTCCAGCGACAAGGCCAGCGCTTCTTCCTGAAGCGCACCGTTCGGATAGCGGTCGCGATACTCCGCCAGCAAGCGGGCCGCGCGGGTCATGCTGCCCTCGCGACGGGCCTCCATCGCTTCGATCAGCAACTCGGCACCCGGGCCGGCGGGCAGCGCGCCCGCGGTCGAGGGTTCGTGCGTCGATGCGGGCGCGGCGGCGGTCGGCTTCTCACTGTTCATGCTCATTGCCACCCGAGCCACCCGACGCTTGGCTTCGGCGCGGCGCATGTGGCGCTGACGCTGGACGCTGGGCGCCCTCATCACCGGCGATTCAACTGGCGCTGGCTCTTCAACGGCGACGACGGCCGGGGTCGGGGCGGCGACAGGCAGCGCCACGGCGTTGGCCGGAGCGGGGGTCGAATCGGCGGCGGCCACCGTCACAGCCGGGGTCACCGACGACGATTCGTTTCTGTCAGCGGCGCGGATCGTTGTCACGTGAGCGGTCGCTCGCGCGGGCGAGGGGTTCGGCATCCTGTTCGGCGACTGCAACGCGAACCAGGTGATGTGCGCGCGGGCGTATTGCCACCCACCGCCCACCATCGCGCTGGCGCCAGCCACGCTGGCCAGCAAGATCCCCAGCGCCATCGCCGGTCGGGCGATGAGGAACGCTTGTCGCCGTCGTTGCGGTGCGCCCAGCATCAAGCGAACCCGCCGCTGGCGCTGCATGTCTTGCGGCAACGCACTCACTCGCCGCATCACCTCTGCTGCCATCCGCAACTGCTGATCGGTTGCGTTCACCTCGTCTCGTAACCTCTTCACGGCAATCTCCCTTCCACCCTAGCCTCATCCACCAGTTCGAAAAATCGTTTGCGGGCATGATGCAACCGCGTCCACACGGTGTTCACCGGGATCTGTTCCAGCTCGGCGATCTCTTCGCCGCTGTAGCCTTCTATCTCGAAGAGAACGAATGCCGTGCGTTGCATTTCGCTCATCTTGGCCAGCGTCTGGGTGAGGAAGCGCTCGACCTCTTTTCGCTGCAGTGCCTCGCCCGGATCAGGCGTCGGCTGGACCAAAAAGATCGGCGAGTCGTTATTGACCTCCGGTTCTCGTTCTGGTCCTTTGACGAAGCGGCGCACCCACGCGCGCCGTCGGTAATCTCGCACCTGGTGCTTGGCGATGCTGTAAAGCCACCCAGCCAGGTTTCGACCGTCAAAGCGCGAGAGCTTCCTTCGAACAACAAGAAAGACCTCCTGCGTAAGGTCATCGAGATCCGCATTCATTCCCCCCAAAGCCCGCACCCACCGCGACACGTCGTGAAACCACTGCGAATAGATCTCCTCGAACGAAAGGAGCCCCGTCACTTCGGCCGCTGGGGGCTCACCCACGGCTGCCACTTTCTCCAAGGTCAAAATCACCTTGTTAACGGGCGGAGTCATGCAAAACCTTCAGCGACGAGAAGCGCTGTCAACGTAGCCTGACAGCGAGGCCTAGCTGTAATCCCAGCCATAGCTTCGGCGTTTCACCGACAATCCCTAAAGACCCAACCGAAAGATTATAAGGCCGGGGAAAGATCAAAGCATCCGGAGCCAGGAAAATGCCGAGGCGCGAGGTCATCCAGTATCGCACCGACGCTCCCAGGCGCGCGCCCACGTCGACCCGCCAGCCGTCTTCGGCCGGGCTGAGGTTCTGGCCCTGGCCGGTCAAGTGAACCGGCGCCACCACCAGCGACAGCTCGCCCCCACCGTCCCAGCGGGCGTTGGCGCGCACCACTCTGACGCCGGCGTCGACCGGAAACCATTGGCCTCGCACATCGGCACGACCAAAATGTAAAGTGACCGCCGACTGCCCGCCGACACCCACCGACAGGCGCAGCGTGCGGCCCCACAAAAGGCGCAGCGTCCCTCCCACAGTCACCGGGACATTCTCCAGACCATCGGCCGTCGCCGCTTGTGACGTCGGGCCAAGCTCGATATCGAGGCGGCGATCAGGGTGCCCGACGGGGGCGGGTGGCGCCACCGCAATCACCGGGGGCTCGGACGGTGGCGGCGGCGGTGGTGGTGGCGGTGGCGGCGGCGGCAGCGTGAAACGCGGCGGATCCAGCACCACGGCGACGAACACCGCCACCATTCGCCCTCGTTCCGCGCAGCGCGCGCCGGGATCTTCAAAGTAGCGAGCTTGACCGGCGATGGCGACGGTGACCCCTTTCGCCTCCTCGGTCAGGACGGCGTCCTGATCGGTGCTGGCGCCCGTGCCGGTTGACGACACATCGAAGGCGGGCAGCAGGCGGCGTAGCTCGTCTGCCACATCTGGTCCGGCCGGGCAGCTGCCGCCGGCGATCACCCGCAGCGCGCGGGTCGCTTCTGCGCGCGCCGGCCACGCCAGCAACAGCAGCAGCCACGAAACCAGTCGAAAAATACGGACGGGTCGTGGACCTGCCACGCTTCGAATCCGTCGAACGCTTGTCACGTCTCGAGCTGACCCCGGCAAGACCTATCGCATGAACGCTGCGCAGAGTCGATCGCGCCGCGGTCGAAAGACTAGCAAAGAAATGTTCGTTCCTGCTTGAAGGTTTGTTCCTTGCCGCGCAGTTGCCAATTGCGGTGCTGGGTCAAAGGCCTTCATGTCTGAAGCGGCGGCACCCGTGCGGCGCCGCCGCCGGGGCGGCGCAGGCGCTATTTGTGAGCGATCGACGCCACCGACGAGCGCGGAATCAGATCCGGCTTCAGGATCTGTTCGATGGCGGGTGCTTTTGGATCGCGCAGCCGACGGATCAGGCTGGTCACCAGCGCGGCAGCGATCTCGGGCAGCGGCTGGCGCACCGAGGTGAGCGCCGGGCACAGCAGGGCGTCCAGATAAAGGTCGTCGATCCCGACGATCGAAATGTCTTGTGGGACGCGGATGCCGTGTCCTTGGAAAGCGGAGACCATCCCGATGGCCACCATGTCGCTCATCGCCACCACACCAGTGGGACGCTGGGCGCGGCCGGCGATCTCTTCGGCGATGCTGCGTCCGACCGCTGCCAGGTCAGCATCGGACGAGGTGCCGCTGACCGAGTGCTCGATGACGGACGATTCGCCTTCTCTACCTGCGGTCTTCATCGCGGCCAAAAAACCGGTCCGACGATCCGAACGGTCCGACGTGAACACCGGAGCGGTGGCGTAGACGATGGCGGTGTGTCCATTCGCCAGCAGGTGCTCGGTGGCCGTGCGCCCGGCGTGGACATTGTCGATCGAAACAAAATCAATCAGCGCGCCGCCGTCGCTGTCGGCCGACAGCTCGGCCGGCTTGCGGTCGAGGCTGATCAAGGCCAGCCCCCGCTCGAGCAGCGGCAGATAGTTCCGCTCGCGCCCGAGACCAGAGGTCAAGATGGTGCCGCGGAGGCCTTGGGCCATGAACTCGTCCAGGAACCGTTCTTCCTCCGCCGGCTCGGCCTGCGTGTTCCCCAGCAGGACGTAGTAGGCATTCTGCCGCGCCACCGCCTCGATCTCTCGGGCCAACGAGCTCGAGAACGCGCTGGCGATCGAAGGGACCAGCAGACCCAGCATCGGTGTGGTCCCGGTCTTCAACTGGCGGGCGACCTGGTTGGGCTGAAAACGCAGAGCGCGGATGGATTCTTCAACGCGGCGGAAAGTCAGTGGCCGCATCTTTTCGGATCGGCCATTCAAGACGTTGGAAACCGTGCTGACCGATACCCCGGCGTGCTCGGCGACATCTTTGATGCGTGCTGCTGGCATGGGGAATAAAATCCCTTGTTTGTACCGGTTGATGAACAAAGAACGCTTGCTAAATAGAACACTAGTCGGCAGGCCGACACCTGTCCACCATTAGATTTAAGTACACATGCCATTGAACAGATAATTCACGAATGATTGTCGCTGGCTAAATCATGTCCGAATTTGTTGATCGCTTCCTTCCGTACACCTCCACTAGTCAGAGTCGGGGCATGAGGTGGGTGGACCGGTTGGGAGGCCAGAGCGGGTTGCTGTTTCCCGGCTGCGAAAGGCCAAAACCACCATGAAGAAATTGTCTTGTGTGTCCTTGGCCGCGGTGTCGATCGCCATCGCGGGCTGTCAGGGCTCGATCGGTGGACCGGGAGGTTCGGAACCCGGTGGTAGCACCAACCCGGGCGGTTCGAACAATCCGGGCAGTCCAGGATCGACCGGCCCCGGTTCGACCCCGGGCGGAAACCCGTCCAGCAACACGCCGGCGGATCCGAATGCCGCCGGACCGATGCCGCTGACGCGCCTCACGCGCCGCGAGTACAACAATACGGTTCGTGACCTCTTCAACGACAACACCAATCCGGCCAACGCGCTTCCCGACGATCACGACGGTGACTTCCTTTATCGTCGCTTCGGGATCGTGACGTCGCAGGACGCAACCACGCTGCGCGACGCCGCCGAAGCCGTCGCCGGGAACGCGGTGAAGAACAACTTCGCCGCCATGGTTCCCTGCGACACCTCGGCCGCCAACGAACAGACCTGCATCCGCAGCTTCGTGCAGAACTTCGGCCTGAAGATCTATCGTCGTCCGGTCGCCGCCGCGGAGGCCGACGCGCTGATGGCGCTTTACCAGACCGGCCGCACCACGCTGACGCTGACGGTGACCAGTGCGGTCAGCCTGCTGCTCGAGGCGATGCTGCAGGCGCCGGAGTTCCTGTACCACTGGGAGCTGGGGCCGAACAAGCCGACGATGGAAGGAAGCGTGGTCAAGCTGGGGTCGTACGAAAACGCCGCCCGGCTGTCGTACTTCATCTGGGGCTCGATGCCCGATCAGGCGCTGTTCGATGCCGCGGCCATGGGCAAGCTGAGCGCGCAAGCCGATCTGGAATCGCAAGCGACACGCATGCTGGCCGACACCAAGGCACGCGCCACCGTCCAGGAGTTCGTGCAGGAGTGGATGAGCCTGGATCAGGTTTCGGATCGACCGAAGGACATGATGGTCTATCCGCAGTTCAACGACGCGCTCAAGACCGCCATGAATGACGAGGCCAACGCCTTCGTCAGCAACGTTGTCTTCGACGGTGACGGTCTCCTGAAGTCCTTGCTGACGGCGAACTATTCTTACCTCGAGGCGTCGTCGGCGGCGGTCTACGGCGTCAGCGGCGTCAGCGGCACCACGGCGGCGCGCACGTCGCTGGATTCGACTCAGCGGGCGGGCATCCTGACCCAGCTCGGCTTTCTCAGCTTGACCGGCGCCACCAATGGTTCGGATCCGGTCAAGCGTGGTCACAAAGTCTACGAGCGCTTCTTGTGCGGCGTTCTGCCGCCGCCGCCGGCGAACGTTCCGCCGGCCAAGCCAGCGTCGGCGGGCGGCACCACCCGCGATCGCTACAAGGATCACGACAGCAACGCGTGCGCGATCGCCTGCCACAGCAACATGGATCCGATCGGCTTTGCGTTCGAGAACTACGACGGCATCGGCGCCTATCGAACGACGGACAACAACCTGCCGGTCGATGCAACCGGATCGATTCAATTGGATGGCGCGAAGAAGACGTTCAACGACGCGATTGGACTGACGCAGTTGCTGGCCAACAGCAACGACGTCCGCAACTGCTTCGCCACGCAGGTGGCGCGGTTCGCCTACAAGCGTGTGGACACCGACGCCGACCGAGCGTCGATCGAAGGTGCCGTCGGCGAGTTCAACAAAGGCGGCGATGCCGTTCGCAGCCTGCTGGTGGGTGTGGCGGGGTCGCGTTCTTTCCGATACCGAAGCCTGGCCGCTGGGGAGATGAACTAATGAACCATCAACGATTCTCGCGCCGGGGATTTCTCAAGCGAATGGGCGCCAGCGCGGCCATGGTGCCGCTGCTTCACGCCGAACGGGCGAAGGGCGCGACGGCGAGCGGCTTTCCCAAGCGGTTCGTCAGCGTGGTGTGGACCAACGGCATCATCGGCAGCACGTTCTTTCCCACGTCGCCCGATCTGACGACGGCGCCGCTGCTGGGAACGTTGTCGCCACTTGAGCAATGGAAGTCGAAGATGATCGTGACCCAGGGCCTGGATATGAAGGTCCTGCTTGATTTCAACCGGCAGTACGACGGGCACTTCAGTTACCCGACGCTGCTGACTGGTACCGCCGAGAACAAGTCCGAGAGCACCAACGGCATGGGCCCGTCGCTGGATCAGGTCATCTCGGATGACATTCGGATGAACCAAGGCGTGACGTTGACTGTTCCGGCGTTGCACCTGGGCGTGAAGTCCAGCCCTGGCGGCCAACCCAGCACCTGGCGCGCGGCCATGCAGAAGAACACGCCGGAGACCGATCCCAATCGGTTGTTCACCACGCTGTTCAGCAGCGCGGCGATGCCGCCCATGCAGGTGGATACGCTGCGCCTGCGTCGGCAAAGCGTGCTGGACTATCTGAACAAGGACCTCACCTCGTTCAGCGCGCGCCTGGGCACCGACGATCGCACGAAGATCCAGGCCCACCAGGCGTCGGTGCGCGAGCTGGAGATGGAGCTGCAGACGGCGACGACCATGCCGACCACTTGCATGCCTCCCGCCCAACCTGCGGCCGGCATCAAGGACAACCCGACGTTGGTCAAAGCGATGTTCGACCTGACGTCGGTGGCGTTGATTTGCGACGTCACCCGCGTGGCGACGTTCGATCTGTTCTGCGACGGTGGGGGCGACGGCAACTCGTTCCCGCAGGCGGGGTCGACCCGCGATTACCACACGGTGGCGCACGACCAAAGCGCGTCGGTCGAGAAGACGAAGATCGACAACTGGCTATTCACCCAGGTCGCCGGGATGATCAAGCAGCTTGATAGCGCCATGGAAGCCGGCGGCACGGTTCTGGACCACAGCGTGGTCCTGACCGCCACCGACATGGACAACGGCGCCAATCACTACGTCGGCAACATCCCGTTCGTGTTGATTGGAAGCTGCGGCGGTTACTTCAAGACCGGCCGCATGGTCAAGTACAGCAAGATTCCGCACAACCATCTGCTGGCCACCCTCGGCAACGCCATGGGCATGAGCACGCCCTTGACCAGCTTCGGCGCCAAGGGCTACGAAGGCACGCTGGACGATCTAGCAGCGTAGGGGCCGAGACCGCCCCCTACGAGACCCCCGCGCGGATCCGCGTGGGCTGAGCGAGCCGGTGCGGCGGAGCCGCGCCTCCTGTCGTTGAAGCGGCGTTGCTGCTACTCGCATTGCTGTCCATTTGGGAGGACGACCCCGTTCCCACCTCTCCCTTGGGAGAGGTCGCCAGCCGGAAGCTGGCGGGTGAGGGTGCCTGCGCGGCTTGTCTCGGGGCAACTCTTGAGCGGCGACGAAAGGGCAGGTAAGGCCAGGACCTCCAGGATGCCACAAGCATAATGTTTGGGGTGTATGGTTTCTTGGACGTCCAGTGGAGCCTGTTTTGGCGCATTCGTCTGAATAACTAGACAAAACCGGGGCGCGCGGTGGCCGATTTCGTCGAAATTCGGCCGAAAAAGGGGGGAATGCCGGATGCGGTGCGGTAGTGGTTTGGCGGTTGCACTGACGAAGGGGCGTGACGAACGCGAACCACAACGGGGCCAACCAGGGGCGAGAACGCCGGCTGTCGTTGGTTCGCACGGTCGAGCCGGTGCTGGTCGAGCTGCGGTACGCGCGCCGGCTGGCGGAGATGGTCGCGGAGCGACGCGGCGACGCCGACGTCGGTGTGCTGCCGCGCCTGGACGGGGTGGAATGGGATAGTTCGTTCGCGCTGATCCCGCTGCGATCGCCGCACCGCCGGCCGGGGCCTCACCCGGCGGTCGATCTGGAGCCGCGCTGGGCGATCGACCCGGCCCTGGAGGCCAGCGCTTTCATCGCCCGCGCCTGGACCGAGCCGGCGGCGCGCAAAGGACTGGCAGACGCAGCAACCAGCGACGGCGCGGTGGCGGCGGTGTCGGCCGACCTGCCGATTTCATTTTCGTCGGTGGGGCAATCGAATGCCACCACCGGACAGCTGGACACGGTTCGCCACCTGCTGGGCACCGACGTGCTGGCGGCGAACGGCTTTGAAGGCTCGGGCGTCTTCGTCGCGGTGGTCGACGCAGGAATCAACCGTGCCTTCCTCGAGCGCGGCGCGGCCCGCATCCAGTACGACGAAGCGATCAGCTGGTCGGCGGGCGACAAGACACGCCCGTATGTCTTTCCGGTCGGGCACGGCACGATGTGCGCGTTCGACGTGGCAGTGGCGGCACCGGCCTGCACGGTCGTCGACGTGGCCGCCTTTCGTCCCTACCAGCCGCGCCCCGACGACGGCGCCGGCCCGCTGGACGTCATGCTCAGCGACGCCGTCCGCGCCTTCGGGCACCTGTGCGAGCTGCTGGTGGCCGACGCCAAGCAAGGACGTTCGCGCTCGCTGGTGGTGTCGTGCAGCTGGGAGGTGGACACCGCCCACGATCATCCGCCCCACAGCCCATCGAACTACGGTTCGAACCTCGACCATGCGTTGAACAAGATGATCGGCCAGCTGGCCTTGCTGGGCGCGGACATCGTTTTTTCGGCGGGAAACACCTCATCCGACGAACGCGAGAACGCCCCTCGTCCGATCAGCGGCGCCAATTCTCACCCGTCGGTGCTGACGGTGGGCGCGGTCGACGTCGAATCGCAACGGCTGCCCATCTCGCGGTCCGGCCCGGGCGTCTTCTCGTCGGAGAAACCGGACGTGGCGGCCTTCGCGCGCTTTGCCGGCTCGGCGATCATGGGCGGCGGCGTGCCCGACGACGGCACGTCGGCGGCGTGCGCGCTGGCCGCCGGCGTGATCGCCGCCGTGCGCTCTGGTTTTCCATACGATCCGCGCCGACCCGAAACGTCGCCGGCGGCGCTACGCGCGATCATCAAGAAACAAGCGCGGCACATCGGTTCGCAAGGATTTGATCACGACAGTGGCTGGGGCGTCATCGATGCGGCGGCCATCGCCGAAGCGCTGACCGCGCCCCCCGCGAACTATCGGCCGCCCGATTGGTTGCATCGGGAACCGACGGTCGATCTGCGCCCGCGACGATAAAAAAGCTCGAAGCCCCGGGTCGAGGCTGCATGCGGCGGCCTTCCTCTGCCCTGATGGCACCCGTCCGCCGCAAAACCACAGACAGGGAGGCGTTAGATGGCGAATGAGAATGGGTTGTTGCTGTACATGGTGGCGGATCTGATGCGCGACGCGGCCAAACAAGGAGCCTTCGTCGAGAATCCCGACAGCGTGATGAACAGTTATGGATTGAGCGATCACCAGCGGTCGATCTTCTATTCGATGAGCGCGCCTCGCATCGGCGAATTCATCCGCGAGGAATTCACCGCCAACGCGCCTCTACAGGGCGGGGCGCCGGTGCTGCCCGACTGGCCGGTTCCCGATCCGCAGGTGCGCAGCTTTGAACCGCGGGCGGCGGCGCCGGGTGTGCTGGTGGCGCTGACCATTCGTGGTGAGGGGTTGTTGCCGACGGCGGCGGTGCGGCTGATCCCGCGCTCTGCCGACGGTGGCCCGATGGTGGCGGGGACGGTCGACGGCGTCAGCGGCACCTTCCGCGAAGCGCAGATGCAGGCGACCTTCGATCTTTCGGACGCCACGGCCGGTGAATACCGGATCGAGGTAAGCAACGGAGCGGACGTGCCGCCGCTGCGTTCGTGGAAGAACGGTCCGTTCTTCAAGGTGCAGTAGCGGGCGAGCGCGCAAAAACGCCACGGCGAAAGGTCAGCGCGACATGATCTGTCCGCTCGTCAGCACGGTGGACGAGGTGCTGCAGGATCCGGCAGCCCTTGATCTGATTGCCGCTGACGCGCGGGCGGGCGTGGCGGCGCTGGCCCGCCGGCTGCCCGAGGCCATGCACGGCTTCGGGTTCGAGCTGCGCCTGCAGCCGACCGCCGCCGCCGTCGATTTTTACACCAGCGTGGCAGCGCGGGGCGGTGGGCGTGAGATCTGGGGACGGGCGCCGCTCATGGTGTCGGACGTCTCGCCGGCGGACACTCTCGCCTGGCGGCGCGTCGGCGCCTTCGCCACGCGCTGGGCCGATCCGGCGTCGCTGTTGCACACGCCGATCGCGATGGTGTTTCTCGAGTTCGACGCGCCTTTCACCGCAGCGCGGCCGCCGTCGATCTTCGCCCGCGTCGACGCCGCCATCGGCGACGGCGCGCAGCAGTGGGCCCAGGCCGCGCCGATGGTGGACGATCTGGCGCGCACGCTGCTGGGACAGCCGGTGGACGCGGCGACGCGCGCGCAGCTCGACACGGTGTTCCGGGCGTTGCCGCCCGGCGGTCGGGTGATTGACGTGGCGGTGATGCTGCCGCGCGAACAGGTGGCCGTGCGGCTCTTTATTTCGGTGCCGCGGGCGCGGCTTTCAGGCTATCTGGACGCGCTTGGTTGGGCCGACGAAGCCGGGCAACTGCCGGGGGTGCTGCACGCGCTTTTTCCTGCCAGCGCCCACGTCTCGTTGCAGATCGACGTCAGCGCGTCCGTCGGCCGCCGCATCGGGATCGAGCTGTCGCCGGCGTTGTCCCGAGAGACCGGCGATGAATGGGTGACCATCGGCGATCGCTTGCAGCGCTTCGGCCTGTGCGGCGGCGATCAGTCGGAAGCGCTGGCGCGCTGGCCAGGGACGGGCGCGCCGGTGGCGGTGGGTGGGCGCTGGCCGAGTCGTGCGGTGCGTCTCATCAGCCACGTGAAGATCGTGCTGGAACCGCCGCGGCCGATCGAAGCGAAGGTCTATCTGTGGGCCACAAGGCGATTCGCGGCCATGGCCTAAAACGCAGGCGACCCACCGCGATCAGAAGGCCGCCGGCCAGCGGCCGGGCGCGACGACGGCCAGCCAGCGCAGCGGATCGGCGATCCCTTCGGCGCGCATCGCCGCGGCGGCGTCGTCGCACAGCGCGTGTCCTTCGTCGCCGCCGATGACCTGGCCTTTGCGGTGGCGCGCGTAGTGGCTCCACAAGGCCATGCCGCCCTTGTCGTAGATGGCGATGGCGTCGTTCAGGCTGCGCTCGGTTTCAGCGCGGGGAACGCGGCCGATCTCCTGCCCCGCTTGCAACAGACAAGCATGGGCGGGCGTGTCCGGTCGCCGCTCCTTGGCCAGTGCGCGACGATCGCGCATCGATTCGGCCAGCCAGCGCTCGGCGGCGGTCGGATCGGCGGACGCCAACGCCAGCGCCACCCGCGCGCGCAAGGCCAGGGCGTCGATGCGCATGATGGGGATGCGCAGCAAACCCGAACGCTTGAGCGCGGGCCAGGCGCGATCGAGGCGCGTCCACGCCTCCGTCGGGCGATCTTCATAGACGTCGCTCATCGCTTCGAGGCGAACGGCGTATAGGTGCTGCACGCTGAACGCCGACTGGGTCCACACGCGCATGCTGCTGCTGACCTGCTGCCGCACCAGCGACGGACGGCCCGCCGCCAGATGGGCCAGCGCTTCGTACAGGACGGCGGTCAGCCGCGCATACACGTCGCCGCGCGCGTCGGCGTCGGCCAGCAGCTGCTGGCAGCGCCGGCGGTAGTCGTTCAAATGCCCGAGCTCCTCGACGGCGCGGATGGCGCCCATGTAGCCGGCGTTGGTTTCCCAGGCCACGCCCCGGCAGCGCGCGGTCAGCTCGTCGATGCCGGCGTCGCAGGTGCGCAGGGCGTCCCGCCATTGACCGGCGAAGATCATCGTCTGGCCGGACATGGTTTGGGTCATGCCGGACAGGCGCGGGCTCTGCGACTGGGTGGCGATCTCCGCCGCGCGGGCCAGCAGGCGGTTGCCCAGACTGGCCATCCAGCCACCGGCCGGCGCCAGCAAGCCGCCGCCCACCAGAACCAGCGCTTCGCCCACGCGCAGCGGTTCGCCCACGGCCAGGGCATGGCGAAGGCTGTCGAAGGCGAAGGCCGCTCCGCGCAGCGAATCGACCAGCATCAATCCTTTCGACGCCGACAGGCACATGTCGACGCGCAGGCGTTCGATCGCCGTCACCTCGCCGGCGGGGCGCGGGCGAAAATCCAACTTGCGAAAGCGCAGCCACACCAGACCACGCAGCACGGACAGCAGGGCGGCGCGTGGGGTGGCGGGAAAATTCACGCCCACGCTGGGCAGGCTCTTGGCCAGCACCGCCACGCCCTGGTCGATGTGGCCGCTGATGAGGAAGCTCTCGGCGGCGCGGCGGCGCAGCTCCGCGGCGGCGTCGGCTGAATGGGCGTCCGCGCCAGCGTCGGCGGCGGCCAGATAAAGTGGCGCTGCCTCGGCGCAGCGGCCGGCGTTCACCAATGCGTCGGCCTGCAGCGCGCGCGCCACCGCCACCGCGGCGGTGTCGTTCGCTTGCAGGCCGGCGGCGCGACCGAACAGCTCCGCGGCCTGACCGAAGGCGAAGGCGGCGGCGGCCTTGCGGGCGGCATCGAGGGCGTGAACCGCCGCGCGCGGGTGATCCCCGGCGGCCAGCCAGTGCCGGTACAGCGCTTCGGAATCGCCGGTGGCCGCCACCTCCAGCGCCTGCGCGATGGCCAGGTGGCGCTGCATGCGCGTCGGCGCGTCGACCGAAGCGGCGATCGCCTCGCGGATGCGGTCGTGATAGCTCTCGACGGCCGGGCCGCCGTTGCGGTCGGCGGTCTTGATCAAGTTGTGGCGCGCCAGGCGGGCCACGTCGGTGCGTCCGGCCTCGCCGATGCCGGCGGCGCGTAGCGCGACTGTGCGATCAATGGGACCGCCGGCCACCGCCACGATCTCCACGATGCGCCGTTCGACGTCCGAGAGCCGGGCGACGCGGTTGCGGATGACCTCGGTGAACAGCGCAGGTCCGGCGTTGCCGGCGGCGGCGAAGGTGGAGGCGGCGATCGGATGATGGGCCAGCTGCCCGATGAAGAACGGCGAGCCGCCCGATTCACCGACGATGGTCTGCAAATGATCAGGGTGCACGCCCTCGCCGGCGCGTTTCAGCAAGCGCACCGCCAGCAGGCGCGCCTCGCCTTCGTCCAGCGATTCGCAGGCGATCTCCAGCAAACGGTGTGTGGTGGCCGGCGCGGCGGTGGCGTCGTCGAGTGGCACCAGCGGCGCGTCGGCGCCGGTGTTGGTGCCGGCTCGGCAGGTCAGCAGCAACATCAGGCGGCCGCGCGTGGCTGGCTGCAGGATTTCATCCAGCAGCACCAGGCTGTCGGGGTCGCTCCATTGCTGGTCGTCGATCCACAGCAGCACTGGTTTCTCCGCGCCCAGCGCGTCCAGCAGCCAGCGCAGGGCCAAGAGCGCGCGGTTGCGCACCAGGCGCGGCTCCATGTTGTCGATCTCGGCGGCGGCTTTTTTCCAGGCCGAAATACGTTCCATCACCGGGAACAGGCGCACCAGCGCCGCCGACGAGGGTGGCTCCAGCGCCGCTGCGCGCGCCGCCGGCAGCTGCGTCAGGTGCTGGCTCAGCTGGTCGACGATGCCGTCGAAGGCGTTGAACGACACCGATTCCTGCGGGTGACAGCGGCTGTTGAAGATCAAAGCATCAGCGCGTTCGCGCAGCCGGGCGGTGAACTGATGGCCAAGCTCGGTCTTGCCGATGCCAGAGACACCGCTGATGCGCACCAGCGTCGGCCGTCCCGTCTCCAGCGTGGCGAAGGCGTCGTCAAGCTGGCCAAGCTCGCGCGCCCGGCCCACGAACACTTCGCCGGTCGATTGCATGGCCGCCGGATCGATGCCCACCGGCACGCCGCCACCGCCCAGGCCGGCGGCGGCGAACGCACGTTCGATCGCGTCGCCGTCCGGCCGGCGCGTCGGCTCGGGATCAAGCAAGGCCATCACCAGCGCGTCCAGGGTGGCCGGCACGTCGGGCATCAGGCGGCCGGGCGGCGGCGCATCGCCCCGTTCTTTGCGCGCCAGCATCTCGTTCGCCGCCTCGGGAAACGGCAAGCGCCCGGTCAGTGCTTCGTAGATAAGGACGCCCACGCTGTACCAGTCGGCGGACGGCCGCAGCGTTTTGCCCCAGATCTGTTCGGGCGACATGTACGGCAGCGAGCCGGCCAGCTCGCTGTGTTCGGTGACCCGATCGCGTTCGGTCCACGACGTCGCCAGACCAAAATCCAGCAGCACCACGCGCCCGGCGCGGGTGACGAGAATGTTCGGCGGCTTGATGTCCCGGTGCAGTTTTCCCGCCGCGTGCAGCGTGCTGATGCCGCGGTTCAGTTGCGCCACGGCGATCTCCAACCGACGCAGCCGGGTCTGCCGCGCGTCGCCGCCGCCGTGTTGACCGACCGGCGCCACGTGCTCCAGAAACGTGGTGCCGTCGACGAGCTCCATGGTGAAGAAGGCCTGCTCGTCGTCGACCACCAGATCGTAAAGCTCGACCAGGTTGGGGTGGGCGATGTCGCGCAGCGAGCGGAATTCGCCCTTCAAATGATAAAGCGCGGTCGAACCCGGCTCGCGCAGGGCCTTCAGCGCCACCTCGCGGCCGGTCTCTTCGTCCAGGGCGCGGTACACCGTGCCCATCGACCCTTGCCCCAGAATGTCCCGTTCGCGAAACCGTCCGCTGCGCGGGAAGGGCGCGCTGGCGGTCATGCCGATTTGCGTTCGAGCCCGTGCGCGCGAATGAGGTTGTAGATGTGCGAGCGGGCCAGATCCAGACGGCTGGCCGCCTCGACCACGTTCCAGTTGGTCTCTTCCAGGGTGCGGCGCAGAAGCTCGCCCTGGAACAGGCGCGTGGCCTGCTGGAAGGTCATCGACCCACGCACCTCGCTCTCCGATGGCTCGAGATCGGGAAACAAGTGCGCGCGTTCAATCGTCAACACACCTTGCGCGGCGGCGCGGATGGCGGCGGCTTCCACCGCGTGGGCCAGCTCGCGCAGGTTGCCCGGCCATTCAGCGGCCAGCGCTGCCTGGGTGGCACCGACGGACAGGCGCAGCTCGGGCAGTTGGTGGCTGGCCCGGGCGCGGGCGCAAAAGTGAGGGAGCAGCTGCGGGATGTCCTCGCGCCGTTCAGCCAGCGACGGCATGCGGACGGGCAATACCTGAAGGCGATAGAAGAGATCCTCGCGGAAAATTTTTTCGGCGACCGCTTTTTTCAGGTCGCTGTTGGTGGCGGCGATGATGCGAATGTCGGCGCGTATCGGGCGCGGCGCGCCCAGCGGAAAGTATTCTTTCGAGTGCAGAAGCTGCAGCAGCTTGGCCTGCGCCGGCGGCGGCAGCTCGCCGATCTCGTCCAAAAACAACGTGCCGCCCTCGGCGGAGGCCACTTTGCCTTCCACTCGTCGCGACGCCGTCGAGTGCGCGCCCGGCACCGCGCCGAACAGCTCGCTTTCGATCAGGGTCTCGGGCAGCGCGGCGCAGTTCAGCTCGACGAAAGGAGCGGCGGCGCGCGGGCCGTTTTCGTGGATGATGCGGGCCAGTTGCGTCTTGCCCGTGCCCGACGGCCCGGTGATGAGGACGCTGACGTCGATGGGCGCCACCAGCGAGACGTGGCGCAACACATTGGCCATCGCCGGGCTGTTGCCCACCAGACCCTCGACGTGCAAGTTGCGGCGAAATTCGACGGTGGGATCGGTCTCGGAGGCCTGACGCTGCCGGATTAAAATGCGATCGGCCAAGGTGGCCAGGTGACGAGCGAAGACCTCGGCGTCCTGGCGGTCGTCTTCGGCGAAGGGACCGGGCTGCAGGCGATCCTGCAAGTACAAGATCCCCATCGGCGGCGAGGCCCCGATGGGCGCGCACAGGACCGCTTCGATGCGGTTCTTGCGCACGCTGCCCAGATCGCGAAAGCGGGGATCGTCCAGCGCCGACGCGGTGGCCACAGTTTTTCCGGTGGCCAGCGCTTCGGCGATCACGCCCCGCGAAAACGCCGAACGAATCGCCTGCACCTGATCGCCCGAGCAATCATGAGCGCACCACCAGCGCGGCTGGCCGGTCGCTTCATCGGTGAGCTCGATATACCCGCGGCGCGCGCCGGTGACGTTGACGATCAGACTCAGCGCCTGTTCGAGGAACGCGTCGATCTTCTCGGCCACTCCGAGATCCAGCAGGGCGCGATAAAGATCCCGTTCGCGACGCACATGCTCGATGTCGGTCTCCGGCTCAGCCGCACCTTCCAAACGCCTCAAAACCATTACCTCAGCGCAGAAGAGTACGGCAGCGCGCGGAGCGGCACTAGCGAAAAGGGTGGTGATTCATCGCGTTGACCGTCTCTGGCCAGTAACGGGCGACGCGCTCAAAATTGCGTCTATTTTATTTATTTTTTTGAACTGCGACGCTGGCCGACGGTCGTGACTAGGCGGCGGCTTCCTGAAAAAACGCATCACCCAAGATGCCGCGCAGGCGACGCGTCGCCTCGGTGTGGATCTGGCAGACGCGTGACTCCGACACGCCCAGCACAGTGCCGATCTCTTTCAAATTCAGCGACTCGCAATAGTACAACGACAGCACCTGCTGCATGTTCGACGGCAGCGTCATGATCTGATCGACCAGCTGCGAGAACATCTCGCGGCGCGCGGTCTCTTCTTCCGGGTTGTCGCAGGTGTTGTCGGCGGCGTGGTCCAGAAATTCCGGATCGACATCTTCCAGGCCGACCACCGACGCGCCCGACAGCTTGGCCCGGCGGTGATAGAGATCCTTCACCGCCACGCCCATGTGATCAGCGACCTCGCCGTCGTCCGGCGTGCGGCCCAGTTGATTGGCCAGGTCGGCGGCGGCGCGGCCAAGCTCGTTCGAGAGGCGGCGCATGTCGCGGCTCAAGGTGTCGCGGGCGCGCAGGTCATCCAGGATGGCGCCGCGGATGCGAATCTCGGCGAACGGCTCGAATCTGTCGCAGCGGGCGGCGTCGAAGCGCTCGGCCGCTTCGATGAGGCCGATGGTACCGGCGGAAACCAGATCAGCGACGTCGACGTACCGGGGCAGGCGGCGGGCCATGCGACGGGCGACCTTTTCGACCAACGGAAAATGTTTCGTGACGAACTGGTTCCGGCGCGCGGTGCTCTGCGCGGTTCGCTTGTTCGTCTTCTTGCCGCGGCCGTTGGTTGTGGTCTGCGTGCTGTTCATGCGGCCTTGCTTCAGCAGGCCGCGTGCCAGGATTCTGACTCTGCGGTGAGCGCGACGAATCGCGGCCCATGCCGCCGTCAGATTGTCCGTCCGTCATTCGCCTGACGGTTTCGCCAGCCGCGCCACCGTCAATTGGCTGACGCCAACCCGTCGACGGTGGGATCAATCGGCGAGCTACGGCGCGACGTCGACGGGTTGGCCGTCTTGCAGTTCGCCGGTGGCCAGCTTGATGATGCGTTCGTCGCCGTGCAGGCCGCTGGCGATCTGCACCGTCGCGCCGGTGTCGCGTTCGACCACCACGGTCCGGGCGTGGGCGTGGTTCTCACTGTCGACCACCAGCACCCGCACGCCCTTGGCGTCGCTGAGCAAACTGGTCGCCGGCACCTCGAACACTTGATGCGGCGAAGGAAGCGAGATGGATACCTCGGCGTACATCCCGGTCAAAAGCTCGCCTTTCGGGTTGGGCAGGCGGATCTCGGTGGTCATGGTGCGCAGCACTGGATCCAGCGCGCCGGATGCCCGCGTGACGTCACCGGTGAAGACGCGGTTCGGGTACTCGCGTACGGCGACCTTGGCAGGCAGGTGGGTGCGGATGCTGGGCGCCACGTTCTGCGGGATCTGCAGCAGCACGCGCACCGGATCGTTGGTGGCGATCTTGAACAGCGGCGTGCCGTTTCCTGCCGTCACCAGCGCGCCGCGATCGATCGATCGCTGCGTGATGGCGCCGCCGAACGGCGCCGTCACCCGGGCGAACGACTTCAACTTGGACAGCCTTTCAATGTTCGCCTGCTGCGCGCCGGCGTTGGCCTGCGAGACGTTCAGGTTGGCCTCCGCCACCGCTTCTTGCGCCTGGGCCTGCTCGAACTCTTGCTGCGACGTCACGCCGGTCGGGGCCAGGCGCTTGACCCGCTCGAGCGACGTCTTGGCGAAGTCGCGGTTGGCTTTCGATTGCGCGATCGACGCCTGGGCTTGAGCCAGCTGCGCGCGCGCCGCCACCAGCTCTTGATCCAGCTCGGGCGTGTCGATCTCGGCCAGCAGCTGTCCCTCGTCGACCTTGTCGCCGATGTCCACCAGCCAGCGGCGCAGATAGCCGTTGGCGCGCGAGTACACCATCGTCTCTTGCAGCGGCTGGATGCTGCCGGGCAGGGTGATGGCGCCGGCGCTGGCCACCAGCTTGGCGGTGAGCACGCTGACCCGGGCTGGTGCGTCCTCGGCGCGGCGGCTGGTTTCTTCCAGGACCGCACGCGCTTTTTCTTTGGGCAGGTACCCGAGCAGGAACGCCGCGCCGACCACCACCAGCACGACGGCGCCGAGCGCGCCGGCTCGCGTGCGGCCCACCCGCGCCGGCGCCGGCAGCGCGAAACCGAGCTCGGTCTCTGCTTGCCGGCGCGTTTCGTTGGAAAGATCGGACGGCACGCTCATAAATCCTCCAGCGCCGGATCCAGCCCGGGCGCCTTTCGTCGCAAGACGCTGTACATCACCGGAACGAAGAATAGCGTGGTCACCGTCGCCAGCAGCAAGCCGCCAATGACCGCCCGGCCCAGCGGCGCGTTCTGTTCGCCACCTTCGCCCAGGCCCAGCGACATCGGCAACATGCCGATCACCATGGCCAGCGCGGTCATGATCACCGGACGCAGCCGGGTCATCCCAGAAACCAGCGCGGCCCGCGTGGCGTCGAAGCCATTCTTGCGCTGATCGTTGGCGAAGGTGACGACCAAGATGCTGTTGGACGTGGCCACGCCGACGCACATGATGGCGCCCATCAGCGCCGGCACGCTGAGCGTGGTGTGGGTGAGAAACAAGATCCAGGCGATCCCGGCCAGCGCGCCTGGCAAGGCCATCAGGATGACCAGCGGATCCAGCCACGACTGAAAGTTCACCACCATCAAAAGATAGACCAGCAAGACGGCGAAGAAGAGGCCGTAGCTGAGGCCGCGGAATGACGACTGCATGCTCTCAAGCTGGCCCTTCACCCGGATTGCCGTCCCGCGCGGCAGCTCAGGAGCCAGGTCTTTCAAGATGCGGTTGATGGCGGTGGCCACCGTGCCGAGATCAGTGCCGTCGACGTTGGCTTGCACGTCGAAGACGCGGCCCGCGTTGAAGTGCGTGATGTTCGCCGGTCCGAAGGTGCGCGACACCGCCGCCACGTTGGACAAAAGCTGCGGCTGGCCGTCGGGCCCCGTCGACAGCGGCGTGTTCTGCACCGATTCGATGTCCTTGATGCGGTACTGCGGCGTCTGGATCGAAACCGGATATTGCACGCCGCGCCTGGCATCTAGCCAATAGCTGGGCGAGACCATCGAGCTTGACGACAGCGACACCATCAAATCGTTGGCCACGTCTCGCTGGGTCAGCCCCGCCTCGGCGGCCATGTTGCGATCGACGTCGACGCGCAGCTGAGGCACGCGCCGTACCTGGGCCAGGTGCACGTCGGCCGCGCCAGGAACGCGCGAAAGGCGCGCCGCCAGCTTTTCAGCCACCGCGAAGGTCTGTTCTTCGTTGCCCACGCCGCCCGAGATCTGCAAGTCGATCGGCGCCGGCAAACCGAAGTTCAAGACCTGGGTCGAGATGTCCGGCGCCAGAAAGAAAAACGTCGCCTCGGGAAAGTTGGCGTGCACCATCTGCCGTATTCGCCGGACGTAGATTTCGGTCGGGGCATGATGGGGTTTCAAGGCGATCAAGATCTGCCCGTCGGCGGCCGAGATCAGCGCGCCCTCCGACAGCGACAGATTGATGCCGCTGGCCGGAACGCCCATGTTGTCCAGCAGCGTTTCGATCTCCTGCGCCGGGATCAACGCGCGAATCTTGGCTTCGATCAGAGCGAACAGGTGTTCGGTCTCCTCGATTCGGGTGCCAGGCGTACCGCGCACGTGCAGCTTGATGAGGCCAGCGTCGACGCTGGGAAAGAAGTCCTGGCCGAGCAGCGGGAACAACCCCAGCGACAGCGCCACGAAGCCCAGGAACAAACCGATCACCGTGCGCCGCCGCGACAGCGCCCAGGCCAGCCAGGCGCCGTAGGCCTGCCGCAGGCGATCAAACCAGCGGTCAAAACCATCAGCCAGTCGCGACCGCCGGCCGTGGCCGCTTTCGTGGGCGGCCACCTCGGGCGCCAGCAGGAAGCGCACCATGGTCGGAACCAGCGTGCGCGAAAGCAGGTACGACGTCAGCATGGCGAAGACCACCGCCAACGCCAGCGGCACGAACAGCGAGCGCGCCGAGCCGGTGATGAACACCACCGGCACGAAGACGATGCAGATGCACAGCGTGGAGACAAACGCCGGGACGGCGATCTCGCGCGCCCCGTCGAGAATGGCCACCACCAGCGGTTTCTTCTTGGCGATGTTGCGGTGGATGTTCTCGATCTCGACAGTGGCATCGTCGACCAGGATCCCCACCGCCAGCGACATCCCGCCCAGGGTCATGACGTTCAACGTCTGTCCGATGGCGCCCAGCACCATGATCGAGGTCAGGATCGAAAGCGGGATGGACAGCACGACGATCAGCGTGCTCCGCCAGCTACCTAGAAACAGCAGGATCAAAAGCGCGGTCAACCCGGCGGCGATGGCCGCTTCCTTGACCACGCCGCTGACCGCGCCGCGCACGAACACGGACTGATCGAAAAGCAGCGAGACCTTCAGCTCTTTTGGCAGCCGCGACAGGATCCCCGGCATCATGGCCCGGATGCGCGACGTGACGTCCAGTGTGCTGGCGGCGCCGTTCTTCAGCAGCGTGATCAAAACCGACTTACGCCCCTCGACGTGGACGATGCTGGTCTGGGGCGTGTTGCCGTCGCGCACGCTGGCCACGTCGCGGATCAACACCGACGTTCCGCGCACGGTCTTGATCGGCAAAAGGCCGAGCTGCTCCAGTGTTTCAGGGCTGCTGTTGACGACGATGGGATATTCGCCGTTGCCCATTTTCGCCGTGCCGGTCGGCAGGATCAGGTTCTGCGCGCTGACCGCGGTGGACACGTCGCGCGGCGACAGGCCCCAGGCGAACAGGCGCGCCGGATCGATGTCCACCATGATCTGCCGCTGTTTGCCGCCGTAGGGCCAGGGGATCTGCGCGCCGGGGATGGTGGCCAGATCTGAGCGGATGAAGTTCACGCCGTAGTCGAACAGCTGCTGCTCGCTCAGCGTCTCGCTTTCCAGCGCCGCCTGCATGATCGGGACGTTGGAGGCGCTGTAACGGATGATCAGCGGTGGCGTGGTGCCAGGGGGCATCTGCCGGACCGAGGTCTGGGCGATGGCGGTGATCTGGGCGGTGGCCGCTTCCAGCGCCGCGCCTTGCTGGAAGAAAACTTTGATCACCGACACGCCGGTCAGCGACTGGCTCTCTACGTGTTCGATGTCGTTGACGGTGGTGGTCAGGCCGCGTTCAAAGTTGGTGACGATCCGCCGCTCCATCTCTTCGGGCGCCAGGCCGCCGTAGTTCCACACCACCGAGATGACCGGAATGTCGATGTCCGGAAAGATGTCCGCCGGCATGCGGGCGATGCTGAGAACGCCCAGAATGACGATCAGCATGGCCATCACCACGAAGGTGTATGGCCGCTTCAGCGCGAGGCGGACTATCCACATGGCGGGGCGGGGACTCTATTGCAACTCATGCGCAACCGGCGCCCAAGGCTAGCACAAGGGCGCCGGGGCTAGACCTGCCGACTATGGCGCCGCGCCCCCGCCAAAACCATGGTGTTCGCCGGCGTGCTTGGCGATTTCGGTGGCGATTTTTTGCCGCTGATCAGCGCTGAGTATCTGCGCCGTGGCCACCATGCCCTGGGTGATCAGGGCCGATCGTTTGTCCATCAACTGGACCGAGTTCTGCCGCAGCTTTTCAATGGCCGATGGATCAATCGTCGGCGCGGCCAGCGCCTGGCGGATGTTCTGGCGCACCTTCATGTGGTCCTCGGCGACCGAGCGCAGCTGCGGGCGCAGCGGCTCCCAGACCGCTTTGATTTGCGCCTTCTGGGCGTCGGTGGCGCCGGCGACATCGAGCATGTGATGCAGGCGGTGGCGCATCCCGCCTCCGTGCATGCCGCCGTCGGGGCCGCCCTCGTGCGCGATCGCCTTCAGGGAAACACTGCCCAGCAACAGCAGGGGGACTGCCAAAAGCAGGGCGGTGCGGCGGCCAAAATGTTTGTTGGGCCGCGCAAGGGTTTCTGGGTTTTTGTCTGTGGGGGATTCGGTGTTCATGACGCTCTCCTGGTTTTCCTTTCGTCGAGGGCCACCCTGGCCATCGTTGCGTTAGGAAGACCCAGCAGCCCCTGTGGGGGTTTTGCCGCGTCGTTAGATACAGTTACCGGTGCAGGCTGGATCACGGGGGCGCGTCACAAGCACGACACCCACCGCGGCGCCCGCCGCGATCACGCCCACGGTGGCCCAGAACCACCATCGCTTGTACAGCGGCCGATCGGTGTCGGTGTTGGCGCCGGCGAGCGGGGCGGCGTCAACAAGCGGCGACGCGGGTGTGGTCGCGGCCGGCGGTTGCGGCGTCAACCGCGGCGGCACGGGCGCGACCGTCGCAGGCGGCAGCGGCGCGCGATCCGCGGCGGTCTTCAACTCGAAGATGTATTTTTCGGCTTCGCGCCGCAGGTCGGGCGAAACATCCTGCGCCTCGTCGACAAAGCGCTGAAACTCGGCCAGCGCTTCCGGCAGATGCCCCAGGGCGCGCTGGCACTGACCGATGTTGAAATGAAGCTTGGGGCTGGGGAAGGCGGCGAACGCCGCCTGGAACTCGGTCAGCGCGTCCCGAAACTTGTCGATGGTGAACAGATCGTTGCCGCGGCTCAAATGCGCCTGGGCTTGCGTGCGGGCGTCACCGTCAGGGCCTATCTGCGCGGTGGCCGGACGGGCAGCCGCGGTCAACGCGAGCAGCGCAATCGCAACCGCGATCGTCCGAACGCCACCGCGATCAAAGCTTGTCAATCAAGCTCCCCAACTTTGAATCGCGGGTGGACGTGCCGGAAGATTTTCCCTGCGCCGGCGTCGCCGCCGCGTCTGGTGATGACGCCTGGCCGGCGGTGGGCGCTGGCGTCGCCGCGGACACGGCTGGTTCGCTGGCCGCGCGCGCCTTGTTGGTTGCGACGTGCGCGCGCAACGGATGGCGCCGCGGCGGCGCCGTTGGCAAAGCCAGCGTCGCGGCGGCGATGGGCGGCGTCTCTTTGGCCGCCGTCGTCGTCGCTTCTGGATGCGGCGGTTCCATGTCGGCGGTGGCGGCGGCCGCCGGTTTTGGCGGCGGCGGCAGCTCGCCGGTGGCAGTGGCGGTTGTCGTCGCGGGCACCGGCGTCGCGCCGGTCAAGTTGGTGGCGCCGTCGTGGCGCGCTGGCCGTCGCATCAGCGGCACCGCCAGCACCGCCGCCAGAGCCAGACCGGTGCCGAGGCCACCCACCACCGTCCAGCGATGGCCGATGTGCCGTTCGCGCGTCTCCGGTCCCAGCGGCGGCGGGCTGTCCTGCGATGGCTGCCGCTGGGTGATGCGTGTCTCCGACGTCGGCGTGCGCACCAGGCGATCGCTTTCCACCGCCGCGCGCAGGGCCGCTGCGAAGTCGTCCGTCGACGAATAACGCTGGGTGGGACTCTTGGCCAGCGCGCGCATGATCACCGATGCCAGCCCCGGTCCCCAGGCCGGTCCCAGCGGTCGCGGCTCTTCGTGCGAGATGCGATAGACGACGATCTCCACCCGGTCGCCAGGGAAGGCCATGCGGCCGGTGAGCATCTCGTAGACGATGGCGGCCAGGGCGAATTGATCGGCGCGGCCGTCGACCTCGCCGGCGGCCTGAGCCTGTTCGGGTGCCATGTATTGCGGGGTACCCAGCACGGCGCGCTCGCCGGTCAACGCCACTGACGCCGCGCGAACCTTGGAGATGCCGAAGTCCACCAGCTTGACCCGTTCGTCGCCCGGCCGTTCGCCCGGCACGAGGAAGATGTTCTGCGGTTTGAGATCGCGGTGGACGATGTTGCGCGCGTGCACCGCCGTCAGCGCCGAAGCGATCTGTTCGACGATGCGCACCACCCGCGCCGGCTGCATGGGCGCCTCGCTGGCGATGACGGCGGCCAGCTCGACGCCTTCGATGAACTCCATCACCAGATAAGGCGCGCCGGCCGGCGTGTAATCGAAGTCGATGATGGCCACGATGTTGGGGTGGCGCAGGCCCGAGGTGATCTGCGCCTCGCGTCCGAAGCGCACGATGGCGCGCGGATCGCCCGCCCAGTGGTGGTGCAGCACCTTGACCGCGTAACGCCCGGTCAGCCGGGTGTGCGAGGCTTCATAGACCTCGCCCATGCCGCCGGTGCCGATCAGGCGGACGATCTTGTACGTCTCGGCCAGCAGCGTGCCGGGATTCAGGCTGGGCTGGCGCTCCCGGAAGTCAACCTCGCCTGAGCCAGGAAAGCCGCGAGTCTGTTTGGACGCCGGCACTGTCTCTCGCGCCGAGCCTTCAGCCGCCGAGACCAGGCGCGTGCAGATCGTGCAACCGGCCAGATGACGTTCGACCACGCCGCGGCGATCGGCGGGCAACCGACCCGCCACAAAGTCGAGCAACGTATCGTCGCCGAGGCACGCTTCGTCCACGTTTGCGCGCCCCATCATACGTTTTCCATCCCGCTTTCTCCAGGATGGGGCGCGGGGACGGTGAAGGGCCGGGTTGGCAGCGGGCCGCGGATGGTTCGCGGCCCGGCCGCCCGGCGAATTAGAAGAGGCGCGCGCCCTTGTCGACGACCAGCTTCTTTTGATCGATGAGGCCACCGACCTTGCGCAGAAGTTCGATCTTCTGTTCGGTGTGCAAGGTGTGGAAGAGGGGGCCGACCTTGTCATGGTCAGCCTTGGTCCAGTGACCGGCCTCGATCACCATGTCGACCGCCTTGTGCGCTTTTTCCAGCGCCATCGCATCGCACTTTTCACAGACCGGGCTGGTGCGCGTGGGCGCAGCAGCCGGCGCCGCCTTCTGCGAAACCGCCACCCGCGCGCCGATCAGCACGCCCGCCAGAGCAAACCCAACCGTCAGCAAACCCAATTTTGTACGCGTCATGGGATCCTCGTCTTTCCTATGGGAAACGGCGGCCGGGCGGTTGCGAGAAGGTGTTGATCATCAGGAACGAACAGGTGTGGTCGTCGTTCCAGCCGAACTCGATGTCCGAGAGCGACGTCATCGTCGAGGAAACGGTGATGAGGTTGCTGTTGGTCGAAAAACAAAAGCTGACCTGCGACCCATCGTAAGCCTCACAGTAAAGCAGCGGCGGGCCGACGGTGTCGCTGTCCAGCCAGCAGCCGATGTACTGGCCGTTGGTGGCGTTGTGAGCCGTGCCCATGTCGCCGCGGGCCCAGTCGGTGAAGACCTGCACCGGACCGGCGAACGCGGGACTGGCCATCAGTCCGACCGCAATCACTGCCGCTAAAAGCTGGATATGGAGTCGTCTCATGTGATCTCCCAATAGAGTGGTGGTGAGTGTCCCGTATCATGGACGCCTGAATGCGTCAAATTCCGCGCCGTTGGGCGGCGGTTACGGCCGGGACGCGTGCGACTCTTCAGTCGTGACAGATCGCGCTCTCCGGGCTGGCGCTGGGGCAGGTGAGTCCCTGCATGCTGGGCACCGTGCCGTGCAGGAACTGCAAGCGGCAGGCGATGGTGTTACCGGGGACCAGGGGCTGGGTCGCCGTCACGCGCTCGCCGGGGGCCCAGTTCTGGCAGAAGGCCAGGCACTGATCGGGGTCGGGGTAGTACATCTCGCAGTTCTTCTTCGCCAAATCGCAGAACTCCTGGCAGGTCGGTGGCGGCTCGACCTCAGGCCCGGTCTCGGGCGGGCAGTAGGCGTCGACAGCGGCGCTGTCGTTGTTCGCCGCGTCGCTTGCGCCGGCGTCGTCGGTGTTGCCCGTGCCGGTGTCGTCGGCGCTGCCGGCGTCGGGGCCGGTTGGGTTGGTCTCGGCCGTATCGTCGCCGTCGGGCGAGGGCGCGCCGGCGTCGTCGCTGGGCGAACAGGTCGTGCTGACATTGATGAAAATCGTCTGGGCCGGCGACACCGTCGCGCCTGACTTGACCACCACGTTCACGTCCGTCTGGCCAAGCGGGCAGCTGGACTCGTCAACGATGGAAACGGAAACCGTGACCATGCCCGAGATGTCAGCATCCAGGAAGATCCCGACTTTCAGGCTAGCACCCGACATTTGGGGAACAGTGGTCAACTTCGTGAATGGCTGCTCGACGGCTTGAACCGTCTGCAGTTCATTTTTTATCTCCTGCTTAACCTCGATGTGCAGCCTGGCTTTGGACAGATCCGCCGATAGGCCCGCCGTATCGGTCGACTGCACGTCCATATCCAGCTGAACCAGCGAGCGTGGCGCCGAACACCCACCCGCCACCGCCGCCGCGAGGACGGTTGCCCCCAGAACTGCCAGCTTTTTGTTGCGCGCTTCCATCCGAAGGATCAAACGCACAGCCAATCTCCGTGTTCCAGAAAAAATCATCTGACTCTCCGATTTTCAAAATGCTTGGGCAAATTGCGGGTTTGGCGGCGCAGAAATTCTGTTTCAGCCGCTGGCCGGCTGGCGCCGCTTCGTCGTATAGGGAAAAGGTGCAGCCGGGACAGCGCATCGGCAAATACGTCCTGGGGGAGCGAATCGCGATTGGCGGAATGGCGGAGGTGTGGGCGGCGCGGGTCGAGGGCCCTCGCGGCTTCGTCAAGTCGCTGGCGCTGAAGTTCATGCTGGAATCATTTGCCGGCGATCCCGAGCTGGAACGTCTGTTCGTCAACGAAGCCCGGGTGGCCGCGCAACTGCAGCACGCCAACATCGTCTCGATCTTCGACTTTGACAAGGTTGGCCCCGAACACGGCGGTGGACTACAAGGCCGCTATTACATCGCCATGGAGCGCGTGGAGGGCCGCGACCTGCGGCAGCTGGCGCTGGGCACGCTGGGCGCCGGCCAGGCATTTCCCCGGCCGCTGGCGCTGCACGTGGCGGGCGAGGTCTTGAAGGGTCTGCGCTATGTCCACGAACGACGCGAAGGCCGGCGGCCGCTGGGGCTCATCCACCGCGACGTTTCGCCGCACAACGTGCTGGTCAGTTACAGCGGCGAGGTCAAGCTGTCGGACTTCGGTATCGCCAAGGCGCGCGCGCACAGCACGTCGGGCGCTCGCACCGGCAGCGTGCGCGGCAAGCTGGCCTACGCGTCGCCTGAGCAGCTGGACGATCGGCCGCTCGACCATCGCACCGATCAATTCGCCCTGGGCGTGACGCTGTGGGAGCTCCTGGCCGGGCGTCGCCTGTTCGAAGGCACGGACGAACTGGACGTGATGACCAAGGTCAGCCGCTGCCAGATCCCGCCGTTCTCGTCGCTGCCGGCCACCCGCGACCTCGCGCCGGCGGTTGAATCGGTGGTGCGGAGGATGCTGCAGCGGCGGGTGGAAGATCGCTTTGACACCACGGCGGACGCGCTGTCCGCGGTGCTGTCGCTGCCTGGTTACAGCGGTGACAGCGTGCTGCTGGGCAATCTGGTCAAGCGGTTGTTCCTCACCCAGACGGATTTCCCCGCCACCGGCCCGCTGGTGACGCCGTCCAATCTGCGCGCGCCGGTTCTCGACGCCTTGCCCGACACGCAAACCATGCTGCCCCCGCGGAAAACGCCGGTGGTGCGCGAATCGGGCACGCGTTCGGTGCGGCCGGGCGTGGCCGTCGGTCGTGAGGCGCCCGATCGATCGTCGGCCCGCACATCGACCCAGCCGACCCGGCGGGCGTCGCCGGGGCGGGTCTCGGGCGGGCGGCCGGTGACGCGGGCGTCGGCGGCGGCGTGGTGGCGGGTGGTGCTGGTCGCGGTGGTCGCGGCGCTGGCGGTGGCCGGCGCCGGCGTATGGCTGGCGCGCGCGCGTTCGCGGGCCGATTCACAGGACGCGACGGCGGGCTTCGAATCGGCGAACAACCCGTGGCCGGCGACGCGCGTTCCTGCGCGGCCGACGGTGCCGCCCGCGCCGCCGATCAA
>DASXQB010000177.1:0-10412 GCA_036493295.1 Polyangia bacterium | reverse complement strand
AACCGGCGCCGAGGTTCTGACCGCCGCGATTCCCAAAAGCGCCGACGCGATCGAAGCGACCCTGGCCGGCTGAAAAAACATTATTCGAATCCGGGAATGGTGCGGCAGTCGAGCCGTGTTGTTGTTACGATTGAGGCCGGGGACGAAGACGAATCCTGTGGACGGTTACGCCGCGCCAATGGTCAAATCGGAGCTTCGATTCCGGCTGCCATAGCCTAGCCGACAGTGTAACGGGGACGGGGAAACCAGCGGGGGTAGGGTTGGGTCAACACTGATGGAGGTGTCGCGGAATGTTGGTGGCGCACGATTTTCCGATGATGATCCGGGAGCTGCATTCGGAGCTTGACGGTCACGGCGAACGCTGGCGGCTGCAAGCGCATGAGATCGTGAAGGGGCGTCTGCAATCGCCCCACGCGTTTCTAGAGTGGGCCAAGCGCGATCGACACTGGTCGTTCACGCTGGCCGAGGTGATGGGCGATGTCTGCGCGAAACCGTCCGAATTGGCGGCTCGCCTGCTGATCGCCATCCTGGAAGAGCTACGCGAGGAACAGCAGACAGCGCAGGCCTTGTCCGAATAGAAACAAAAAAATTTTTGCTGTCGACGCGCCCAGGCGTATACATCGACGCATGAGGAACACAGGGCGGAAGACGGTGAAAACGGGGAGAACCTCAGCGCCGATGGCGGTCAAGGCACCTTCCCTGACGACGGCAAAATCGGTGGCGACGGCGAAAAGCCCGCCCACCTTCGACGAGATCGCGGCTCGTTCGTACCAGCTTTATCTCGCGCGTGGCGCCGAAGACGGCCACGACGTCGAAGACTGGCTAGCCGCGGAAGCGCAGCTGGACGCCAGCAGCCACTAACTGGCGTCAATCAACCAGGCGAAACGTCGCCCGACCCAGCATCACCTCGTCGGCGATGTGGGGGACATACCGAAAATCGCGGATCAGCGACAGCTTGTCGCCACGCCATTCGATCAACACGAACGTGGTGGGGTTGGCGCTGGACCGTGTCGAGTAGATGCCCAGCGCCAACCGCCCGCCGTGCGCGTCTTCCAAGACGCCGACTGCGGCCCGCACGTCGCGCTGATCGGCATAACGCGCGTAGTACTCCCCCACCGCGGGCCCGCGCCGTTCCACGCGTGACACCAGATCTAGCCGGCAATCCTCGGCGATCAGCGCCCGCAGCGCCTCCCGCGACTGAGCGTTGAAGAGCGCGGCGTACTGGCGCAGCCGCGCGCGCTCGCCCGGCCGTGTTGTGGGCGGCATCTCCGCCGCCATGCTGATGGCGTAATACGCCTTGGCCAGGGTCTCTTGCACGACGTCTTCCCCATCGACGATCGAACCGGTCAGCCGCGCGCAGTAGCGATGGAGCTCAGGGCGCAGCTCGGCCACCAGATCGAGAAACCGCGTCCGCGCCTGCGCCTGCGCCAGCTCCGGCGGGCGGTGGGTTCTTCGTTTCCATCGTCAGGCGCCCAATTGTTTTTCCATGCGCACCACGGGGATGGCCCCATCGTTCGACGTCAGGCGCGACGCTCCGCCGTATGGATGAAAGCCGGCGGCGGCGTAAAACGAGACGGCGTTCAGCGACATCGCTCCGTACATGCGGCCGCAACCACGAGCCAGCGCGCGCGCCTCGACGTGCGCCAGCAACGCGCGACCGACACCTCGGCGCTGGCAGGCCGCATCGACGAACAAGGCTCGCAGTCGCCCATCGTGGGGATCAAGCTGGGCGAACCCGACGATGCGTGACTGGCGTTCGGCGGCGACGGATTCGTAAGGGCCAAGCAGTTCGACGAACAGCGCCTGCGCATAGCCGGCAAAGACCAGCGCCAGTTGCGACGGTTGATAATGTTCGCGGCAGCCGAAGACCACCGCCCGTTCGATCAAGCGCAAGATCTCCGAGACGTCTTCAAATCGGGCCGGACGCATCTGCAGCGCCGGCGATCCGGTGGTCAACGCCGGGCGCTCGGTCTTCATGATCGCTGAGTATTCCAGAACAACGGCGCCGGCGCAGCTTGCCGCTACGCCGCCTTGCGAACCGCCTTGGCCCGTCGGTCCCACCCTTCGGACCACAGCCAGTCCTCGAGACCTTTCCACTGCACCTCGGGAAACTGGCGGCGGACCGCGGCCACGTCGGCGTTGAACCCGGCGTCGTTGAACCAGGTGAACATCGGCCGCAGCTCGCGCATGAACAGACGAATGACCAGCGGCGGAATTTTTTTGAAGGTGATGGTTCGATCCATCACTCGCCCGAAGATCCCCGCTGCTTCGATGTTGGTCAGCTGCTGGCCGGCGAGATCGATCGCCTGCCCGACAAGCTGCGCCGGCCGCTCGAAGGCCAGCGCGACGAAGGCCCCGATGTCGTCGACCGCGATCAGCTGAAACGGTTTTTCCGCCCGTACAGGATCGAGCAATTTGCCTTTCAGCAAGGCGATCTCCACCTGGGGGATGTAGTAATTCTCCATGAAACAGCAGGGCCGTACGAAGGTGGCGGGCAGGCCCAAGCCGCGCACGTAGTTCTCGACCACGAACTTCGATTCGAAGTGCTCGACCCCGGATTTCTTGGCGGCGCTGCCGACCGAGCCGTAGACAAAATGCTGGACGCCGGCGGCCAGCGCGGCGTCGGCGACGGCCTGGCCTTGCTGGATCTCGCGCGCCACGCCGCTGTCCCAGAAATTCTGCACGCTGTAGACGCCGTAAGCGCCTTGCATCGCCGCGCCCAGGCTCTTCGGATCATCCAGGTTGGCGGCGACGACCTGAGCGCCTTCGGCGGCCAGCCGCCGAGCCGCCGCCGACGCCGGATTCCGGGTCAGCGCGCGCACGGTCCAGCGATTCGCCCGCAGAAGGTGTCTCGTCGCGGCGCCCCCTTGCCGTCCGGTTGCGCCGGTCACCACGATAACCTTGTCTTGTGTCGCCATCGTCGTCTCCTCCAATCGGAGAACGTTTCAGGCGGACGAAAAGATGCGGCCGAGGGCGTTAAACCGACTCGTTAAAAGCGACTGAGGACGAGGCAGGCGTTGGTTCCGCCGAAGCCGAAGCTGTTGGTGAGCACGTGGTCGACCTTCACCTCGCGGGCGGTGTTCGGGACATAGTCGAGGTCGCACTCGGGATCGGGCGTGGTGTAGTTGATGGTCGGGGGGATAATCGCGCGCGACAAGGCCAGCGCGCACACCGCGGTCTCCACGCCGCCCGCCGCGCCCAGCATGTGGCCAGTCATCGATTTGGTCGAGCTGACCATCACCTTGCGGGCGCTGTCGCCGAAGACCTTCTTGATCGCCAGCGACTCGTTGGCGTCATTCATCTTCGTCGACGTGCCGTGGGCGTTGATGTACCCGATCTGCGACGGGTTCAGCTTGGCGTCGGCCAACGCCAGCTTCATGCAGCGTTGCGCGCCCTCGCCTTCCGGCGCTGGCGCGGTGATGTGGTAAGCGTCAGCGTTGGCGCCGTATCCGGCCAGCTCGGCGTAGATCTTGGCGCCGCGGTTCTTGGCGTGTTCGAGCTCTTCGATGATCACCACGCCCGAACCTTCCGCGATGACAAAGCCGTCACGCTCGCGATCGAACGGACGCGAGGCCTCCGTGGGCGCATCGTTGCGGGTGGACAGCGCGCGCATGCTGTTGAACCCACCGACCCCAAGGGGCGTCACCGTGGCCTCGGTGCCGCCGCAGATCATGGCGTCGGCGTCGCCGCGCTGGATGACCCGGAACGCGTCGCCGATGGCGTGCGCGCCGGTCGAGCACGCCGACACCTGACTGAGGTTCGGCCCCTTGGCTCCAAAGCGGATCGAGATCTGCCCGGGCGCCAGATTCACGATGATCATCGGGACAAAAAAGGGCGAGATGCCGTGCCGGGGCCCCTTCGAAGCCAGCGTGCGGCACGCCGCCTCGATGGTGGTGACGCCGCCCAGGCCGGCGCCGACGAAACAGCCGACGCGCTCGGCGAAGGCGCCTTCGATCTTCAGACCCGAATCTTCAATCGCCAGCGCGGCGGCGGCGATGGCGAACTGAATGAAGGGATCGGTCGACTTGGCGTCGCGCGCGCTGACCCAGCGGGTGGGATCGAAGTTCTTGATCTCGCCGGCAAAGTGCGTGGCGAACGCGGTGTGATCGAAGTGGGTGATGGGCCCGATGCCCGACTTACCTGACACCAAACCCTGCCAGGTCTCCTCGGTTCCGATGGCAATCGGGGTGACAAGCCCGACACCTGTGATAACGACCCTTCGTGCCATCGGCGGTATCTCCCTCTTCTTCCTGTTCGCTCGCTCGACCTTGGTTGGCCGCGGTCTACTTCGCGTGCGACTTGATGTAGTTGATAGCGTCGCCCACGGTCTTGATTTTCTCCGTGTCCTCGTCAGGGATCTCCAGCTTGAACGCCTCTTCCAAGGCCAAGACCAGCTCGACGACGGCCAGGGAGTCAGCCTTGAGATCGTCCGCGAAGGACGCCTCCGGCTTGACCTTGTCCGGTGCGACTTCCAATTGCTCGATGATGATTTTTCGAACGCGTTCTTCGACGTTGTCGGCCATTTTGCTTTGGTCCTCTCAGCAGCTTGACGCTGCAAATCTTGCGGCTCGGGACACCGCAAGCGGCGTACCTTACATGAAAAGTCCCCCGTTGACGCGCAAGACTTGCCCGGTGACATAGGCGGCGCCCGGGCTGCAAAGATAGCTCACCGCGGCTGCCACTTCCTCCGGGCGGCCGACGCGGCCAAGCGGAATCGACTTCAACAACTCGGCGCGGCGCTCCGCTGGCAACTCGCTGGCGGTCATGTCGGTGTCGATGTAGCCGGGCGAAACGGCGTTCGCGGTGATTCCGCGCGAGGCGTACTCGCGGGCCAGCGTCTTGGTCAACCCGATCACGCCTGCCTTGGCCGCCACGTACGGCGCCTGCCCGGCCGAGCCGACCTCGCCGGTGATCGACGTGATGTTGACGATCCGACCATTCTCTTTGGCCTTCATCAAGGCGCGCAGCGCCGCTCGCGTGCAGTGAAACGTGCCGTTCAGGTTCACGTCGATGGCCCGCTTCCAGTCGGCGTCCTTCGCCCCCAGGACCAGCGTGTTGACGGCGATGCCGGCGTTGTTCACCAGGATGTGCAGGCCGCCCTCGGCGGCGATGATTTCTTTGATCGCCGCGTCGGTCGCCGCGGCGTCGGCCACGTCGAAGCGCTTGGTCGATGCGGCGCCGCCCGCCGCGCTGACCGCCCCCGCGGTCTCGTTGGCCGCGGCCTCGTTGGCGGTGAAGTTGACGATCACCCGCGCGCCCTGCCGGCCCAGCGTGATGGCAATGGCCCGGCCGATGCCGCGCGAGCCGCCGGTGACCAGCGCAATTCTTCCGTCCAGCTCACCCATGACGCGCCTCCTGCTGGCCGTCCGTCCGAGACGCCTGCCGCAGACTCTGGATCGACTCAGGATCGCCCGCCGCCTGCACCGTCAAACCGGGCGCGATGCGTTTGATCAAACCGGCCAGCACGTTGCCCGCGCCCACTTCGATCCCGGCGGCGATCCCCTGCGAGGCCAGGTGCAGCACCGATTCTTCCCAGCGCACGGGCGCCGTCACCTGTCGCACCAGAAGGTCGCGAACCCGCGCGGCGTCTTGATATGGCGTCGCCTCGACGTTGCTGACCACCGGAACCGACGGCGTCTTCACGGCGACCTTGCCCAGCTCGATCGCCAGGCGATCGGCCGCCGGTTGCATCAGCGCGCAATGGAAAGGCGCGCTGACCGCCAACGGCTTCGCCATCTTCGCGCCGCGCGCCTTCGCCGCCACGCAGGCGGCGTCGACGGCGCTCTTGTGTCCCGCGACGACCACCTGACCGCCGCCGTTGTAATTGGCCGGACTGACGAATTGCCCGGACACGGCCGCCGATGCCTCGGCGCAAACCGCTTCGATGTCCGCCGGCAGAAGACCGATGATCGCCGCCATCCCGCCCACACCAGCCGGCACCGCTTCCTGCATGAAGCGCCCGCGCAGGTTCACCAGGCGAACCGCATCGGCCAGCGCCAGCGCGCCTGTCGCTACCAGCGCCGAGTATTCTCCCAGCGAGTGACCGGCCACCGCGACCGGACGCAGGTCGGTTTCCTTCTGCAGAACACGCAGGGCCGCGATGCTGGTGGTCAAGATCGCCGGCTGCGCGTTGGCGGTCAGCGTGAGCTCCGCCTCGGGCCCGGCGAAACAAAGATGCGACAGCGAGAACCCCAGCGCCGCGTCCGCCTCGGCAAAGACGGCGCGCGCCTCCGGCCACTGCTCGGCCAGCGCCTTGCCCATCCCTACCTTCTGCGAGCCCTGACCGGGAAACAGAAAGACCACGCCGGACGCTGTCATGTCCTTACCACCGCACCGCCGCCGACGCCCAGGCCAGGCCGCCGCCCAGCGCGCAGAACAGCAGCACGTCCCCGCTTTTGATCTTCCCGTGCTCCAACGCCTCGTCCAGCGCCGTCGGCACCGACGCCGACGAGGTGTTCCCGTAGCGATCAACGTTGATATAAAACCGCTCCATCGGGATGGCCACCCGTTCGGCCACACCTTCGATGATGCGCACGTTGGCCTGGTGGGCGATCACCCACGACACGTCCGACGGCTGGAAGGCATTGGCCTGCAGGGCGAGCTTCGCCGCCGCCGCCATGTTGCGCACGGCGTGCTTGTAGACCTCGCGCCCGTTCATCTTCACGTAGTGCCGCTTGTCTGCCACCGTTTCCGCTGACGGCGGCAGGCGGCTGCCGCCGGCCGGCTGGTAAAGAATGTCGGTGTAGTTCCCGTCGGCGAAGAGGTGCGTCGACAGGATCCCGCGCTTGGGATCGTCGTCGGCGGTCAGCAGAACCGCGCCCGCGCCGTCGCCGAACAGCACGCAGGTGCCGCGATCGCTCCAGTCGATGATGCGGGTCAGGACTTCGACGCCGATCACCAGCACGCGTTTGTACTGGCCGCAGCGAATGAACGCGTCGCCCACCGAAAGGCCGTAGATGAAACCGGCGCAGGCCGCCGACAGATCGAAGGCGCAGCCGCCGGCCATGGCGCCCAGTTTTTTCTGCACGAACGTCGCCGTCGACGGGAACGGGCAGTCGCCGGTGACCGTGCCCAGGATGATGCAGTCGACGGTGGCCGGATCGACGCCGGCCGCTTTGCAGGCATTGCGCGCCGCCTCGGTGGCCAGATCGCTGGCGGCTTGCGACGGGTCCAGGACGTGGCGTTCGCGAATTCCGGTGCGCTCGACGATCCAGGCGTCGGAAGTGTCGACGGTCTTCGACAGCTCGGCGTTGGTGAGGACACGCGGCGGAACGCCCCGGCCGGTGCCGATGATGCGGCTGCGGATCATCGCGCCGCCTCGGCGGTGGGTGGCGCTGGCGGTGCCGAATCCCAGATGAAGCGATGGCGGCCGACCGCGCCGGTCAGCTCTTGGCCAAGACCGTTCTTGGCGAAGCGATCGGCGACGAAGACCGCGTTCTTGATCGCGGTGGCGTTCGAGCCGCCGTGGCAAATCAAAGCCACGCCGTCTACGCCCAACAGCGGCGCACCGCCGTGCTCGGCGTAGTCGATTCGTTTTTTTAGCCGCCGCAGCACCGAGGTCATCAACGCCGCGCCCAACCGCGCCAGCGGTCCGGCTCGCAGAACCTCTTCGCGCACCATGCCCAGGATGGCCTCCGCCGCGCCTTCGACGCTTTTCAGAACCACGTTGCCGGTGAAACCGTCGGTGACGACCACGTCGACGTCGCCGCGAAAGATGTCGCGGCCCTCGACGTAGCCTACGTAGTGAAAATCCGCCCGCGCACCCGGGGCCAGCGTGCGCGCCAGCAGCTGGTGCGTCTCGCGGGTCAGCGGCGTGCCCTTGTGTTCTTCCGAGCCGTTCGACAGCACGCCGACGCGCGGCTTTTCCTTGCCGTGCAGAAGGCGCGCGTACTGGGTGCCCAGCACGGCGAACTGGGCCAGCACCGCCGGCTTGGGATCAACGTTGGCGCCCATGTCGAGCAACGCGCATTCGCCGGCTTTGGTGGGAAACGTGGTGACAATCGCCGGGCGCTCGACGCCGGTCAGGCGGCCGAACACGAACAGACCGCAGGCCATCATCGCACCGGAGTTTCCGGCCGATACCACCGCGTCGGCCTCGCCGGCTTTCACCAGATCGAAGCACACCCGCATCGACGATTTCTTCTTCTGCTTGACCGCCATCGACGGCGCGTCGTCCATGGTGATGACGTCGGGCGCGTGGCGCACGGTCAGGCCCTTGCTGGGTGCGCCCAGGGCCGCCAACTCGGCGCGCAAGCGTGCTTCGTCGCCGACCAGGATCACCTCCAAGTCGCGCGCACGCACGGCGGCGATGACGCCTTCCACCTCGATGCGAGGCGCCCCGTCAGCTCCCATCGCGTCGACGGCGATGCGGGACATGTGGACTAGGGCTGCTCCTCTTCCTTCGGCTCCACCACCAGGCGATCCCGATAGTACCCGCAGGCAGCGCACATGCGGTGAGCCAGCTTGGGCTCGCTGCAGCGCGGACAGGGCACAAAATGCGGCACCGACTTCTTCATCACCTGCGCGCGACGAATCGCCGAGCGCGACTTGGACTGTCTTCTTTTCGGAACGGCCATGGGATCCTCTGTGAAAGGGTGTTCGGTCTCGGACTAAAGCTTTATCTTGGCGAAGGCGTTTTGTTTGAGAGCATCGACGCCCGCCTGGGTCTGACAAGCGCACGCCGTGAGATTGCGGTTGGCGCCGCACGCCGAGCAAAGGCCGCGGCATCCATCCAGACAAAGAGGGCTGAGCGGAATGGCCAGCAGGATCTCGTCGCGGATCTCCGGCGCGATGTCGATCTCGTCGCTGTCAAAGTAGACCACGTCGGGATCGTCCGCTTCCTCGGGATCGCCGGGCTCGCGCTCGACGAAGGTGACGGCCAGCGGAATGTTCAGATCAACGCGCGCGATCTCCAGGCAGCGCGAGCACGGCGTCTCGATGGCGCCCTTCAGATCGCCGCGCAAAAGGATGTCGGCGTCTCGTGCCGACCCGCTGCGCTCGATCACGCCACGCAGGCGCAACGGCGGCTGGGCAGGCACAAGGTCGCTGTCCGGACAGGCGGCGGCCAGCCAATCAGCCGTCAGCGGCACGTCCAGGACCAGCCCGTCGTCGCCTATGTCCTTGATTTTGTACTGCATTTCAACACGCAGGGAAGCCCTTGCCGCCCCGAAAGGTGAGTAACTATAGGGAGGCGCCTCGGGGAGTCAAGCTCCGCGACAAGCGAGCGATCGCGCTTACTTGCTGGCGGCCCCGGCGGCGGCGCCACCGCCCAACAGTAGCAGGGACTTCAGGTCCTCGTCGTTAAACACCAGCTGCGTGCCCAGGAACCAGTCAATGCCGCCGCCGGCGCCGCCTGGCGCGCGGCTGAGGTTGGCCAGATCGTCGCCGCCGGCCAGCAAGAACAGGTTCCGTTTCCAGACCGCGAGGGCAACCGTCGGCTTGATGCGTGGATACTGGTTGGTGCGGGCGTCGAACACGTCCAGCGACAGGTTCAACCGATCGTCGAACAAATGCAGGTCCAGACCGACGCCGCCGGTGGATTCTTTGATGCCGAAACGGCCGGCGATCGGTCCCACCCGCTTGCCGAACATCAAGGTGAAGCGCAGCTGATCGGTGATCGTCACCTGCGTCTGCGACGTGACCCCGGTCTGCGAGCTGCTGGTCACCGTGGTGGTCGCCTGGCGGAACCCGCGCGGATCCTCCACCAGTTCGATCAAATAGAATTTGTCCGGCCGGGGCACCAGCTGCACCTGCAGATAGTTCTTGAACGAGCTGGAAACGAAGTTGTACTCGGTGCGCAGGCCGACGATCGTCTGCAGCTTCGTCACGCTGCGCACGAAGGTGCTGGCGTCTTCGGTGATGTCCTCGACGTTGCGGGCGATGGTGTCGTCGGTCACCAGATGCCCGATGGTGCCCTCGCCCTTGTCGATGCGCCCGCTGATCGACTCGGTGTTCTTCAGCGTGCGATCCAGGTTGTCGATGGTCCTTTGCAGCTTGTCTAGCGATCCGCGCACCGCCGTGCCCGTCTCCTTGACCTCGCCCTGGCTGGTGCCGACCAGCGTCTTGAGTGAATCGGTTATCTCGCGAACGTTCTGGATGGCGACCTTGACGTCACCCGCCTCGGCGGTGGTCACCCCTTCGACGTTGGCCGCAATGTGATCAACCCGGTTGAGCAATCGCTCCAGCACCGACGCGTTGGTCTCGATCAGCTTGTTGACGTTCTCCGCGATGTCGGTGACCGTGCCCGAGGTCAGGTGCTTCACGTCGGTGAGGATGTCTTTCAAAATTGGCAGGATGGTCCCGATGTCGGCCATCAGATCGCCCATCGCCGTCGGCTCGCGAACGTCTTTGATCTCGTCCCCGTCTTTCATGGGAACCATGTCGCGCCGCTGGCCATTCACCAGCGCGTACGG
>DASXQB010000176.1:0-12440 GCA_036493295.1 Polyangia bacterium | reverse complement strand
GTGCCGCGCAGGCTCTTGATGAAGGCGCTGACCACGCCGTAGTGCTCGTCTCCCGCCTTGTCGTACAGGATCGTCCGCCGCTGCAGCGCCTCCTCGACGACGGAGGGCGTGATGCGCTTGCGACCGGCCTCGTCGGGGGCGGCGATGGCCGCCGCCGCCTCCAGCGTGGTCAGCGCGCGCCGGGCATCACCGCGCGCCTCGCGGGCCAGCAGCGTGCGCACCTGGTCCGGCACATCCAGCGGCAAGCCGCCCAGGCCCCGTTCGCCGTCGCCGAGGGCCCGATCGATCACCACGCGCAGATCGTCTTCGGTCAACGCCTTCAGCACCACCACCTTGGCCCGCGACAGCAACGCGGCGTTGACCTCGAACGAGGGGTTCTCGGTGGTCGCGCCGATCAGCACCACCGTGCCGGCTTCGACGTGCGGCAACAGCGCGTCCTGTTGCGCCTTGTTGAAGCGATGGATCTCGTCGATGAACAGCACCGTGCGCTCGCCGCGCTCGTCGCGGTGGACGGCCGCCTCGGCGACGGCCTCGCGCAGATCCTTCACGCCGGCCATCACCGCCGACATGGCCACGAACCGCGCTTGCGCCTCGCTGGCCAGCAACCGCGCCAACGTCGTCTTCCCCGTGCCCGGCGGTCCCCACAGGATCAGCGACGGCAGCGCCTTGGCGTCCAGCGCCCGGCGCAACAAACGTCCGCTGCCCAGCAACTGCTGCTGTCCGACGTACTCGCCCAAAGTGCGCGGCCGCATCCGTTCC
Source organism: Polyangia bacterium (assembly GCA_036493295.1). Classification (GTDB taxonomy): domain Bacteria; phylum Myxococcota_A; class Polyangia; order Fen-1088; family Fen-1088; genus DATKEU01. The sequence continues at coordinate 11,681 of DASXQB010000176.1, read as the reverse complement.
GCCAGCGGCTGTCCGCGCCTGTCCTTGCTGGCTGCCCGCGCGAAAAGATCCATGCAAGGGAATCTAGCGCTGTTTGTCTTTCGTCGCCGTGGTGAGGCCGCCCAGGCCCGCGGTCGGGCTGACACGATAGCCGCGCACGGTCCGACGGGCGGCCACCACGTTGTCCTCGTGCCACAGCGGCAGCATCGGCAGATCGTCGGCCAGCGCGCGCTGGGCCTGCGCGTACAGCGTCCGGCGCGCCGCCATGTCGGGCACCGCCTTCGCCTGATCCAGCCAATCGTCGACGGCGTGGTTGCGATAATGAAACCGGTTCTTGCCGTCGTAATGCGTCTCCGCCGTCGGGATGCGCGACGAATGAAAGAATGGGCGCAGCATGTCGGGTTCGATCACGTCTGTCACCTGCAGCGAAAGCAGCTGGAAATTGCCCTTGTTCACGTCGTCAATGAACGTCGCCAGATCGAACGGCCGCACGTCGACCTCGATCCCGACGTCCAAAAGCTGGCGAGCGATCACCTGGGCCAAAGCCACCCGAAACCGCTGCGCGCTGGTCTTCCAGGTCAAACGCAGGCGCGGCAGCGGACCGTCACCGTCGGGATCGGGATAGCCCGCTTCGTCCAGCAACCGCCGGGCGCGGGCCGGATCGTACGTCCAGCGCGTGACATCGCCGCTGTACGCGACGTTCGACGGATCCAGCATGCCCGTGGCCAGCACGGCGTGGCCGCGCAACTTCGCTGCGATGATCTGCGGCCGGTTGATGGCGCAGGCGATGGCCTGGCGCACGCGCACGTCCGACGTCCCGGGCGCGTCCAGGTTGAAGCCGATGTACGTCAGCATGGCGCCTTTGCCGTAGGTGACGGTCAGGCGCGGATCTTTTTCGAACGTCTCCAGCACCTGCGGCGGAATGCCGTTTTGGATCAAATCGCCCGAGCGCCCCATCAGCGCCAAAAAACGCGCGTTGTCGTCGCGGATGGTGCGCACCACCACGCGATCGATGGTCGGCGGCACGCGGGCGTAGGGATTTCGCTCTAATTCAAGGCGATCCGCGGCGCGCGCCACCACTCGAAACGGTCCGGCGCCTTGCGGCTCAGCGGCCGGATCAAACGGCGGCAAGGGCGCGCCGGCGCGGACCGCGGCGCGCACGGCGTCGTCCTGGGGCTGGGCGCGCCGGCGATCGACGATGCCGAAATCCAGGTCGGTCAGAAACGGCGCCCGCGGCTGCTGCAGCCGAAAGCGCACCTTCTGCGGCGACACCACGTCGACGCCGGCCAGGATTTCATTCCAGGCCTTGCGGTACGGGCTGCTCAGCGCCGGATCGCGCACCGACGAGAAGGTGTATTGCACGTCGTCCGCGTCGACGGCGCGGCCGTCAGCGAAACGAGCGTCGGCGCGCAGGGTGACCAGATACGAAAGCTCGCGCTCGGCGGCGATCGATTCGGCCAAGGCCAGCAGCGGGCGCGCCTCCGGGTTGTCGACGCTGACCAGGCCCGGCGCCACCAGGCGGGAAATCTTCACGTCCCACGAACCGAGAGTGAAGCGCGGGTCGACGCGCTTGATGGGTGCTTCGTTGAGCAGCACCAGTTCATGCGGCGAATCCTCCGGGCGCTGGCAGCCGGCCACCGTGGTCGTAAATGCTCCGAAAAAAGCCGCCCAAAGTAGAAGGCCCGGCCACCGGATGTTAAGTTGACCGGACGTTGTCGCGCCTGGCCGTAACTCCCGGTTTCCCGTCGAGACCGTCGCGTCGCCCGCCGCGCGCGATCGGACTGGCGGTGACATTGGCCCTGTCAATTGGCGGCGCGGCGGCGGCGCAAATGTCCAAGCGGCCGCTGGCGCCCGCACCGACGACACCGCCCGTGGCCGCACCGTTGCCGGTAAACGCTCCGATGCCGCCGACGGCTGCCCCCCCGCCCGCGCCACCAGCCGCGGCCGAACCGGAAGTGCCGGTAGGCAAACCCAGTGGCCGCCCGGTGCTGGCGAACGCCCCGCGCCCGCCCACGGCCGCCGATCTACCCAAGCCGCCGCCCAAAGATCCCGCCGCGCGCCGAGAGTGGCTGCGCACACAACTGGACGAGGTGTTCGGCGCGCCCAGCCTGGCCAAAGCCAAGGTCGGCGTGATGGTGGTGGAAGCAGACACCGGCAAGACGGTTTACGCACGATCCGACAAGACGCTGCTCAATGCCGCGTCCAACGTCAAGATCGTCACGTCGGCGGCGGCGCTGGGCATGCTGGGTCCGGAGTACCGGTGGAAGACCACGCTGTCGGCGGCGGTCCCCGGGTCGGGGCCGCTGCTGGGCCCCGGCGGCGAGCTGGGCGGCGATCTTTACGTGCGCGGCTTCGGCGATCCCACGCTGACCACCCAGGATCTGAACGCGATGATCGCCGACCTGGTATCGCTGGGGTTGCGCAAGATCGCTGGCGGCGTGGTGGTCGACGAGACCTTCTTCGATCACACGCACGTCGGGCCGGCGTACGATCAGAAGAACGAATCGTACGCCTCGCGGGCGCCGTCGTCGGCGGCGTCGCTGAACAACAACGTCGTGGCGGTGACGATCGTCCCGGGACCTAACCCAGGGTCGCCGGCGCGGGTGCTGCTGGAACCGACGTCGCCTTATTTCACCGTCAGCGGACGCATCGTCTCGTCGGGCGAAGGACCGGCGGCGCACACCGTGGAAACGCAAGACGACGGCCACGGCCACACTGTCATCGTCATCGGCGGCCGGGTGCGTGCCGGCAGCGAAGCTCACACCGTGCTTCGCCGGGTGGTGGATCCGCCGGCCTACCTCGGGAACACCCTGCGCCAACTTCTGGATCGACGCGGGATCTCCGTCGGAAAACCGGTGCGGGTGGCGGCGGCGCCCGCGCAAGGTCTGCGCATTCTGTCGACGCACGAATCGGCGCCACTGGGCGTGGCCGCGCACGATCTCAACAAACGCTCGAACAACTTTGCCGCCGAACAGGTGCTGCGCACCCTGGGGGCCGAAGTGGTGGGCCGGCCGGGCACCTGGGACCACGGCCTGGAAGCAGTGGCTCGCTATCTGGTCACCGCCGGCGTGGCGCGCGGCAGTTATCAGATGACCAATGGTTCGGGGCTATACGAATCGAACCGCTTCTCCGCCGAGCAAATTACCCAGGTGCTGCGAGCAGCGATGCGCGATTTTCGCATTTCGGCCGAGTTTTTGGCCTCTCTGGCCGTGGCCGGCACCGATGGCACCATTGCCCATCGCATGACCGGCACGCTGGCCGAGCGATTCGTCAGAGCCAAGACAGGAACGCTGGCCACCGCTAGCTGCCTGTCAGGGATCGCCGGATCGCCCGGCCATATCCCGCTGATTTTCTCGGTGCTGATGAACGACGTCGCCAGTGCGGGTGAGGCGCGTCGTCTCCAGGATCGGGCTGCTGAACTGCTGGTCGCTTATCTCGAAGCCGAATGACCAGCGACGCTGCCGTGCTGTCGCGCGCGCGAAACGTAAGTCTCACCCTCGACAGTTGGCTCCGCCTTTTCCTCGCCGCGCTGAAGGCGAAGCCGTGCTTTCTCCTCGGGCGCTAGCTTGTCCCAACCCCTCCCTCCTCCATCGTAAAGAGCGTCAATCCACTCAGCGGATCGCGGACTAATGTGACGGATCTGCATGCTGCTTCCCTCCCCAGTTGATGACTCTCCCGACGTCCGATCGTACAAGAAAAATGATCGTGCGGGGAGTGCCGAAAACCGTTTTCGCCCCGCACGACCCGTCGCCTCACTCCCATCCCCGATCACCCTCCCTGCTTCGTCGATCCAGGCCTTCAAGCTGTCACGTCCTCGTTCGCTCTCTGCCCTCACTCGTGCCTCACTCCCGGTCGTCTTCGCTTTACGCTGTGCCCCACTCCCACCTGGCTGCCACTAGACCCACTTGCTCCCACCTTCGCCCAACCCGCTGTCCTCCGGATCTTTCTTGAAGGCTCACTGTGAAGAACCGTTCTGTTAGCCGACTCATTCCCCAGAATCACCTCGTCGCTTGCACTTACTATTATTAGCAACGCTATGTTTCGGCCGTCTTTCGGCGTGACACTTTGTTTGTTAATTGCGTACGGGCCGACGACCAGAAGGTTACGGGCGCGCTTCCAGCACGATATTGAAGGGCGTTTCGGTGGCCCGCCGAAAACGCGTGAATCCCCCTTCTGCAACGACAACCTGGCGCAATCGCGACTCTCCGGCCTGCGCCCCCAAGGCCGGTCCATTCGCCGCCAACGAACAAGGCACACAGAACATCGTCGAGGCTGCGTAATAGACCCGGCCCACCGGGTTCAGGTTGTCTTCCACTTTGTCGTGCGCGAACGGTTCCACCAGCAACCAAGTTCCCTCACTGGCCAGTGATTGACGGATGTGTTTGGCGGCTCCACCCGGATCGGCCATGTCGTGCAAACAATCAAAGCACGCCACCAGATCATAGTTTTTCCCCGGAAAATCCTGGGCCCGGGCCACTTCAAAGCGCACCCGATCCTCGACGCCCGCTTCCTTGGCACGGCGGCGCGCGATCTCGATCGAAGCGACGTGATAGTCGAAGCCGACAAAGCGCGACTGAGGAAAATTCTTCGCCATCAAGATCGTGGAAGCACCATGGCCGCAACCGACGTCGGCGACCGACGCTCCTGCCTGCAACTTCGCCGACACGCCGTCCAGGGCCGGCAACCAGTTGTTGATCAGGTTGCCGATGTACCCGGAGCGAAAAAATCGTTCCGTGCCGACGAACAGGATGGGATCCTGATCGCACCAGTCCAGGCCGGCGCCGGTGCGGAAGTTTTCGGAGATGCGCGGCTCGGCCTTGGCCACCGCCGCCGCGACCTGGAACGCGCCCGGCAAGAACGCCGGGCTGGTCTCGTCGGCCAGGGCCACCGCCTGTTCGGGCGGCAGGGTGTACCGGCCGCTGGCGGCGTCGTAGGCGACGTAGCCGCTGGCCGCTTGGTTGCCCAGCCATTCGCGGATGTAACGCTCGCTGGTCTCGGTGCGGCGGGCCAGTTCGACCGGCGTCATCGGTCCCGCGCCAGCCATGGCTTTGTACAGGCCCAGCTTGTCGCCGATGATTACCAGCGCCGCGCTCATCGCCGCGCCCACGTCGCCCACCGCGCGGAACACGAACTCGTGCAGCTTGTTCTCGTCGATCGCCGTCGTCGTCGTCATGTGCGTCTCCTTGTCGGATCGTTGAAAATGGCGGGAGAAAATCCCCGTTTGTCCACGCCGCTACCGTGCGCCGGCGGCGTTGGAGCGATCGTTGTGGACAGCGTGGAAAGGCGCCGACGCGGCCGCCTACGGCTTGCCGCCCGCGGTGGCTCACCCGAAAAAAGCGTGGGATAGTCGGCGACCGAGGCGGGACGTCGTGGGGAAAAAGACCGTCGAAATACGGCTGCTAGGCGAGCTGGAGGTCACCCACGACGGCCGGCCGCGCCCGCTGCCCGCCTCGAAGAAGACCCGGGCCCTGCTGGCCTACCTGGTGGCGACCGCACGCCCGCACCTGCGCGAACGGCTGTGCACGCTGCTGTGGGACGGCCCCGACGATCCGCGCGCGGCGCTGCGCTGGAGCCTGACCAAGATTCGCCCCCTTCTGGACGATGCCAGCGACACACGGCTTTGCTGCGATCGCGAGCGCGTGGCCTTCGCCGCCGAAGGCATCGTGGTTGACGTGGCCTTGCTGCGCGATGAACTGCGCGGCGGCGTCGACAGCGCGCCCACGGAGACCTTGCAGCAGGCGGCAGCGCGCTTTCGCGGCGAATTTCTGGAGGGTCTGGACCTGACCGGCTGTTATCGCTATCACGAGTGGTGCGTGGGCGAGCGCGAGGCGGTGCGCGCCTTGCGAGTGGCCGTGCTGGTAGCGCTGACCGATCGCCTGGCCGACACCCCGGAGGACGCCCTTCGCTATGCGCGCGAGCGGGTGGCCATCGATCCGCTGGCCGAGGCGGCGCATGTGGCGGTGGTGAAATTGCTGGGACGGCTGGGGCGCACGCGCGAGGCGCAGCAGCAGTACGAATCGTGCAAACGCATCCTGCAGGCCGAGCTGGGCGCGCGCACGTCGAATGAACTGGAGCAGGCGCGCATGGCCCTCGGCCGATCGGGCGCGGCGAACCCGCCGTCGCCACCGGCGGAACCCCCCGCAAAAAATGTAGCGGCGGTCCCGGTGCCGTCGCCACCACCTGCACAAAGCGCGGCTGCGCGCCTGCCGTTCGTGGGCCGCGTCGCCGAACGTGCCATCTTGCGCGCGCAGCTTGCCGCCGCCGGCGAACGCACGGCCGAAAAATTGGTGCTGGTGGTCGGTGATCCCGGCATCGGCAAATCGCGCCTGCTCGAAACGCTGGAGGCCGACGTGCGCGCCGCCGGCGGCCTGGCGCTGCGCGGGCGCGCCTTCGAAGCCGAGATGGTCCGGCCCTACGGCGCGTGGATCGATGCCCTTCGTTCGGCTGACTTCGCCGCCACGGTCGCCGCCGCCGCCATGCCCTGGGCCGGTGATCTGGCGCCGCTTTTGCCCGAGCTGGGGGGTCGATCGGAGGACGGCGGCAACCAGAGCCGCCTGTTTGACGCCGTGACGCGCCTGCTGGAAAAGCTGGCCGACAGCCAAGGCCCGGTGACGGTGGTGCTGGACGACATCCAGTGGCTGGACGAAGCGTCGGCGGCGCTGCTGCACTTTGCCTGCCGCGCTCTTGGCCGTTCGCGCGTGCTGTTCGCCTGCGGCGCGCGTCCGGGCGAGCTCGGCGACAACCGCGCCGCCCTCAAGCTGATCCGCACGCTGGAACGCGACCGCCGCCTGGAACAGATCGCCATCGGCCCGTTGGACGCCGCCGAGACCGCGGCGCTGGTGCGGTCGGTGCGCCCGACGCTGGATCCGGCGCGCGTCTTCGCCGGCAGCGAAGGCCACCCGCTGTTTGCGCTGGAGATGGCCCGCGCCTTCGATCAGGACGGCGCGCTGTCAGCCACGCTGCAAGGACTGCTGGACGAACGGATTTCGCAGCTTGATGATCGTTCGCGCGACGTCTTGCCGTGGGCGGCGGCGCTGGGCCGGGCTTTCCAGCCCGACTTGCTGGCGTCGATCTGCGCGACCACGCCGGTCGATCTGCTGCCGGCGCTGGAGCACCTGGAACGGCACGGGATCCTGCGCGTCGCTGGCGACGGCTACGATTTCGCCCACGATTTGCTGCGCCAGTCGGCGTATCGCCAGCTGTCCGAACCGCGGCGGCGCCTGGTGCACCTGCAGATCGCCCGCGTGCTGGGCGCGGTGATGAACACCGACGATGCGCTGGCCGGCGACGTCGCCCACCACGCCGCGGCTGGCGGTGACGACGCGCTGGCGGCGCGCGCCTACGTGGTGGCGGGCGAGCGCTGCCTGCGCATGTTCGCCAACGCCGAGGTGGCGGCGCTGGCCACCCGCGGGATGCAACACCTGCCGCGGCTGGATCGCCTGACCCGCATCAAGCTGCACCTGGAACTTTTGTGCCTGTTCATCTCGTCGGGGCGGGCCCAGGCGCGGCGGCGCGAGATCGACGTCGAGCTTCTGCGCGCGTTGATGGAAGCGCAGGACGCCGGTTTCCACGACGAGGTGGTCAAGGGTTTTTACGTGCGCGCGAAGCTGCAATTCACCGGCGAAAACATCGACGCCGCCCAGGAAAGCACCCTGCGCGCGCTGGAGGTGGCGCGTGCGAAGGGCGACCCGATGGCCGAAGCGCTGCAGCTCAGCGATTCGGCGCGCTGCCTGCTGCTGATCGAACGCGACGTGCCCCAGGCGCAGGCGATGCTGGCCGAGGCCATCCAGCTGGCCGGCCCGCGAGCGCCCGATCTGCTGAACGTGTCGTGGGCGCGCGGTTTGATGCACGGCTATCTCGGCGAAACCGAGCGCGCGGTGCTGACGTTGCAACGCGCTTTGGATCAGGCCGAGCGCGATCAGTCGCGCTGGGAAGAGTTCACCTGCCTGGCCAACCTGATCACCACTGCGCTGGACGGCGGCCAGGGCGCGATCGCCCTTGAATACTCTGGCCGCCTGCAAGAAGCAGCCGCGCGGATGCTCGGCGGCAGCGAGACGGAGATCGCCGACGCCCTGACCGCGCTGGCGCAAGCGGCGTGCGGGCACGGCGATCCAGATGCCATGAACGCGGTGGCGCAGCGGCTGCGGGTGGTCGACGCCAAGAGCATGCTGGCCTACACCCTGAACGCGGCCGCCGAACTGGATCTGCGCGACGGCCGCCGCGAAGACGCCCGAACCAAAGCCACCGAAGCGCTGGCCGCAGCCACCGCCGTGCGCCGCCTGAGCCAGGTTGCCGTGGCGCACGCGCTGCTGGGTCGGATCGCCGTCGCCGCCGGCGACGCGCGTACGGCGCAGGAACACCTGACCGCCGCGCAACCGCTGCTGCGCGAGCCGCTGCAGCTGACCGCGCATGCCCGCCAGTACGTGAACGCGCTGGAAGAGCTTTTGCAGCAAGCGCCGCCGCGCCGGTCGGCCAAGGCGCGGCCGGCGGCCGCCCACTGAAAAACATTTTCTCGCCGCCCTCCCGGCCAAACCAAACCCACGGAGATCTTCGATGCCCTACCTGATCGTGGAGTACCGATACGACCCGCCGATGACCGACGAGCAGCTCAACCGTGAAAGCGCAGCCTTGAAGCCGTGCCTGGAGGTGCGCAACGTCCGCCGCCTGCGGACCTATCTGGCCGCCGACCGCACCCGCGGCTTCTGCGAATTCGAGGCCGCCGACGCCGAAAGCGTGCGCGAGGCGTTTCGCAGCGCCCAGATCAAGTTCAAGCGGGTGTGGATCGCCGATCTGTACGGCCCGCCGTGACGCAACCGACGCCTTGAATTCGGGGGGCGTTTCTCGCAGGATGTCCGCGCAATGACGACCGAGACCAGAGAGCCAAGGGCCACCACGGGCCCAGGTTCCCTGCCACCGCCGAAGAAAACCCCGCTGTGCGAGGCGCACCGCCGCCTGGGGGCGAAGATGATCGACTTCGGCGGTTGGTGGATGCCGGTCAGTTACCCGTCGGGAATCATCGACGAACACCGCACCACCCGCACTGCGGTCGGCGTGTTCGACGTCTGCCACATGGGCGAAGTGCATTTCAGGGGGCCGCGCGCCGGCGAGGCGGTGCAGCGCCTGGTGACCAACGACGTGGGCAAGCTGACCGACGGCCGCGCGCTATACGCCATGGCCTGCTGGCCGGCGGGCGGCATCGTCGACGATCTGATCGTTTATCGCTTGGGCGCGCAGCATTTTCTGATCGTGGTCAACGCCGCCAACGTCAGCAAAGACGTGCGCTGGTTCCGCGAGAACGTCGGCAACTGGTGTGACGTCACCGACGCGTCGGACGAAACCGGCCTGATCGCCTTTCAAGGCCCCCGCGCCGAGAGCGCCCTGCAGACGCTAACCGCGACGCCGCTGTCGTCGCTGCGCTCGTTTGATTTCGTGGCCAGCGCCGAGGTGGCGGGCGTGCCCGCGTCGATCGCCCGCACCGGCTACACCGCGGAAGACGGCTTCGAATTGTTCTGCGCCAGCACCGACGCCGCGCGTTTGTGGGACGCCTTGGTGCAAGCGGCGGCCACCGTCGGCGGCAAACCGGTGGGCCTGGGCGCGCGCGATACGTTGCGCCTGGAAGGACGCCTGTCGCTGTACGGCAACGATCTGACCGACGAGACCACGCCGCTGGAAGCGGGCCTTGGCTGGGCGGTCAAGCTGGACGTCCCGCTGTTCATCGGGCGTGACGCGCTGGCGGCGCAGCGACAGGGCGGCGTCACGCGCAAGCTCTGCGGCTTTGTCATGCGCGGCCGCGGCGTCGCCCGCCACGGTTACCCGATCCTTGACGGCGCCGGGCGCGTAGTTGGCGAAGTGACCTCCGGCGGCCCCGGCCCCACCGTCGAGAAAAACATCGGCATGGGGTACGTGCCGGCGGCGCTGGCCGAACCGGGCGCCTCGCTGGTCATCGATTGTCGCGGGAAGATGGTGGAGGCCGACGTGGTAAAGGGGCCGTTCTACCGACGAGCACCGGTCAACCAAGTCGGCGGCGCCTATGCTCCGCCGGCGCAAGGAAAATCATGAGCACGCTTTATCCGGACGATCTGCTGTACACCAAGGACCACGAGTGGGCGCGCATTGAGGACCGCAACGGTGGCAAGGTGGCCACCATCGGCATCACCAAGTTCGCCGTCGAACAACTGGGCGACGTCACCCAGATCGAACTGCCGAAGGAAGGCGAGGCCGTCAAGCAAGCCGAGATCTTCGGGTCGGTCGAATCGGTGAAGGCGGTCTCCGATCTGTTCGCGCCGCTGTCCGGCAAGGTCGTCAAGGTGAACTCGCCGCTGGGCGATTCGCCGGAGTACGTGAACGAAGATCCTTACGACGAGGGCTGGATGATCCAGATCGCCCTCGCCAACGCCGACGAATTGAAGGGACTGATGGACGCCGACGCGTATCAGACCTTCGTGCGCGAACAGGGAGAGTAGCCCTCTTCCATGCCGGTCGATCTTCGCCACCCGGATCGCTTCACCAACCGCCACATCGGACCCGACGCCGCCGACACGGCGGAGATGCTGCGGGCGCTGGGCCTGGGATCGCTGGACGCGCTCTGCGCCGAGACGGTGCCGGCGTCCATCCGAGCCAAGCGAGCGCTGGACCTGCCGGCGGCGGAGAGTGAATTCGATCTGCTGCAAGAGGTGGCGCGCATCGGCGCGCGCAACCAAATCTTTCGGTCGTTCATCGGGCTTGGTTACTCCGACTGCATCACACCGCCGGTCATTCTGCGCAACATTCTGGAGAATCCCGGCTGGTACACGCAATACACGCCGTATCAGGCGGAGATCTCGCAGGGCCGGCTGGAAGCGCTGCTGAACTTTCAGACCATGATCGCCGACCTGACCGCGCTGCCGATGGCCAACGCGTCGCTGCTGGACGAGGCCACCGCCGCCGCCGAGGCGATGCACATGATCCACGCCGTGGCGCCGTCCGCCGACGAACCGGGCCGCGTGTTTCTGGTCGCCGACGATTGCCACCCGCAGACCATCGAGGTCGTTCGCACCCGCGCCGAGCCGCTGGGCATTCCGATCGTGGTTGCCGACGTGGCGAATTTTTCTTTCCAGGCGCCCGACAGCCCGAAAGTGTTCGGGGTATTGTTGCAATACCCGGCCAGCGACGGGGCGGTGATCGATCACCGCGCGCTGTGCGAACGCGCTCACGCCGCCGGGGCGATGGTGGCGATGGCCGCCGATCTGCTGGCGCTGACCGTGCTGACGCCGCCGGGAGAATTGGGCGCCGACGTGGCGGTGGGCAGCGCGCAGCGCTTTGGCGTGCCGATGGGATACGGCGGCCCGCACGCGGCGTTCTTCGCCACCAAGAATGAATGGGTGCGCAAGATGCCGGGCCGGATCATCGGCGTGTCGCAGGACGCGCACGGCCAACCGGCGCTGCGGATGGCCCTGCAGACGCGCGAGCAACACATCCGCCGCGAGAAGGCCACCAGCAACATCTGCACGGCGCAGGTGCTGCTGGCGGTGGTGGCCAGCATGTACGGCGTCTATCACGGCCCGCACGGCCTGCGCGCCATCGCCGAGCGAGTGGCGGCGTTGACGGCGATCCTGGCGCGCGGCCTACGGCGCCTGGGCGTGACGGTCAAGCACCAGCACGTCTTCGATACGCTGCGGATCGAGGCGGCGCCGGCGCAGATCGCGGCCTGGCACGCCGGCGCC
>DASXQB010000175.1:0-5573 GCA_036493295.1 Polyangia bacterium | reverse complement strand
GGATGTCACTGATCCCGAAATATCCGCTGTTCTTGCCACTGTTGATGGTGCCGTTCTTTGCGTTGGCGCCAGGGCTGGTGTTCTTGCCCGGCGTGCTGGCAGGCATCGCTCTCGCCTGGATGGCCGGGCGAATTCTGGAGTCGTGGGGAAAGTCGCGCCTATGGGGCCTCATCATCTTGCTGGATCCCACGGTGGCGTTGTTGTCGCGCACGGTGATGTCCGACGTCCCGCTGGCTCTCTTCGGCCTTTGCACCTGGTATCACCTTCGTCGGGGCGCCGGCTGGCAAACAACGTTGTTTGCGGCATTGGCGGTGATCATTCGGGTCAACGGCGTTGTCACCGTTGGGGCTTTGCTGGCCGGTCAGTCGCTGGTGTTGCTTCGGGACCGTCGCCGCCCGATGGCCGTCTTGCGGGCCATGACACCGTTGCTGCTTGGAATGAGCATCGGCGGAGCGGTGCTGATCGGCTTGAATCTCCTGGCCAACGGCACCGTACATTCCGGGTACAACGAATCGGCCAGTCAGGCCTTTGGCCTTCGCTTTCTCGCGACATCCGGACGAGCGCACCTGAAGTCGCTTTTGCTGTGCCCGCCGCTGCTGGTGCTCGGAGCGTGGCCCTATTGGCGTCGGCGCGATTTCGCTGCGCTGTTCGCCAGCCTGGCGTCGATCCTGATGATGATCGTGTATTTCTTCGTCGACTGGGGCGTCGGCTTCATCGATACGCTCGTGCTCTCGCGTCGTCTGATCTTGCCGTCGGTGGTCTTTCTTTTGGTTGGCTACGCCGACATCCTGGCCCAGGTCTTCCGTGGTTTTCGGTGGGTTCGCGTCGGACAAGCAGCCGCGGTGGTGTTGCCGGCGCTGCTGGCGCTGGCTCTCGGGCACAAGCACCGGCAGTGGCAAATGCCGGCGCACCGGGCGTTGGTGCGGGCTGAGATGCGGGCGAAGAGGATCGACAGTGACGAGCTTGGTGTGACGCCGTCCGCGTTCAAGATCGGTCTGCTCTTTCCTGGGCGCACAGTCTTTGTCGCGCGCGATCGAGGCCAGCCGAAACTGGTCTTGTGTCACAGCGCTGAAGGCTCGTATCGGATGCGAGGCGTGTCGTATTCGTGCGCTCTGCCCGGCTATCGGGTGGCAGAGGCGATGGCGGAGGACGACTACTATCTCCTGGAACGCACGGGCGCCCCGAACTGACGCGCGCCTCTAGACTACGACGAGGACCGCTCCTAAGATGCGCGCGTGTCGGCGGACCCCAAGCGGCTGAGCGTCATTATCCCAGCCTACAACGAGCGGGAATTCATCAGCGAGATCTTGCGGCGAGTGCGGGTGGAGCCGCTGCCCGGTCTGGAGCGCGAGATCATCGTCGTCGACGATTGCTCGACCGACGGAACCCGGGAGATCCTGCAAAAAGAGGCGTCGGCCGGTCAGCAGGTGCTGTTTCACGAAGTCAATCGCGGCAAGGGCGCGGCCATTCGGACCGGTTTGGCCCAGGCAACTGGCGACATCATTCTGATCCAGGACGCTGACCTCGAGTACGACCCGTCGGACTACGCGTCGCTGTTAAAACCGATCCTGGCCGGTGACGCCGACGTGGTCTACGGCAGCCGATTCAAGGGCGGTGCCGGCGCGCAGCGCGTTCTTTATTACTGGCACAGCGTCGGAAACAACCTGCTCACCACCCTGTCGAACATGCTGTCCGGCCTGAACATGACCGACATGGAGACTTGCTACAAAGTCTTTCGCGCCGAGGTTATCAAGCCGACCTCCCTGCGTTCCGATCGGTTCGGTTTTGAACCAGAGATCACCATGAAGATCGCTCGCGGCAAGCATTGGCGCGTATACGAGGTCCCGATTTCCTACCGCGGGCGCACCTATGAAGAGGGAAAGAAGATTGGCCTCAAGGACGCTTTCAGCGCGGTCTATGTGATGCTGCGCGCGCGGTTCATCGACCCGGTCTAGGGAGCGAAGGCCGGGGGCGCCTGCGCTCAGCCCTTGACAATCTGGTGCGGTTCAATAAAGTTCGCCGCTCGTTTGGAGGCCGTTTTCTGATGTACGCCGTTATCGAGTCAGGTGGCAAACAGTACCGCGTCAGCGAGGGTGAAACCGTGCGCGTGGAGAAGCTGACCGGGCCGGAGGGGACCAAGATCTCCTTCGGGCCGCTGCTCTTCGCCGACGACGGCGGCAATGTATCGGTTGGCCAGCCCACCGTGGCCGGCATGACCGTCGAAGCGGAGATCATCGAGCAAGGGCTCGGCAAGAAGATCATCCTCTTCAAGTACAAGCGCCGCAAAAGCTACCGCCGCAAAGGCGGCCATCGCCAGCCGTTCACGGCCCTCAAGATCACCTCCATCCGCCCCGGCGCCTAAGCCGGACGCCAGCACAGGAAGAACGCCATGGCACACAAGAAGGGTCAAGGAAGCTCCCGCAACGGCCGCGATTCAAACGGCCAGCGGCGCGGCGTCAAGCGCTACGGTGGTGAGTCGGTTCTGGCCGGCAACATTCTGGTTCGCCAGGTGGGCACGGTGATTCACCCGGGCGTTCACGTCGGCATCGGCCGCGACTTCACGCTGTTTGCGCTCAAGACCGGCATGGTCAAATACGCCAAGTCGGGTGTGCGGACCGTTTGCAGCATCGTCCCCGCGGCGAACTGAAATCCGGTTGACGGGCGGCCTGCGCGCTCGACTGGTTCGCCATGCAGTTTGTCGACGAGGTCCGCATCCACGTTCACGCCGGTGACGGCGGCAAGGGCGCGGTGGCCTTCCGGCGCGAGAAGTACGTGCCCAAGGGCGGCCCATCGGGCGGCGACGGCGGTGACGGTGGCAGCGTGGTCCTGGTCGTTGACGGCGGGATGTCGACGCTGTTGGATTTTCGCTATCGCAAGGAATACCTGGCGAAGTCGGGCGCGCCGGGGGCAAACAAAGATCGCTACGGCCGGGCCGGCGACGATCTGGTCCTGCGCGTGCCGCCCGGGACGCAAGTCTTCGACGAAGGCGCCGGCGAGAAACTGGCCGATCTACGCGCCGACGGCGAGCGCTTCACCGTGGTGGTCGGCGGCAAGGGCGGCCGCGGAAACATTCACTTCGCCACCTCGACCGATCGGGCCCCGCGGCGCTCCGAGCCCGGCCTGCCCGGCCAGGAACGGTTCATTCGCCTTGAACTGAAGCTGCTGGCGGACATCGGCCTCTTGGGATTTCCCAACGTTGGCAAGTCGTCGCTGATCGCGCGGGTCTCGGCCGCGCGGCCGAAGATCGCTGATTATCCGTTCACGACGCTGGTGCCGAATTTAGGAATGGTGCGGCTGTCCGGCGAACGGTCCTTCGTGGTGGCGGACATCCCCGGGTTGATCGAAGGGGCGCACGAGGGCGCCGGGTTGGGCATGCGGTTCTTGCGCCACCTCGAGCGGACACGCGTGCTGGTGCATCTGTTGGACGCCACCGCCGGGCCGGGGCGTACGCCGCTGCGAGATTGGGAAACGCTGAACCGGGAGCTGGCGCTTTACGATCAGGCGCTGGCCCAGCGGCCGCAGCTGGTGGTGATCAACAAGCTAGACATCCCTGAAGTCCGGCGGGCCCGGGCGCGCCTTTCGGCGCCGTTCAAGCGCCGCGGGATCGACTTGCACTTTATCAGCGCCGCCACCGGTGAAGGGGTGGACGCGGTTCTGGAAGCGGCGTGGGCGGTCCTGAAGCAAGAACGGGCGTCCGCCGCCGCTCTGCCGCCGCCCGCCGATCTCGCTGCCCGCTGAGGCATGGCTCTCGCAATCGGCGCGACTGGACTTTTGCCGGGCTTGCTTTCTTCCGCGGCAGACGCAGGTTGCGTGCGCTCGCCGGCGAAGTCGAATGCCGTCCGATGGGCGCTGCCGCCACCCGGCCCAGCGACGATCGGCCGGCCAGCGAGAATTGACCCGCCAGGTCGGTCCTGATATAGAGAAAATCCTCGGGAGTCCCTTCTTTAGCTCCCACCACGCCCCTCTAACCGCAACCGTAGACGGAGTCACTGATGACATCGCCGCGTAACGCATTTCCGCGTGGGGCCGCCCGCGCGCTGGGCGTGTTTTCTGCTGCCTTGATTCTGGCCAGCGGAACGCTGGCGATCGCCCAGACTGCTGCGATGCCCGCCGCGCCGGCCGCTCCTTCTGCGGCGCCGGCAGCCGCGCCGGCCGCTTCCACCCCTGCCACCGCGGCGCCTGCCACCTCGGGCGCCCCGCCAGTTTCCGCCGCGGCCGCCGCCGCGGCAACGGATTCGGGCGGCTACACCGTTCGCCTGCGCTCCCTTGAAAAGAACGTCAACGAGCTCAAGGAGCAGATCTTTCGCACCAAGGCGCGCCTCAACCTGCTCAAGGAGACGGTCCTGGGCGGGGTCATCGGCGCCTCACGCGCCATCATCAAGCACAAGAACGAGATGGGCAGTTCGTTCCGCCTGATCCAGGCGGTGTACGCCCTCGACGGTGTGCAGATCTTCGCCAAGGCCGACGACAGCGGCCGCCTGGCCGAGATGCAAGAGTTCGACGTTTACAACGGCGCCATCCAACCCGGGCCGCACACGCTCAGCGTGAAGATGCTGTACCAGGGTAATGGCTTCGGCGTGTTCAGCTATCTCAAGGGCTACAAGTTCACCGTTCACTCCAGCCAGACGTTTGTGGCGGGTGAATCGAAGACCACGGCTATTTCGGTGGTTGGCTACGAAAAAGGCAACATCACCACGAACCTGCAAGATCGTCCGGCGATCGACTTCCGAGTGAACGTGATGTCGGCAACCGAGGGTGGAGCAACAGCGGCGGTCAAGAAATAACCAAAGGGTCGATGACACAGCGGAAGGTCACGCTTGCCGGGCTCGTACTCGGCGCCATGGGTCTTTATAGCCTCGCGGCCCGCGCGGACGAGGTGGACGACTATACGCGCAAGCTGATCGATCTCGATCAGCGCGTGCGCGGCATGGCTCAAGAATTTAAAGATGCTCCACCGCCGTCGGCGGACATCGCCGATCGTCGCGTGCTCGACGCTCAAGTCCTGTTCAGCCTGAAGAACTACGAAGAGGCGGCGACCATCCTCCTCGACGTGGTCGAGAAGTATCCGAACTCGCGCGCCCACGACGACGCCCTGTTCCTGCTGGGCGAAGCGCTGTACCAGGGACACGACGATTACGCTGCCCGCCGCTATTTCGAAAGCTTCATCGGTAAGAACACCGGCTCGCGGCAAGAGCAGGACGCCTTGCAACGCCTGGTGGAGATCTCGCTGCGCACCGGCGACTACGAGCACATCGAAGATTACCTGGCCCGCCTGCAGAACATTCCGCCGCAGAACCTGCAGCCGTCGGTGCCTTACGTGCGCGGCAAGTACCTGTACTTTCGCAACCGCACCGACGAGGCGCTGGCCATCTTCAACACCATCCCGCCGTCGAACCCCTACTATTTTCAAGCGCGGTACTTCATCGGTACCATCCAGGTGAAGTCCGGCGATCTGGCCACCGCATCGGTGACCTACGATTCGATCCTCAAGCTGCAGCCGGCCGACGAAGGTGCCAAGGAGATTCAGGATCTCTCGCGGCTGGCCATCGGGCGCATCCTGTACGAGCGCTCGC
>DASXQB010000174.1:0-17505 GCA_036493295.1 Polyangia bacterium | reverse complement strand
GACGCTGGAAGACGGAGACGGAGTCGGAGGATTTGGTGGATGTGATGAGCGACGGCGGCGATCAATTGGTTTCTCGCAAGGCGGTGGCGCCGAAGGGGCGGCCGACTTGGTTGGTGGTGTTGTCGTCGTTGACGTTGGCTTATGGCGGGCTGTTGTTGGTGTCGGGGCTGAGTGCGTTGCGGGATCCGATCGCGGCGGCGCGGTTGTCGGTGACGCAGGCGATGGCGCCGGCGCAAGAGATGCTGGCGCGGCAGCTGGCGGAGACGGGCCTGCAAATCTTGACCGGGCACCTGCTGGGCATTCGGCTGCGGGCGGTCGGCTCGCTGGTGCTGGCGATGGCGCTGCTTTACGCGGCGGCGGCGGCGCTGTCGCGCGATCGGCACGGACGCACGGTGACGCTGCTGGCGGCCTGGTTGGGCATTGTCTATCAAGTGGCCAGTCTGCCGGTGGTCATCCCCATCGCCCGCGATTACGCCGCCGCCACGGCGCCCCTGGTGTCCAGCGCGATGGCCGCCGAGCCGCCGACCGCGGCGACATCGGACCTGGGTCCAGTGGAGACGCCCAAGCCAGAGGCGGTGGCCAAGGTGATGCGCTCGGTGTTCGTCGGTATTCCGATCGCCACCGCGCTGGTGGGAATTTGCGGCTCGGTGCTGTTGCTGGTGTATTACGGCGGCCGGCGCGGCCGCGCGCTGTACGGATTACTGCCACCGCGTTCGTAGACGGCAGACGCACGCTGGCGGCACCGGCTAACGCCCGCTGTTAAAGACGCGCCTTACTCTGCTTGGAAGCGCCGGCTCTGGGTTAGTATTTTCGCCCGTGGAGACCGCCGACTACCCGCCCGTGCTGCTGTCCCCGCCCACGGCCCACGGCGCGACCACGGGCGGACCGGCGGCGCCGATGCGCATGACCTTCGTCGACGGCACGGGCGTGCTGACGCTGGAGCGGCACCCGCTGGGCGAGCTGGCCACGATCCAGCGCCTGGAAGTGACCTTGCCTGACCTGCGCTTGCCCGCCGAGCTGACGGCCCCGGCGACACGCTTTCGCAACCGGCGCGGACGATTTCGCAGCGCCACGCTGTCGCTTCGCCCGGCGCAGATCGTTCGCTATCTCGCCGGCCGCGAGCTGGCGACGGCTGGTCTTACCGACGTCGCCGTGCGCCTGGACGCCACCGGCCAGCTGCGCCTGGCCGGGCGCGCGCGCCTCGGCGGGCGAGCCGCCGACTTCACCGCCCACATCGATCTGCGCCGCGACGGACCGCGACGGCTGCGGCTGGGCACGGGCGAGTTGCACCTGTTCGGTCACTTGCCGGTGCCGGCGCCGATCGTCGGGGGCGCGTTGCTGGGCGCCGCCCTGCCCCTTGCCGTCTCGCCGCCCGCTCGCGCTGGCGGCGCCGCCCGACCGGCGGTGCGCTTTCACGCCACCATCGACGCGCTGGAGCTGGCGCTGTTGGAGGTGTTCGTCGCCAGCGGTTGGCGCTTGCCCGATTTTTCCAGCGCCGTTCTTGAGACCATCGCTCTGTCATCGGAGCAGATCGTCCTGGTGTTCGGCGAGGCGGCGTTGCCGGTCTCGACGAAGGCGGTGAATGGCGCCGCCGCGCCGACTGAACCCGCCGACGCGCGCCTGCTGGAAGCGGACGGCTTGCTGGCTCGCGGCGACTACCTGGCGGCGCTGACCTGTCTGCGCCAGAGCGACGTCGCCGCCGAGGATGACGCCCGCCTGACCGAACGAACGCTGCAGGTGCTGCTGGCGGGTGCCACCACGCAAAGCGAGGCGGACGCGTTGGCGGTGCGCATGCTGGCCCGCGACCCATCGTCGCTGACGGCGATGCTGGCCCGCGCCACCGTCGCCGCCGAACGCGACGACCAGCGCACCGCCGCCGATCTGTTCTTGACCGCGGCCGAGCTGGCCGACGCCCGGGGCCTGGTGGACGATGGCGTTTTCGCGCGTGCCGCGGCGGCCGTCCATCGGGCCGCCGCCGACCAGGCGGTGATCGCGTCGGGCGCGTCGCCGTCGGGCTCGGCCGGCGTGCCGGTGGCGGCGCCGCTGTCGCCGTCGCAGCGACTGGCCGCCCGCTGCGAGGAGCTCATCAGCCAGCACAATTTCGACGAAGCGGATCGGGTGTTCGCCGAGCGCATCGACCACGCTCCCGACGAACCCACCGCCGCCGTGCTGGCCACCGAGCGGGCGCGCGTGCGTTTGCTGGGCCCGGGCGCCACTGCCGCGCTGGCCGTGTTGCGCACCATCGCCTTGCGATCGGCGCCCGAGGAGGCGCTGGTGCTGCGCGCCGATCTGGGCGAGCGGCAAGGCAGCCTGGACGATGCTCTGCCGGCACTGGAAGAGCTGGCCGAACGGGCGCGCGCCGCCGGCGTCGAGAGCGCGCGCCACGATTTCCACGAACGGGCCGAAGCCTTGCGCGCCCGCGTGCACGGCCGGTCGCGCACGCCCGCCGACGAGCTGGAACGCACGTTGACCGCCAACCCGACCGATCAGACGGTGGCCGAAGAGCTGGCGACGATCTATCTCGAGCTTGTCGATCCGCGCGAGCGCCTCGAAGCGCTGGGCAGCCTGCTGCGCCGGGCGCTGGGCCTGACACCGGCGCGCCGCAAGCAAATCTACGCCGCGCTGGGCGAGACCGCCGAGGCGATCGGCGATCTGGACCAGGCCGAGCAAGCCTACTGGCGCGCCGCCACCATCGAGGCCGACCCGGCCTTGCGCGCGAATTTTCTGGTCGCGCACGCACGCGTGCTGCTGGCGCGCGGCGAGGTGCAGACCGCCCTGGCGGAGCTGGAAGAGGCGCTGGGCCGCGTGCCCGATCATGCCGGCGCGCTGGCCCTGGTGGCCGACGTGGCCTTTGCCCAGCAGGACTGGCCGCGCGCGCGCCAGGCCTATGCGGCGCTGGAAAGCGCACCCGGCGCCGGCGACGTCATCTCGCGCGAGCACCTGATGCTCCGGCGCGCCGAGCTGGCCGAGGCGGCCAGCGACGACGAGGAGGCCGAGACCTGCTACCGCGAGGTGGCCATCTTGAATCCGCGCCACGTCGAAGCCCGCCGCGTGCTGGCCGAGATCGCCTTGCGCCGCCAGGACCTGGGCGGCGGAGCCTTGCGACTGGAAGAGGTGCTGCGCCTTTTGCCGCTGGACGCGCTGGATCAGCTCCTCGACGTGCGGCAAAGCCTGGGCTCGGTCTACGTACAACTGCAGGACTGGGGATCGGCCCGGTACTATCTCGAGCTGGTGCTGGCGCAAGATCCCGGCCGCGTCGCCGCGCTGGAATTGCTGGTCGGCGCGTACCTGCAGCTGGGCCTGCCGAAAGAAGCCACCGCCGCCTGCGAACGACTGGCCCGCCTTTACCAGGAGCCGTCCAAACGGGCGCGGATTCTCTACCGCCAGGGCGAGATCCTGCGCGCCGAGCTGGGCGACGACGCCGCGGCGTTCGAGGCCTTCTTGAAAGCGTCCGACGTCGATCCGCGTTTCGCCCCGACCATGGTCAGGCTGGTCGAATACTTCTGGCGCGAGGGCGATTTTCAGGCGCTGGCCGAGGTGGCGACGGATCTGACCAAGGCGGGCGCGCTGACCGCCAACCCCGATCCGGCGCTGGGCGCGCGCCTGGTGATCGGGTCGGCGCTGGCCGGCCAGCGAGCGGCGTCCGCGGCGGCGCCTTTACGGGCGGCAACGTGGGATCCGGCGCTGGGCGCGCAGATATTGGCCGAGGCGTGCGATCACCTGGGCGCGCAGCCGCTGGAGGCGTTGGACCTGGCGCTATCGGCGCTGATCGGCTGGGGCGGCGCCGCCGTCGAGGCGACGTTGATCCCAGCGCTGGCCGCGTTGGTCGACGAGGATCCGGCGCGGCTCGGACCGGTGCGGGCGCTGGGCCGCATCGCCGATCGCCGCGGGCAGGCGCCGCTGGCGCGGGCGATGTACGGCGTGCTGGCCTTCGCGGACGTCACCGATCCCAGCGCCGAGCGCCTGCAGGAGCTGGGGCCAGCACCAACCGCCACCGCCGAATCGCTGCAAGCCATCGGGCCCACCGTCCACGCCGACAGCCGCGGCCCGCTGCGCGCGACGCTGGTGGCGCTGGCCACCGCGCTGCAAGGATTCGAGGCGGATCAGGTTCCCAGTGGCGGCGAGCCGCTGCGGCCGGCGCGTGCCGCAGGGCTGCGGCGCCTGGGTCATCTGTTGCACGCCCCGCCGTTCGCAGTGACCGTGCAGGCAGCGGCGGCGCCGGCGCCCGCGGCGATCACCGTGGCGCCGACCCGCCCGGCGATGCTGGTGCTGTCGCCCGACGCGGCCGAGCTGCCCGAGCGCCAATGGGGCTTCGCCGCCGCCCGCGCCCTGGAAGATCTGCGCAGCGGTCTGGCGTCGGTGGCGGCCTTTTCCCCCGAAGAGCTGGTGTCGTTTCTCACCGGGGTCGCCGCCGCGTTGGCCGGCACGCCCGGACCCGACGAGCCGAAGGCAAAGGCCGCCGAACACTGGTTCACGGAAACCGACGCGGTGGCCGAATTGCCGGTCGGCGACGAACGGGCGCGTCTCGGCGCCAATGTCCAGGCGGCGCTGAGCGGTAACGCCGACTGGCTGACCTTCCTGCGCGCCAACGCCCACACCGCCAACCGCGTCGGCCTCCTGGTCTGCGGCAGTCCGCTCGAGGCATTGAACGCTCTGGCCCGCGGCGACAGTTTGATCGCCGCCGCCGGCTCGTACGACGATCAACGCCAGGCCCGGCGCGCGTTCCTGCGCACCGCCACCAGCCACGAGCTGGTGCGCTACATGCTGTCCGACGAATACCAGCAAGCCCTGGCCGCGCCGGCCGCGGCGACCGATCACTAGCGGCACCGTGATCGGCTTTGTCGTCACGCCCGGGTTCGAGGCGGCGCTGGTGGCTGAGGTGACACCGTGGGTACGCGCGGCGGCGGTGCTGGCGCCCGGGGTGGTGACCGGACAGTCGATGCTGACCGGCGAGCAGGCCCTGCCCGATCCGGTTTTCGCGCGGCAGCTTTTGCCCGACGCCCGCGTGGTGCGCGCGCCGTCAGTGAACGCGCTGGCGGAGGCGGCCTACGCCGCGCTGGAGGCGGCGATCGACGGCGGCGCCGGGCCGTTCACGCTGCACGCCTACGCCGTGCTGGCGGAGGCGGATGAGGCGCCCGGCCTGAGCAGCCGCGTCGAGCTGGTCGGGCGCGAGACGCTGGCGCTGCTGCAAAAACGGCGGCGACGCGCCTTCGGACGCTATCTGCCGCCCGATGAATTCGCCACCGCGGCCGGCGCCCAGCAGTCCGACGCCGCACCACCACCGATGTTGTTGCAGCTTCTGGCGCTCGAGCGCACGTCGTTGCTGGTGTCGGCGGCGTCGCCTGGACCGCGCGCCGCTGGCGGGCTGACGCTGGCGCCCTGGCCGGCAGGGCTGGCGCCGGTCGCCGTCGATCGCGCGCCGCCCTCGCGCGCCTACCAAAAATTGGAAGAGGCTTTCGCCTGGATGAACGCCGCGCCCGGGGCCGCCGACGTCTGCGTGGATCTTGGCGCCTCGCCCGGCGGCTGGACGATGACGGCGCTCAAGCGTGGGGCGCGCGTCATCGCCGTCGATCGCGCGGCCCTGGAAGCGCCGGCCGCGCCGCACCCGCGCCTGACCATGACCATCGGCAACGCCTTCACGTACGAACCGCCCCACCCGGTCGACTGGCTGCTGTGCGACGTGATCTGTGAACCGCCGCGGACCATCGCGCTCATTGAAACTTGGCTGGCCCGTCGCTGGTGCCGGCGCCTGGTCTGCACGGTGAAATTCAAAGGGCGCGACGGGTACGATGTGCTGCGCCCGCTGCCGTCACGGCTGGCCGACGCGGGCTTCCGTTTCGCCCGCATCAAACACCTTGGCCACAACAAGAACGAGGTGACGGTGATGGGCCTGCGCTGAGCCGGCACTGATCCTGCGCGGGGCCATATCTGTTATAAACGGCGCCGTTCGCATCATGTCGATCCTGATCGTCGGAGGCGCAGGCTACATCGGCAGCCACACGGCCAAGATCGTGGCGGCGGCGAACGCCGACATTGGCCCGCTGGTGGTGTTCGACAACCTCAGCTCGGGCCATCGCTGGGCGCTGCGCTGGGGCACGTTCGAAGAAGGCGATCTGAACGACCCGGCGGCCATCGCCGCGGTGATCAAGCGCCACGCGGTGACGGCGGTGATCCAGTTCGCCGCCTTTATCGAAGTGGGCGAATCGGTGCGCGACCCACGCAAGTATTTCCGCGGCAACGTGCAAAACACGCTGAACCTGCTCGACGCCATGGTCGACGCTGGCGTGCGCGACCTGGTGTTCTCCTCGACGGCGGCGGTGTACGGCGATCCGATCAAGACGCCCATTCCCGAAGACCACCCGCTGGCGCCGGTCAACCCTTACGGCGACAGCAAGCTGTTCGTCGAGACGATCCTCCGCCGCTATGGCCAGGCGTACGGCTTGCGCTGGGCCGCCCTGCGCTATTTCAATGCCGCCGGCGCCGATCCCGACGGGGGCAACGGCGAAGACCACGCGCCTGAAAGCCACCTCATCCCGCTGGCTATCAAGGCGGCGCTGGGCCAGCGTGGGCCGCTGCAGGTGTTCGGCACCGACTACCCGACGCCCGACGGAACGGCGGTGCGGGATTACGTGCACGTCGTCGATCTGGCGCACGCCCACTTGCTGGCGCTGCGCCATCTGGCGGCGGGCCAGGGCAGCTTCGTGGCCAATGTCGGCACCGGCCGCGGGCATTCGGTGCGTCAGGTACTGGCCGCGGTCGAGAAAGCCGCCGGCCGGCCGGTCCCGCACCAGGAAGTCGCGCGGCGGCCCGGCGATTCGCCCGAACTGGTGGCCGACGCCAGTCGCGCTCGCGCCCTATTGGGCTGGCAACCGCGGTATGCTGAGCTGGACACCATCGTGTCGCACGCATGGCAATGGCACCTCTCCCAATCCCAAACCAAACCCTAGCCGTTTCCTTCGCGCGGCCGAGCGCCCTGATCGTGCCGCTGCTGCTGCTGGCCGCTGCCGCCGCGTGCAGCAAGCGGATCTGCCCGGACGAGATGGAGCTTGACCACGCCCGCTCGCAGCCGGGGCACGTGGCCTTTTGCGCCAGCCGCGCCGAGCGCAGCCGTACGGTGTGGATCCAGCTTTACGACAGCGGCCTGCGCCGCCAGCTTTGTCCGTTCGTCGGCGGACGGCCGGGCGGCGCGTACCAGTCGTGGCACAAGAATGGCTCGCGCTGGCTGGAGGGCCGCTACCAAAACGGCGTCAAGACCGGCCACTGGACGCAGTGGAGCGACGACGGCCATCCCGTGGCCGACGGCGAATACCGTGAAGGCGCGCTGGTGCAAGGCGCGCCGGTGGGCTCGCCGGCCGCTTGCGAATCCGTCACCTGGTGACGGTGACTTGCGTAGGGGGCCGGGCCCGCGGCGCGCGCGGCTGCCGCAAGCGATCCCAGGCCGCCGTCGCCGCATAGACCGCGGCCACCGCAAACGGCAAGAACAGCATCAAACCGCGCAGCGACATCCAGCGATGGCCCAGCATGGCCGGCAGCGTCTGGACCACGAAATACTGGGCCACGAACACGAACAGCGACCGCCGCCCCAGCAAGGCCAGGCCGCCAATCACCGGCGCGTCGGCCCGATGCTGGGCGTCCACGTATGTCAGCAAGAAGCAAAGCGCGCCCAGGTACCAGGCCAGGTAAGCGGGAAACAGCGAGAATGACCGATCGGGAAACAGCAGCGCCTGCAGCACCGGGTGGCCGGGAAAGTGCGAAGCGACCAGGGCCCACGCTCCACAAATCGCCGCCGACAGCAAGGCCAAGGGCAGGATCAGCCGGCGCACCTCCTGAACAAAACCGCCGATTCCCTGCCGCCCATCTTGCAGCGCCCGCGCAAGCCGGTCGCCGATGAACGACCCCACGATGAAGTCGGCGACGATCGGTACCAGCGGATAGCAATCGAACACCGAGCGGGGAGTGGCGATCGGCCGCCCAAAGAACACCTGGTGCAGGACGATGACCCTGGCCGAACCCGCCGCCGACCACGGCAGCACGACGTCCAGCCGGCTGACCAGCAGCATGACCGCGCCGATGGCCACCCGATAGCGCGGGCGCAATGACGGCAGCACCGCCGGCATCAACAAGAACGCCACCCCCAGCGAATCGGTGATGTACCAGCGCGACAGATAAAACGCCCAGAACGATCCGCCGCCGTAAAGCGGGTAGAGCTCGACCGCCAGCAACACATGGCCCAGGCCGAAGAACAGCCAGGCGCGCCGTCGGTATCCGCGGAAGACGTCGGACAGGTCGGCGCGGCTTTTCAGGAAGAATCCGAACAGCGTGCCGCTGATCAGGACAAAGCTGGGCGTCGCCACGCCGAACAGGAGCTCGATCGCTTCGCGGCTGGTGCGGGTCATGGCGGCGCCGGCCAGCAAGCCGAAGCCGTGGCTGACCAGGATCAAGACCAGCAAGGCACCGCGCAAGGTATCCAGCGCCGCCAGGCGCGGTCCCGATCGCTTTCGTCCAGCCAAGATCGGCAGGCCGCCCAGCCGGTCACTCGCTATTTGTGCTGCTGCCATTCGGAGACCTCCCGCACGACCAGAGACGTCCGTCGCTGCCCATCGACTGCGCTACGCGCGGTTCACTGCCCAGCCCCCACCCCCAACACCCTCCTCACAGTGAAAACGCGCGATGGCACCGAGCCGAAATGAGCGTGAGCCGACGGCGATTTCGCATAGCATCCTAGCCAAATGCATTGGTCCGCCAAAGCGAAGAGCAGCCTCCGCCGCTTTTTTTCTCGCTCCCGAACGGTCGCAGTAGCGGCTGTCCTGACCGTTGTCGCCGGAGCGCCAGCCACGGTTGCGGCGGCGCAGCCCGGCGAGGCCGGCCGCCTGGAGCTCCGCGACGGCTGGTCCATGCAATCGTCGCGCAGGGTCCGCGCCGGCGGCGAGGCGGTGTCGACGAAAGGGTTCGCGACCGCCGGCTGGTACCAGGCCGCGGTGCCGGCGACAGTGCTGGCCGTCCAGGTGGCGGCCGGCGCGTACAAGGACCTGTATCGGGGCATGAACCTGCGCAAGCTGCCAGGAATGACGTATCCGATCGGACTTAATTCCTTCTCAAACGTCCCAATGCGAAAAGACAGCCCCTATGCGGTGGCCTGGTGGTACCGCACCGAGGTCAGTCTGCCGACTGCGTTCGCCGGGAAACGGGTCTGGCTGCACCTGGGCGGCGTCAATTATCGGGCCAACCTGTGGATCAACGGGCACAAGGTGGCCAGCGACAAGGACCTCCAGGGCGCCTATCGCATCTACGACCTGGACGTCACCGACCACCTGCGCCCGGGCGAGACCAACGTGCTGGCGCTGGACGTTTCGGCGCCGACCGAGAAGCAGCTGGGCATCAACTGGGTGGACTGGAACCCCACGCCGCCCGACAAGAACATGGGCCTGTGGGGCGCGGCCTATTTGACCACCAGCGGGCCGGTCAGCGTTCGCCACCCTCAGGTCGTCACCCACTTTGCCAGCGCGGCGCTGGCCGAGGCCCGCCTGACCGTGATGGCGGAACTTCAGAACAGCACCGACGCCTCGGTGGCCGGCGTGGCCCGCATCAGCATCGACGGCGGCGCGGCGCTGGAGCAGCCGCTGACGCTGGCCGCGCACGAGAGCCGGCGGGTGACCTTCGCGCCCGATCGCTTCGCGGCGCTGGTGGTGCAGGCACCGAAGATCTGGTGGCCGGCCGAGATGGGCCAACCCGCCCTGCACGATCTGGCGGCGACCTTCGCCGTTGGTGGCGCGGCGGTCTCCGATCAGCAAGCGATCCGTTTCGGCATTCGCGAGGTGACGTCCGAGATGACGCCGGACGGGTTCCGGCTGTTTCGCATCAACGGCCGGCGCATCCTGATCCGCGGCGGCGGCTGGATGCAGGACATGCTGCTTCGTCCGGACAGCCAGCGGCTGCAAGCGCAGCTTTCGTACGTGCAGGACATGCACCTCAATACGCTGCGCCTGGAAGCGCAGTTCGAGACCGACGAATTCTTCGATCTGGCCGATCAAAAAGGCCTGTTGATCATGGCCGGCTGGTGCTGCTGCGACATCTGGGAGAAATGGAAGGACTGGCCGGCGGGCACGCTGGACGTGGCGACGGCGCAGCTGCGCTCGCAGGCGCTGCGCCTGCGCCGCCACCCGTCGATGATCTCCTGGATGAACGGCAGCGACGGACCGCCGCCCGCCGACGTCGAGGCGGCGTACGCCAAGACGCTGGCCGACGCCGCCTGGCCGAACGTGGTGCTGAACTCGGCGGCCGACGCCGACAGCAAGGTCACGGGCCGTTCGGGCCTGAAGATGTCCGGGCCTTACGATTACGAACCGCCCAGCTACTGGTTCTCCGACCAGCGCAAGCTGCTGACCAAGAAAGGAATGATCAGCACCAGGTTCGGCGGCGCCTTCGGCTTCAACACCGAGACCGGCCCCGGCCCGGCCATCCCGCCGCTGGAGAGCCTGAAAAAGATGCTGCCGCCCGAGCATCTGTGGCCGATGGACAGCGTCTGGGGCTATCACGCCGCCGGCGAGCGTTTTCAAACCATGGGTCAATTCCACGCCGCCATGAAGGCGACTTACGGCGCGCCCACCGACCTGAATGATTTTCTACGCAAGGCCCAGGCGATGGCCTACGACGGCCAGCGCGCCATGTACGAGGCGTACAGCCGCAACAAGTACACGTCCACCGGCGTGATCCAGTGGCTGATCAACAGCGCCTGGCCGTCGACGTTCTGGCACCTTTACGACTACTACCTTTATCCGACCGGCGGTTACTTCGGGACCAAGCTGGCGTGCCAACCGTTGCACGTGCTGTTCTCGCCTGACGATCGCGGCGTGTTCGTGGTGAACAGCCGGCAAGCGGCGGCCAAGAGTCTGATGGTGACCGCGCGGGCCTTCGACTTTGCGTTGAAGGAGATCTTCTCCACCAAGGTCACGGTTGACGCCGCTGCCGACAGCAGCGCGCGGGTGGCGACCGTTCCGGCTTTTCCCGCCGGCAAGGGCGTCTACTTCGTCAAGCTGACGGTGGCCGACGCCGGCGGAAATTCCCTGGCCTCGAACTTTTACTGGCTGCCCGCCGCGCCGTCGACGATCGCCTGGAACAAGGTCAAGGACACCGCCATCGCGCCGATCGGCACTTTCGAAGACATGACGTTGCTGAACAAACTCGCGCCGGCCAAGTTGACCGTCAGCGCCAGCCGCGCCGGCAACGACGGCGCCGAGCAGGTCGCCGTCACCGTCAGCAACCCGACCGGCGGTCTGGCGTTTCAAGTGCATCTGGGCGTGCGCCAAGGCCAGGACGAAGAGCTGCTGCCGGTGTTGTGGCAGGACAATTACCTGTCGCTCTTGCCCGGGGAAACGCGCACCGTGGTCGCCCGTTATCTGCCGGGCACCAAGCTGGATACCGCCGCCACCGTGGTCGTCGACGGCTGGAACATTCCCGCCACCACCGTCACCATCAGCGACGCCGGAGCGGCTTCGCAGGCCATCAAATAATCGAACACCCCTCGCGCCGTCCGGAGACCACCGACGCCGCGAGGGGCGTATCTCTCATCCAACTAAGCTAGACCGAACCGCCGCGCTACGGGTTGCCTGGCCCCGACTCCCGGTCTCGAGCGGCGTCTCGCGCCGCTGCGAGACCCGTGCGAATATCCGCCGGACATGGACGACGTGCTGGCAGTGATCTTGGGCGGCGGACGCGGGACGCGTCTTTTTCCTCTGACCTACAAGCGATCGAAGCCGGCCGTTCCCATCGCCGGCAAGTACCGGTTGATCGATATCCCGATCAGCAACTGCCTGAACTCGAATCTGCGGCGCATCTATATCCTCACCCAGTTCAACTCGGAGAGTCTGAACAAGCACATCGGATTAACGTACAAGTTCGACATCTTCTCGTCGGGATTCGTCTCCGTGCTGGCGGCCGAGCAGACCGACGAAGGCGGCAACTGGTTCCAGGGCACCGCGGACGCCGTTCGCCAGAGCCTGCGCCACATGCACCGGCAAGCGGCGCGCGACGTGCTGATTCTGTCGGGCGATCAGCTGTACCAGATGGACTATCGCCAGATGCTGAAGACCCACCGCGAAAGCCAGGCCGACGCCACGGTGGCGGTGATCCCCGTCGAGGAATCGGTGACCTCGCAGTTCGGAATCCTGAAGATGGACCCGAAAGGCCGTATCACCCACTTTGACGAGAAGCCGCCCGTCGATCGCCTGGGCGGGCTGGTCTCTCAAATTCCCGGTGCCGGCGGCGGATTTCTGGCGTCGATGGGCATCTACATTTTTACCCGCGAGGCTCTGGAAGAAGCGCTGGCCAATCCGCAACTGGTCGACTTTGGCCGGCACGTGATCCCCGACGCGGTTCCGCGAAAGCGCGTGCAGGCTCACGTCTATCAAGGCTACTGGGAAGACGTGGGAACGATCCAATCTTATTTTCAGGCCAACCTGGCCCTGTGCGAAGCGATTCCGCCGTTCGATTTCTACGACGCCGGCAGCCCGATCTACACCCACCCGCGGTTTTTGCCGGCGTCGAAGGTCGAACGCTGCAACATCCACAACGCGCTCATCTCCGAAGGCTGCATCCTTCACGGCGCCACCATCGACCGCGCGGTGATCGGCATCCGCAGCCGCATCGGCGCCGCCGCCAAGATTCAAAACAGCTTGCTCATCGGCGCCGACGAATACGAAACACTGGAACAGATCCGCGCCACCGAGAAGGCCGGCGTCCCACCCATCGGCGTGGGCGCCGAGACGGTGATCGAAAACGCCATCATCGACAAGAACGCTCGCATCGGGCGCGGCGTGAAGATCGTCAACGCCGAGGGGATCAAGGAAGCCGACGGCGACGGTTACTTCATCCGCGAAGGGATCGTGATCGTGCCGAAGAACGGCGTGATCGCGGATGGAAAGGTGATTTAGGGAAACTTTCCGGCGACGCGCGTTTCCTTCTGTGAGGGAAAAAGATGGAAGCGCAGACCATCGAATTTCAGGCGGTCGATCAGCGGGCGCCCAGCAGCGGCGAAGCGGCGGCGGGTAAATTGCTGCGCCGGTTCGGGATCCGCGTCGAGCTCGTCGACCAGTGGCGGTTCGGGCAGGCGCGCAGCGCGAACGATGTCTCGCGCGTGCTGGCTGAACCGAGCGAGCTGTGGATCAGCCGCTTTCGTCCCACCGACAAGAAGCTGGTCTTCGTCGAGCGGCCGATCGATGCCCTCAGCTATGAACAGGCCAACGGTGATCGATCGGCCTGCTACATGGCGGTGGGACGTTTGTTGCCGCGGCAGCGTCAGCTCGTCGGCCACGTCCTGCGCGAGCTGCCGGTCGGCGTCAGCGTGGTGCTGGCCTTCGGCGACGACGACAAAGGGCGCCGCCTGACCGACCAGGTCCGGGAAGCCGCCCGCGGCCTGTCGGTCATCCGACACCGTCCCGACGTCGGCGCCAGCTGGAACGACCACGTTCGCACCCAAGGCTGCCGGCGCGTCGCCTTCGGCGCGTAATCACGCAATCAATGGCCGCCGCGACCGACGGCGAAACCGACAGAGCGTGTGGTAAATTGATGCGGTCGTGTCTGCATGCCGACGCTCCTCGCTTTAGATCGCGTCCTGGCGCGCAACACCGAGGACACGCTGGGCCGATACCAGCTGCTCGGGCGGTTGGGCGCGGGTGGGATGGCCGAGGTGTTCGTGGCCCGCGTCGGAGAGCTGCCCGGCATGCAATCGCTGGTGGCGGTCAAACGCATCCTGCCCCACCTGGCCGACGACGAAGCGTTCGTCTCGCTTTTTCGCCGAGAAGCCCAGATCTCCCTGCGCCTGCGCCACCGGGCCATCGCCCGCGTGCTGGAGGTAGGGCGCGCCGGGACCTCGTGGTTCCTGGCCATGGAGCTGGTGGCCGGCGAATCGCTGGCGCATTTGCTGCGTGCGGAACGTGAACAGGGCATCGCCGTCGATCCGCAGCTGGTGGCCTGGGTGGGCGCCGAGATCGCCTCCGCTTTGCACCACGCCCACGCGTTGACCGACGGCGCGTCGCCGCTGGAGGTGATCCACCGCGATGTCAGCCCGCAAAATCTATTGCTGTCGTTCGATGGCGCCGCCAAGCTGATCGACTTTGGTGTCGCCCGCTGCGTCCGCCTGTCTGAAGCCACTCGGACCGTCGTGATGCGCGGAAAACTGGCCTATGCCTCGCCCGAACAACAAAGCGCGGGCCGGCTGGACGGTCGGTCGGATCTTTTCTCGCTGGCCGTCGTGCTGCACGAATGGCTGGCCGGGGCGCCGCTGTTCGGGCGCGATTCGGACGCGGCGACGATCCAGGCGGTGCAGACCGCTCCGATTCCGCCCCTGCCGCGCACGCCGCGCCTCTCCACCGTGCTGGCGCGCGCGCTGGACCGCGAGCCGGCCCGGCGTTACCCCGACGGAGAGTCCTTCGCCGACGCCTTGCTGGCCTCCATCGACGGCCGCCCGGCTTCACCCGAGCGCCTGGTGGCCGCCCACCTGGGGGCACTGTTTCCCGATCGCAAGCTCCGCTGGCAAGCCATCACCGTCGGACGCGAGGGTGATGCGGCCGCGCTGGAGCTGGCCAAGCCGTCGCACGGAGGCACCGTGCGCGGCACGTCGGCGCCGCTGCCGGTGGCAGACCACAGCGCGGCGGAGATGGCGGCAGAAACCAATCTAGCGGACCCGCCGACCCATCGTCGTGTGCGTTGGCCGTGGGCAATGACAGCCGGCGTGGCGGTGGTCGGTTTGATCGCGCTTTTGACCAACTGGGTGCGCCACGATCCGGCGGTGGCCGTTCATTCGCTCGCGCCCGCCCTGCCGCCGCTCGCGGCGGCGGCCGCCCTCCCGAACGCCGCGCCGACGACGACTCTGCCCGACCCCGCTGCTTTCCCCGCGGCACCAGCGCTCGCTCCGCAGACAGCGGCGGCAACGCCACGCCCGCCCCGAGAAAAAATCAACCACGCGCCCGCCCGACCAAGCCACGGCCATCGCCGCCACCCGACGGCAACGGCAACCGCGACGTCAGCGTCCGACACCGCTGCCGCGCCCACGCCCCGGCGCCACACCGTCATCAACGAGCTTGAACGCAGTCCTTACGAAACGGCTGAATGAGCGTCCGAACGATCAGTCGAACCTGCGCCGCGCTGACGACCGTGCTCGCTGTGACCGCTGCCCGCGCCACGCAGGCGCAGATGTGTCCGCGTTTGCCGGCGGGGCTGACCTGCGCCCCCGTCCCCACCGACGAGAGCGGCCGCCGCCAGCTGTTGCAGGCACTGGATCTCGACGGGCGCGAGGCGGTCAGCCGCGGCGACTACGCCATCGCCGCTTCGGCGTTCGGTTGTCTGGTCGAAGCCGATCCACGCTCCGAATCGGCCGGCAATCTTTCGGTGGTGCTGCGCGAACAAGGCGCGCTGGGCGATGCGCTGCTGATGGCCCGCTGCGCGGAAGAGCTGGCGCCGCCCGGGCCAGCCCGCGAGCGGGCGCGCGTCCGCCGCCTGGACATCGAACAACGCCTGGGGCTGGCACCGTCGGTGGCAGCCCCGCCCGCTGCAGCCAGCGCCGTCGATCTTGAATCCGATCGTCACGTCACGGCCACGCCGCTGGCGGCCCCGGCCCGCGCGCACCGCAGCCAGGCGTACGCGGTGCTGGTTGCCGGCGCGGCCCTGCTGGTCGGCGCCGGCGTGTTGTACGCGGTGGCGCATCAGCGAGCGAATCAGTTCGGCGACGAACAGCAGGCGAACGGCTATTCCGATCGCGCACGCCAGCTGCACGACGACGCGCGCAACTGGGAGATCGGAAGCTGGGCGGCCGGCAGCGCCGCCGTGGCGGCCATCCTGACCGGTGGCGCGCTGCTGCGATTCTGAGCGGGCGCGGCGCCACCGGCTAGAGGCACCCGCAGGTGCCGACGCCGAGCTGCGAGCAGCAGGTCCGCGTGAGCGTGCCGCAGGTGCAGGCGCACCCCACCGTGCAGCCGATGCAGCCGCCGGCCTCCGCGGGACACATCAGCGCGTCCGCCCCACCGTCGGTGGTCGCGGGGCAGTGGTTGTAACAGGCGCCGTGACAGCAGGTCATCGCGCCCGGGCAGGTTCCGGCGCTGGAGCAAGCGATCCCTTCCTTCCAGCCGATATCGACGCACGAGACGTCGATCGCGGCCAGCACCAGCGTCACGAGAACCAGCGATAGAAGAGTGACGCGCATGCGGGCTCGGCACAGGATATCAAATCCGACCCCCGCCCCGACGCCCGCTCGGCGCGAGCTGTCTCTGATACGCAACGATACAGGGTGATACAGGGGCGACCGATTACCGAAGCCGCGGCCGGCGCGGGCCCGCGGCCGCCACCGTCGCTGGCGCGGCACTTGCTGTTTCTCCTCAGCGGAGGTCCCCCATGATCCGAATGAAGTCCGCGACACTCGCCCTCGCTCCTGCCCTCGCCCTCGGATTCGGTTGCGGCACCGCGACGACCAACGAAGGCACGGGGGGCGCTCTTGATCCGGGCGCGCCGACCCGCGCGGCCAATCCTGGTCTGTGCGCGCCGCCGACCGCGTTCAGCTTTGCTCTGTGCACGTGCGAGGACCTCACGCAGGTCGGCCTCCTGAAGGTGGGCCGTGGCGGCTCGGGCGACGGTTCGGTCGGCGTCAACGGATCCAGCGCGGTGGCCAACGCCAGCGACGTTTCGGGCTCGTGGGTCACCTGGAAAGACTGGAGCGCCGCCACCGGCGCGCACATCGGCGGGTCATTGCGCAGCGGCGCCAACCTCAAGGCGGCCGGCGCGTTGTGGGTGGGCAAGGATCTGGCGGTGAAACAGAACCTCACCGGCGCTGGCCTTCTCACCGTCGGTGGCGATCTGCGGGTGGGCGGCACCGATCTGTTCCTGGGCGCGCGGCAGATCGCCGGCGGACGCGGCGCTTTCGACTCGCCCGCCGCACCACCGTGCGGCTGCGACCCGCAGACCTTGTTCGACGTGGCGGGCGCCGTGGCCCAGGCCGGCAGCAAGAACGACAACGCCGCGCACGCCATCTCCTCGGGCACCGATCTCTCCATCGGTGTGCAGCGCCTGGTGCTGGACACCGGCCGCTATTACTTCAAGGGCGTGCACAACATCGGCGCCGGCGTGCTGGACATCCGCGGCAACGTGGCCATCTACCTGGACGGTAGCCTGGACGAGATCGGCGCCCAGGCGATCAAGCTTGAATCGGGCGCCACGCTGGATCTGTACGTCTCGGGCGCGGTCCGGCTGATCGGCTTTTCGCCTTTGGGCAACCGCCAGTCACCGTCGTCGTTCCGGTTGTTCATCGGCGGCAGTGATCGGGTGTCGGTCGGGGCCGGCCTGCAAGAGTTCTTCGGCTCGATCTACGCACCGACGGCGGACCTGGCCTTCGCCGGCGTGACGGTGGTCTGGGGATCGCTGTTCGCCAAGCAGGTGGTCGACGCCGGCGTCCTGACCATCAACCATGGCGGGGCCATCCCCACCTGCACGCCGCCCGTCAACGTCCCGCCCAGCACCGGA
>DASXQB010000173.1:0-8551 GCA_036493295.1 Polyangia bacterium | reverse complement strand
GGGCCGCTCGGCGCGAGATGAACGGCAACCTGATCGGTGCCGCGCTGATGCAAGAGCTGCCGACCATCAGCCGCGGTGGCGCACTGGCAGGCGGTGCGCGCGTGTCGGTGCCGTACGGAGTCGCCGTGGCCGTCGGCGGCGCGCTGGCGCTGTTGGCGCCGTGGGGTTCGTGATGCTGCTGGACTTCATCACCTTGACCTTCAAAGACAGGAGCCCCTGTGGCCGCGAATGATCCGCTTGGAAACGCCAGCCGCCTGCGGCGCGCCGCCGAGAGCGGCACCCGTCGTTCGGGCGCGCGGGCGGCGGTCTTCTGGTTGGTGACCATCGTGGCCGGCTTGATGGCCGCGCTGATGATCACCCGCTATCTCGATCACCGCCCGGTGACGACGTCGACGCCGATGGTGAAGATCGCCGTCGCGGTCGCGGATCTGCCGCTGGCCACCAAACTGAAGGCCGAGCAGGTCAAGCTGGTTGATTGGCCGGCGAACAACGCTCCGCCCGGGGCGCTGCACGATCTGAAGGACGTCATCGATCGCATCGTCACCTCGCGCGTTCTGGAAGGCGAGCCCATCCTGCCCGGCAAGCTGGCGGCGAAGGACGCCGGCAACGGTCTGGCCGCGCTGATCCCCCAGAACATGCGCGCCGTCGCGGTACGCGTCGACGACGTGGTGGGCGTGGCTGGCTTCATTCACTCGGAAGATCGCGTCGACGTCATCGTCACCATTCGACCTTCGCGCCCACCCGATGCCGAGCCGACGTCGAAGGTCATCCTGCAGAACGTGAAGGTGCTGGCGGTGGGCAAGGAGATCGATTCCGATGATCGCAACCGCAACCAGGCCAACCCGGTCACCGTCGCCACGCTGCTGGTGAACCCGGAAGAGTCTGAAAAGCTGGCCTTGGCCGGCGCCGAAGGCCGCCTGCTTTTGACCCTGCGAAGTTGGACCGACAATCAGGCGGTGGTCACCGAAGGGGTTTTCCCGTCGGGGCTGCTGGCCGATGGCGCGCATTCGCTGGA
Source organism: Polyangia bacterium (assembly GCA_036493295.1). Lineage (GTDB taxonomy): Bacteria > Myxococcota_A > Polyangia > Fen-1088 > Fen-1088 > DATKEU01. The sequence goes on along the minus strand of DASXQB010000173.1, from coordinate 7,536 downwards.
GCCGGCCCGTCCGGCGGCGGTGGATTTCGTCGCGCCGCTGGCGGCCGCGCCGGCGCCGGCGGTGCCGTCGCACCGCGGACACAGCGTCGTGCACCACGCGCCCGCCCCCGATCCCAACGCCGGCCATCACAACCACGACGTGGTGGAGATCCTGCGCGGCGATCGCTTCGAAGAGCGGAAGTTCGACGCCAAGGAGAAAAAGTAGGAAGCCATGCTCTTCCACTACCGGGGTCCGCTGTTTTCTGCGCTGCTGGGCGCGCTGATTCTGATATCGACGCGGCAGGTGCTGGCCGCCGAGATGAACAACGTGCCGCAGATCCGCGTTGACCGCGAGGTCGGCGCCGCCAAGTCGCTGGCCCTGGAAGTCGGCCAGAACCGCCTGCTGGTTCTGTCCGAAGCCATCGGCCGGGTCTCCGTCGCCGATCCCAAGGTCGCTGATCTCAAGGTGATCACGCCGACGCAGCTTTTGATGACCGCGCGCGGGGTGGGGGTGACCGATCTGACCTTGTGGAACAAACACGACGAGCCGCTGGTGCTGGCGCTGTCGGTGGCGCGCAACCTGGACGGCCTGCGCCGGCAGTTGAAAGACCTTTTCCCCGACGAGCACATCACGGTGTCCGCCGCCGGCGATCTGGTGGTGCTGTCGGGCGAGGCCTCCGACGTGCGCGTGCCCGAGCGCGCCGCCGAGGTGGCCCAGTTGCACGCTGAGAAGGTGGCCAACCTGATCCGGGTGGCCGGCAACCAGCAGGTTCAGCTGGAAGTGAAGTTCGCCGAGGTCTCGCGCTCGGCGCTGCGCGAGATGGGCCTCAACCTGTTTCACTCCGACGCCGCCGGCCGCTTCGTCGGCGGTGTGACCGCGTCGGGCACCACCCCCGGGCAGTTCCTCAGCGTCCCCGGCACGGGAGGCAACCTGCCGGCCATCGCGCCGCCGGTGGCGGGCGGCGCGTTCTCCCTGTTTTTCTCCGGGCTACCGTCGTTCCCCTTCTCCGCCATGCTGTCGATGCTGGAATCGTCAGGCCTGGCCAAGACCCTGGCCGAGCCGACCCTGGTGGCGATGTCCGGGCAGGAGGCCAAGTTCCTGGCCGGCGGCGAGTTCCCCATTCCGATGGCCACTGGCCTGGGCGCCATCACGGTGCAGTGGAAGAAGTTCGGCATCATCTTGAACTTTGTCCCCACGGTGATCGGCGCGGGGACCCTGCATTTGAAGCTGCAGACCGAGGTCAGCGACGTCGATCCGTCGCGGTCGGTGACGGTCAGCGGTTTTTCCATCCCCGGTTTGATCTCCCGGCAAAGCGAGACCACCGTGCGCCTGTCCGACGGGCAAAGCTTCGCCATCGCCGGCTTGCTGTCGAACAAGGTGCGCTCGCAGATCAACAAGATTCCGCTGCTGGGCGATCTGCCAGTGCTGGGTGCGCTGTTTCGCTCGGTCGACTACCAGCGCGACGAATCCGAACTGCTGGTGGTGATCACCGCGCGCCTGACCAAGCCGCTGGCCCCGCACGAGGTGCCGCCCCTGCCCACCGACGACGAGCTGAACGACCCGAACGACTTCGAGCTTTTCTTGCTGGGCAGCGAAGGCAGCGGGACGCGCGCCAAGCCAGAACCGCCGGTCGAGGCCGCGCCGACAACGCCCGGCAAAGGAACCGCGCCGCACGCCTCGGCCGACACACACCCGACATTCGAGGCCCGCGCCGGCCGCGGACCCACCGGCGAGCTGGGATTCATTCGCTAGGGAGGGCGAAGGGCATCATGCAAAAACCAAGTGTCCTGCTGCTGGGAGCGACCGACGCGCAAGATGTGGATCTGCGCAAGGCGCTCAAGGACGTGGCCAACCTGACCCGTCTCAACGTTCCCGCCGAGCTCGTGCCCGACGAGATGCGCCGCTTGCGCTCGAACACCGCGCTGGTGGCGATCAGCCCGCAGACGCCGCAACGGTTTGGTTTGATCCACAACATCACCGCTTCGGGCGGGGTGGTCATCGTGGTCAGCCCGACGAAGGATCCTGAGCTGATCCTGCGGGCCATGCGCGCCGGTGCGCGCGAGTTCGTGCTGGAGAGCGACCACGAAGAGCTGCGGACGGCGGTTCGCTCGCAGGCCAAGAGCGCCGAGCACGCCGACGGTCTGGGCACGGTGATCACCTGCTTTGGCGCCAAGGGCGGCGTCGGTTCCACCACCATCGCCACCAACCTGGCCGGGTCAATGGCCAAGAAGGGCATGCGGGTGTGCCTGGTCGATCTGAATTTGCACCTCGGCGACGTGCATTCGTTCATGGACGTCACCGGCGGCTATTCGATCAGCGACGTGGTGTCGAACATGACCCGCCTCGATCGCGATCTGCTGGAATCGTCGATGACCAAGCACAGCTCGGGCGTCAACGTGCTGGCCCAGAGCGGGAAGATGGAAGAGGCCGATCAGATCAAGGCCACCGACATCGTTGGCCTGATCCAGTTTCTCCGAAAAAACTACGAGAAGGTCATCATCGACGGCGTGCGCGGCTTCGACGAGATCTCCCTGGCCGCCCTGGACGCCAGCCAGTTCTTGCTGATGGTGATGACCCAGGACGTGCCGGCGGTGCGCAACGGCCAGCGCTGTCTGGATCTGTTCACCCGCCTCGGCTACGACGAAACCAAGATCAAGCTGGTGCTGAACCGGTTCCAGAAGTCGTCGAAGATCACCACCGAGGTGATCGCCGAGACGCTGAAGCTGCCGGTGGCCCACACCATCAGCAACGACTTCGTCTCGGTCATCGACGCCATCAACCGCGGCATGCTGCTGGGCGACGTGGCGCCGCGCGCTCGCCTGACCCAGGACATCGACGAGCTGGTTCCGTTGCTGTCCGGTGAGCGCAAAGAGCGCGTGCGCCGTGCCAGCATCTTGGGAACCATCTTTGGCAGCAAGAAGGTCGCCGATGGGACTGCGTGATCGCCTGCGCCAGGGCCAGGGCCCCGGCGGTCCGGGCGCCGGTGCTCAGCAGCCGCGCCTGCACACGCCCGCCAACGGTTTGTCCACGCTGTCCGAAGCGCGCCCGCAGCACGGCGGGATCACCGTCGAGGTTTATCAGGGCCTCAAGCACGAACTGCACGGCAAGCTGATCGAAAAGCTGGATCTCAAGACCATCGATCAGCTGCCGCGCGAGCAGCTGCTGGACGAGCTGCGGGCGATCCTGGCCGGGCTGCTGGCCGGCAGCGAGCTGCCGCTGAACCGCACCGAGCGCGATCAGATGGTCGAGGAGCTTCTCGACGAGGTCACCGGCCTTGGCCCGCTGGAGCCGCTGCTGCGCGACAACACCATCTCGGACATCTTGGTGAACACGTTCAACACCGTGTACATCGAACGGCGCGGAAAACTGGAGCTGACCGCGGTTCGCTTTCGCGACAACGACCACCTGACCCAGATCATCAACCGCATCGTCTCGCGCGTCGGCCGCCGCGTCGACGATTCATCGCCGATGGCGGACGCCCGTCTGCCCGACGGCTCGCGCGTCAACGCCATCATCCCGCCGCTGTCCATCGACGGGCCGGTGATGTCGATCCGGCGCTTCGGCGGCAAACCGCTGCGCGTGAAGGACATCGTCACCATCGGCAGCGCCACCGTCGAGATGGTCGCCTTCCTGGGCGCCTGTGTAAAAGCCAAGCTGAACTGCCTCATCAGCGGCGGCACCGGCACCGGCAAGACCACCATGCTGAACGCGCTTTCGTCGTTCATCCCCGAGGGTGAACGGGTGGTGACCATCGAAGACGCCGCCGAGCTGCAGCTGCAGCAGCGCCACGTCGTCCGCCTGGAGACCCGCCCGCCCAACATCGAAGGCCGCGGCGAGATCATCGCCCGCGATCTGGTGAAGAACGCCCTGCGCATGCGCCCCGACCGCATCATCATCGGCGAGTGCCGCGGCGGCGAGGTGCTGGACATGCTGCAGGCGATGAACACCGGCCACGAAGGGTCGATGACCACCGTGCACGCCAACACCCCACGCGACGCCCTGTCGCGCATCGAAGCGATGGTCGGCATGGGCGGCATCCAGATGTCCGAGGCGCTGGTGCGGCAGACCATCTCGCGCGCGCTGAACGTGATCATCCAGCTGACGCGCGGCCTCGATGGCAAGCGCCGCATCACCAGCATTTCAGAGATCATCGGCATGGAAGGCGCGGTGATCACCTCGCAAGAGTTGTTTCGTTTCGACCAGCGCGGGATCGACGCCGACGGCAAGGTGCTGGGCGAGTTCCGCTCCTTGGGCGTGCGGCCGAAGGTGATGGAGCGGATCGAACGCTACGGGATCAATCCGGCCGAGGTCCTTCGTCCGCACATGGCGGCGGGGTAGGGCGCGGCGATGCGGACCATCCTCATCGTCGTGGTCAGCTTCGCCGCCGTCGTGCTGGCCCAGGCGGTGGTGTCGACGGCCCGCTTTATCCGCGATCGCCGCGCCGACGAGCTGAAGCGCCGCCTGCGCTCGCTGGGCTCGGGCACCGCGGCTTCAAGCGGCCTGCTGCGCGAGGGAAAACTTTCCAGCAACCGCGTCCTCGACGAGCTGCTGCGCGGCTGGTCGCTGTCGCGCCACCTGGAGGAATTGCTGGAGCAGGCCGAGTCCGGCATCACCGTCGGCCGCTTGCTGGGCTACTGCGCTCTGTGCGCCCTGACGGCGTTTGCAGTGGGCTTGATCGTCGGCGGTGGCCCGATGGTGGCCCTGGCCCTGGTGCCGATGGGCTTGCCGCTGCCGTACATGCTGACGGTGATGAAGCGCGAACGCCGCAGCCGCAAGCTCACCGAGCAGCTGCCCGACGCCCTGGACATGATGGCCCGCTCGCTGCGCGCGGGGCACGCCCTGGGCAGCGCGTTCAAGATGGTGGCCAACGAGATGGCCCCGCCCATCAGCGTGGAATTTGCCCGCGCCTTCGAGGAACAGAACCTGGGCCTGCCGTTCGAGAAGGCCGTCGCCCAGATGACCAAGCGCGCGCCCAGCAACCGCGACCTCAAGATCTTCGCCGTCTCGGTGATCGTGCAGAAAGAGACCGGCGGCAACCTGGTCGAGATCATCGAGAAGATCGCCGACACCGTTCGCCAGCGCTATCGCTTTTACGGCAAGCTGAACACGCTGACCGCCGAGGGACGCATGTCCAGCTACATCCTGGGCGCGCTGCCGATCCTCACCGGCATCTTCATCTCCGCCACCAACCCGCCGTACGCGCGCCTGCTGATCACCGAAAAATTGGGCCACATGGTCCTCGCCTACGCCATCGTCAGCTGGGCGCTGGGATTCCTGTGGATGCGGCGCATGGCCAAGGTGACGGTGTGAAGGTGGGGCGGGCGTGAACACCGATCTGCTGATGGCCGGCGGCGCCGGCATGGTGTTCGTGGTGGCGGTGGCGCTGGGCCTGCGCGCGCTGCTTTCCCGCCGCGATCAGGTGGTCGAACGCCTGGAGCGCGTGGGCAATCGCAGCGGTGAAGACGGCAGCAACCCGATCATCAGCGAAGCAGAGGAGGTCTCGGCCTTCGACAAGATCCTGCGCCCGCTGTCCAAGCTGGCTCGCCCCAGCGACACCGTCGAGCTGTCGCGCGCCCGGCTGAACATGGTCCGCGCCGGGTACCGCGGCGATCGGGCGCTGGAAATTTTTCTTGGCCTGAAGATTTTCTTGGCGCCGGTGCTGCCGCTCTTGTTTTTGCAGCTCAACAGCCACCGAGCCAAGCCGATGGCTTTTCCCATCGACGTGGTGATCGCCGTCTGGCTGTGCGGTCTGGCCTTCTGGGTCCCGAACTTTGTCTTGAACAGCAAGATCAAGGAGCGGCAGCAGGGCTTGGAGCGCGCGCTGCCCGACGCGATGGATCTAATGGTGACGTGCGTGGAGGCCGGCCTGGGCCTGGACGCCGCCATGGCCCGCGTTTCGGAAGAAATGACACTGGCGTCGCCGGTGCTGGCGCTGGAATTGAACCAGACGTTTCTTGAAGTGCAGGCCGGTATCCCGCGCGCTGATTCCTTTCGCCGGCTGGCCGAGCGCACGGGCGTGGAGGATCTGCGCGCCCTCGCCGCCATGCTGATCCAGACCGACATCTTCGGCACCAGCGTGGCGCGGGCCCTGCGCGTGCACTCGGACGGCATGCGGGTCAAACGCATGCAGCGAGCCGAGGAAAAGGCCGCGATGGTTTCGGTGAAGATGACCATTCCGCTGGTGCTCTGCATCTTGCCGTCGCTGATCGCGGTGGTGATGGGTCCGGCGGTGGTGATGATCAAACAAGCGTTCGGAGGCACGCCATGAAACGAAACGAAACCGCGCTGGCGTCGGCGCTGATGCTGGTGGTCGCTGCGGCGGTGCCGGCGCTGGCCGGCGGCTGCGTCCACCAGGAAGGCAGCTTGCGCGGCGACACCTACGTCGCGCGCCGCAACCTGGCCCGCGAGCTGGTGGCGCGCCAGCAGTGGCCGGCGGCCTTCGCCTATGCCGACGAATTGCACCGCAACCGTCCCGACGACGCCGAGGTGCTGGTCCTGCGCGGCACCATCTACCGCGAACAGGGCCTGACCGCCGAAGCGGAGGCCGACCTGCTGCAGGCGATTCACCTCGACGACAGTTCGGCCGAAGCGCACGCCGCGCTGGGGATCCTGTACGACATCGATCAGCGCCCCGTGGACGCCGAAAAGCAGCACCGCGCCGCCGTCACGCGCGATCCGAACAACGCGGCTTATCTGAACAACCTGGGTTTTTCCCTGTTTTTGCGGGGAAAATTCCAGGACGCCATCCAGTTCTATTCGCAGGCCACGCGCCTCACCCCGACCAACCGTCGCCTGCGCACCAACCTCGGTTTCGCCCTGGCCGCGCGCGGCGACTTCCGGCGCGCCTCGCACGAGTTCGACATGGGCGGCTCGCCGGCCGAATCGAGGAACAACCTGGGCTTCGCCTACGAACGCCACGGCGATCTGAAAAACGCCTTCGACATGTACAGCGAAGCGGCGCGGTTGGATCCGTCGTCGGTCAAGGTGCACACCAATCTCGTCCACATCGCCGAGCTGCTGGGCAAGGACCTGCCACCCGAGCTGGCCGCCACGCCGGTGAAGAAAGAGGTCAGCCAATGACGCTTACGAAAAGCCGGCTGGCGCCGGTCGTTCTTTTTATCGCCGCGCTCGCGCTCGGCGGCGCGGCCTGCGATCGGTCGAAGCTGACCGACTCAAACGGGCGCGCCTATCGCGAAGCCTTCTCGCGCCAGGTGGCCAACCCCAGCGCGGCGATGACCGCCCAGCGCACGCAGCAGGGCCTGGATTCACAGGAGGCGGCCATCGTCTCGAAGACCTATCGCCAGAACCTGGCCCCCAAGCAGGACGAAGCCGCGCGCGGCCAGATGCTGTACACCGGCCCCGCCCGCGCTCAATCCGACCGCGCCGAGTTGCCGCCTCCGTCGGTGCCGAACGAACGCTAGACCACTATCGAATTGACCCGATCTCGGAGGCGACACGGGACGAGCGGTAACCGAGGCTGGACGCGCGGCTTGGACGGCGCGACAAATTCGGCGTGGTGGGCCGCTTGGCTGCTTTCGTCGCCGCATGGCATCCGA
>DASXQB010000172.1:0-8903 GCA_036493295.1 Polyangia bacterium | reverse complement strand
GATCAGCGACTTCAACGATCACCTGGCCGCCGCTCTGGAAGAGGCCACGCAGGTGACCATCGCCAATGTTCCCGTCGAGGTTCAGACGGTGGGCACCACCAAGTACGTCATGCGGATGGTCTATCAGCGCCCGGTGTGCGGTCCTTTGCACGCCGACGTGGTCAGCGTTCCATCGGAGGCGTTCGTGCTGGCGCCGTACTTCGATCCCGACGCGCCGTCGCGCCCGATCCGCATCGCCATGCCCTTTGATCCCAGCGTCAAAGGCCTGCGCCAGTTTCGCAAGAGCGTGAAGCTGGTGCTGTCGGACGCGCTTCGCCAGAAGGTGGCCGGCATCGGCAAGATCAACGACAGCGTCGAGGGCCCGGGCTTTGACTGCGGCGGGTTCTCGCTGTCCATCCCGATCATCACCATCTGCGCGATGATCATCCTCTTCATCTTTCTGAACCTCCTCAACATCGTGTTCTGGTGGCTGCCCTTCGTGAAGATCTGCTTCCCGAAGATCCGGGTGGAGCTGTGACCGATCCCGGCACGCTGTTCGGTCGCGGCATCGCCTTTCCGCCGCGCATCGACGCCGACGGGCGGATGGCGTTCTCCGTCGGTGAGCAGAACGTGCGCGACGCCATCCGCATCCTGCTGATGACCCGACCGGGCGAACGGCTGTTCATCCCCGATATGGGCGCTGGTCTCGACCGCATGCTCTACGAGCCGAACACCGTCTCCACGCACCAGTCGATCAAGGATCGCATCACCCGCACGCTGCAACAGTGGGAGCCGCGCGTCGGCCTGGACACCGTCGACGTCGATCCCGATCCCGGCGATCCACAGGCGGCCATCGCCACCATCACCTATCGCCTGATCGCCACCCAGACCCGCGAGCAGATCAACGTGAAAGTCACCCTGAGCGGTTGAGGAACCACCACCGTGCCGATTCCAGCGCCTAGCCTTGATAACCGCACCTTCAACGATCTGGTGGCCCAGCTCATCGGGCGCATCCCCATTCACAATCCCGAGTGGACGAACTTCAACCGCTCCGATCCCGGCATCACCATCCTCGAGCTGGCGGCGTTCCTGCTGGAGAACGACATCTACGTCGCCAACCAGATTCCTGAACGCAATCGGCTGAAGTTTCTCAACCTGCTGGGCATCCCGCTGCACCCGGCAGCGTCGGCCAATGGGCTGGTCACCTTTGCTGACGACCGCGGGCCGCTCACCACGCTGACCCTCAACAGCGACATCAGCGTGGTCGCGGGCAAGACGCCGTTTCGCACCACGCGCGGCCTGGACGTGTTGCCGGTGCAGGCGCAGATGTACTTCAAACGCGCTGTCGATCGTCCGGATCTGCTGGCGTATTACCAGATGCTGTACGCGTCGCAGACGGTGCCGCCGCCGGTGACGGCGGTCGGGCTCTATGAAACCGCGCCCATGCCCGCCGACGGCGTGTCGCCCGACGACGCCATCGACAAGTCGGTGTGGATCGCCGTCCTGGCCCGGCCGACAGAAAAAGATTTGCTGGACGACGTGCGCCGGCAACTGGCCGGACGCACGCTGAGTCTGGGCGTGGTGCCGTCGCTGCCCGACGAGGGCCGTCAGCTTCTGCCGACCGGCACCGCCAGCAACGGCGCCACCGGCAACCTGCGCGTGTTCATTCCCAAGCTGCCGCCTGGCGGCCTTTTGCCCGACGATGTCGGCGCGCGCGTCCCCGCCTACGAAGCGCTGCCGCTGCGCTTTGTCTCCGACGTGCTGTCCGGTCCCGGCGTCGTCGAGGTGACGCTGCCGAACAGTCCAGCGGCGCTGTCGCTGTGGAGCAACATGCACGCGCTGGAGTCGGGGGTCGGCGATTTTCCGCCGTCGATCGACGACACCGAGCAGGCGGCGCGTCTCATCACCTGGCTGCGCGTGCGCTCGCCGGTGCCGATCTTGTGGATGGGGATCAACTGCGCGTCCGTCACCCAGCGCGCCCACGTCTCGGCCGAGGTGTTGCCCGACGGCACCGGCGATCCCGATCAGTCGGTGACGCTGTCGCAGCGGCCGGTGTTGCCGGCCACCGTCGTCATCACCGTCACCCCCGATCTGCCCGACGCTGTGCCGCAGGTGTGGCAGGAGATCGACGATCTCTTCGCCGCTGGTCCCGAGGTGCCGGCGCCTGATCCGTCGCTGCCGCCCGGGATCACCGCGGTCCCGAATGCGTTGACCCAGGTCTACACCGTCGATGCGGAGGCGGGCCTGGTGCGGTTCGGCGACGGTGTGCACGGCGCGCGGCCGTCGGTGGGGGCGCGCATCCGCGCCGACTATGACTTCGGCGTGGGCAAGGCCGGGAATCTCGGCCCCGGCGCCATCGCGGCCAGTCCAGCGTTGCCCAGCGGCTGGACGGTCACCAACGCCGTGTCGACCTGGGGCGGCGCCGACGCCGAATCCGTCGACGACGCCGAAAAACAGATCCCGCGCTATCTGCAGCACCGCGATCGGCTGGTCAACGTCGAGGACTACGAGGTGCTGGCGTTGCGCACGCCGGGCGTGGCCGTCGGGCGCGTCGAGGTGTTGCCGGCGTTTCATCCCGATCTGTCGCCCAACCTTCCCGGCGACGCCGCCGGCGTGGTCACGCTGATGCTGTTGCCGCAGAGCGATCCGACGCAGCCGTCCGCGCCGGAGCCCGACGTTGTTTTTCTGGACGCCGTGGCCTGCTGGCTGGAGCCGAAGCGCCTTGTGACGACAGAGCTCGTGCTGCGCGGGCCGACCTACGTGCCGGTGCAGCTGGCGCTGGCCATCGAGGTGGTGCCGGGACTGGCCGCTGCCGACGTGACCGAGGCGGTGAAAGAAGCGCTGACCAGTTTTCTGTCGCCGCTGCCGCCGCCGGGCACCAGCCTGCTGGATGATCGGGCGGCGCTGCTGTCGACGCCGGCCGACGCCGCCACCCAGCGCGGCTGGCCGCTGGGCAAATCGGTGATCGGCCTCGAGCTGCAAGCGGTGGCCAGCCGCGTGCCCGGCGTGCAGTTCGTCCACCCGGTCAACGTCTATCAAGTCACGCTGCCGGCGACGTCGACGGACGCCAAGCAGGTGACGCAATTGGATCCCATCCCCCTGGTGGGTTTGCAGCTGCCGTATCTGGTGGCCGTCGAGGTTGGCGTGGGCGACACGCCGCCGCCCGTCGACGACACCGGCACCACCACGCCGTCGTCGCTGGTGCCTGTGCCGGTGATTCCGGAGGACTGCTCCTGATGGACGTCAACGGGACGCGGTTCCATCTGCTGCAGGGCGCGGCCGACTGGGCGCGCTGCGCGGCGCAGACACCGGCGACGATCGCGCTGGGCGATAGCGCCGGGCTGCGACCGCTGCTGTTCCAGTTTCAGACCGCCGCGCCGCCTGCGGCCGGCGATCCGGCCGATCGGCGGCGTGGGGCCGCGCGCGATCGGTACGGCAACTGGTACTGGATCGACGACGACGGCGCGCGGCTGATGGTGCGATCGGTGGGCTCGAACGCCCGGTCGGTCTTCTGGCCCATCGACGACAGCGCGGCCCTCGCCGCTGCCGCCGTGGCGCCGTCGCGTGGCGCTTTCGGGCCGGTGGATCCACCGGCGGCGCCGCCGGCGCGTCGCTTTGGCGGGCTCAGCGTCACGGTCGATCACTATCTGCTGGTCGGGACGCTGGATCACCCCGGGCTGCTGGTGTTCGATCTGCACGCCGGCGGACCGCCGCGCCATCTGCGCTGGCCGTCGGGGCAACCGTTCGCGCCGTTCGACATGGCGCCGCGCGCGGCGGGCGGCGTGTTCATCCTCGATCGCGCCAACCGTTGTTACTGGGCGCTGGACCGCCAGCTGGGCGTCATCGATCCGCTGCCGGGCGCGCTGTTGTCGCCCGAGTCCTTTCGTCCTCTCGACGCCGATCCCGCCGACGAGCGACCGCCGGCGCGCACCTTCCCGCCGGCCATCGCCCTCGGCACGGCGTCGCCGGTCGCCGCCGTCGATCCAGTGGCCATCGAGGCATTGCCCGACGGCAGCGTGCTGATCCTGGATCGCGCCGGGCCGCCGACGGTGCACCGCTATCTGCTGGGCGATCACCTGGCCAGCGCGATGCTGGATCTGACGCCGGTGCTGGATCCGTCGGCGCTGGCGACGCCGCCGGCGTTGGGCGCCGACCTGGCGTTTGTCGCCGGCAATGGCGCGGGCGTCGCCGATCGGCTGTACCTGCCAGCGGCCAGTGGCGAACAGGCTTTCGCCTTCACCGTCGCGTGGCAGGACGCGCCCTTCGCGGTGACCGTCGACGGGGCGGCGCCATTTCTCCCCGTGCGCAGCTTTGCCGGCAAGGGGCTGGTGCAGGCGGGGGGGGCGCCGTACTACGACTTCGACGGGCAGACCTGGCTGCCGCTGATCGAACAACGCCGCCCGCGTTTTGAACGCGAAGGAACCTTCGACACGCCTGCCTTCGACGGCGTCGAGCCGGGCTGCGTGTGGCATCGCCTGCTTTTCGACGGCTGCGTGTCGCCGACGGCCGAGGTGATGATCTGGAGCCGCACCGCCGACGAGCGCGTCGATCTGGATCGCGCGACCTGGTCACCCGAGCCGCTGCCCCGCCGTCGCCCCGACGGCCGCGAACTGGCCTTCGCGTCGCCCCACACGACCAGCAACGGCGCCAGCAACGGCCGCGCCGCCGCCGACGCCGGCACGTTCGAGCTTTTGTTCCAGCGCGCCCGGGGCCGCTGGCTGCAGCTGCGCATTCGCCTGCGCGGCGACGGGCGAACCACCCCGCGGCTGCGCGCCTTGCGCATCTGGTACCCGCGTTTTTCCTATCTGGCGCAGTACCTGCCGGCGGCCTATCGCGACGACGCGCAGTCAGCGTCGTTCCTCGATCGGTTTCTGTCGAACCTCGAAGGGCTGTTCACCTCCATCGAGGATCGCATGGCGGCGGCGCAGGCCCTGTTCGACGCGCGCACCGCCCCGCCCGAGGCGCTGGACTGGCTGGCTGGTTGGTTCGGCGTCGCGCTGGATCCGGCCTGGAGCGAGGACAAACGGCGCCTGTTCCTTCGCCACGCGATGAGCTTCTTTCGCACGCGCGGCACCGTGCGCGGGCTGCAGACGGCGCTGCGCCTGGTGATCGACGACTGCGTGGACGACGATCTGTTCGCCGCCGACCCGTCGATGGTGGCGCCGGGCAGCGTTCGCATCGTCGAGTGGTTTCGCCTGCGCTCGCTGCCGCCGCTGGCGCTGGGCGATCCGGCGCCGCAGTCGGGGATCCGTCAGGTGTCGGTGCCGCCGCCGTGGACGCCCGAGCAAGGCGGCGCGGCTTTGGCCCAGCTTTATCGGCAAGCGCTGGCGGCCGCCGGTGTGACCGCGTCACTGGCGACGTTCCCGGTCTTCGAGCCCACCGACGGCACGGCCCCGCTGTGGCACCAGTTTCTGCGCGACGTGCTGTCGCTGTCGGCGACCGCGGGCCGCGGCGACGCCGCCAGTTGGACCACGTTTTTGTCCGCGCGCTATGCCGACGCGGCGACCTTGAACGACGCCTGGAAGGCCGCGGTCACCGCCGTCGGCGACGTGCCGCTGCCGACGACGTTGCCAGCCGACGGTGCGCCGCTGTTCGACTGGTATCAATTTCAACTGGGCGGCGGGCGCTTTCTGTCCACGGGCCAGCGCTGGATCGCCGCGCAGGGGCGGGCGGCGCTGCTGGATCGCTGGACGCAGTACCAGCACGCGGCCGGCCTGGTGACCGCCGTGGCGGATTTTCCGCTCACCGCCCCCACCGACGAAGCCACGGCCACCGCCTGGCAACAATTCGCCGCCGACGTTCTTGGCTTCGTTCCCACCGACGGCGCGCGACCGACGTCGGCCTGGCGGGATTTTTTGGCCCGGCGTTACCGGCGCATCGGCTCTTACAACCTGGCGTACGGCGCCAGCGCGACGGCGTTCTCCGATCGGCCGCTGCCGACGACATTGCCGCCCGACGGGGCGCCGCTGCGCGACTGGCAGGATTTTCAGTCGCTGGCGGTGTCGATGCAAAGCCAGGGGCATCGCTTCACCGTGCTGTTGCCGGTGCCGGCGCGCGAGGCGTTCGCGCTGGAGCTGCACCAGCAGCGGCGCGATCTGGCCAACCGGATCATCAACCTGGAAAAGCCGGCGCACACGCTGTTCGACGTCAAGTTCTACTGGGCCATGTTCCGCGTCGGCGAGGCGCGGCTGGCGGTGGACACGCTGCTGGATCAAAGCAGCCGCGCGCCCGAGCTGATGCCACCGACGGTTCTGGGCCAGGCCTTCCTGGCTGAAAGCCACCTCGCCGCCACGCCGCCCGAGCGCGAGTCCGAACGCCCGATCCTGGGCACCATCCCGCTGCGATCCCGCAGGAAACCCGAGGAGATGAGATCATGAGCTGCCTTTGCGCCAACCAGGTGCAACCCAGCGCCACCGCGCCGGATCCCACCAAGCACGTCAGCTTCCAGCTAGGCATGGTTCTCGGTGTCGACGATCTGAATCAAGAGTACGCCTACCACGCCGAGCGCCTGCGCTGGACCACGCGCGATCTCGTCGGCTATGGCACGGCGTGGGGGCTGCGGGTGTCGGCGCGCGACGACGGACCGCCGCGCGGGCCGGAGATCGTCATCGCGCCGGGCGTGGCGATCAATCCGCGGGGCCAGCTGATCCGGGTGGCGCCCACCCAGTGCGCGTCGCTGAACGACTGGCTGGCGGCGCGCACCGACGACGTGGTCAAGCGCCGCTTGCCGACCAGCAACCCGAACGTCTTCGACCTGCCGCTGTACGTGGTGGTCTCGTACCGCGACTGCCAGACCGACCCGGTGCCCATCGCCGGCGAGCCCTGCCGCAGCGAGGGTGATTCGACCAAGCCGTCGCGCACCGCCGACGATTTCTTGCTGGAGCTGACGTTCGATCCGCCACCGCAGCAGGAAGAAGACGCCGACCGCGAATTCGTGCAGTGGCTGCGCAGTCACATCGCCGTCACCGAAGACGCCGGCGCCTCGCTGACCATCGGGCAATTCCTCGACGGGTTGCGGGCGGCGGCGGATGCGGCGGCCGCGCCGATGGTGTCGCCGCCACCGGGGCCGCAGCCGGTCTTGATCGAAGCGTCACCGCCGTCAGGGCTGTCGGTGCCGGCGTCGGCGGTGCCGGATTATTTGCGCGCGGCGCTGCGGCTGTGGGTGACCGAGCTGCGACCGCGCTGGCGCCCGAACTGGCTGGGCGACAAAGGTGGCTGCACGGGCGGCGGCGGGCTGGCGGCGACCGATCAAGGCAATCAGGTGTTGCTGGCGGCACTGACGGTGCCGATCGTGCCGCCGGGATTGGGCGCCGCGGGGTTCACCGTCACCAGCGCCGCCGACGTGGTGATCGCCGAGGACGCGCGGCCGTTGCTGCTGCCCACGCGACTGCTGGAAGAATTGCTCATCGTCGACAATGGCGGCGGCGCGCCGGGCCTGGGCGGGCCGGTGGTGGTGGCGGCCGGCGTGGTGAACGGAAACGGATCGGCGAACGGACGCTCGACGGTGAGCGGGCTGCGCGTGCTCAGCGCCGCCGGCACCGCCAGCGCCACCGAGCTGAAGCTGGCCTTCAACACGTACATCAACCCGCCCACCAGCGGCGGCCCCCAGTACATCGTCAAGACCACGCCCTGGCCGTCGGGTCCGGCCATCAACAACCTGTGCGTCAGCTTCGGCGGCTTCCAGAGCGACGGGTTTCTGCTGGAGCTCAGCGCCGACGGTGGGCCGCTATCCGCGCCGCAGCTGAACGGTCTGCAGCTGATGGTGGAAGTGAGTCAGTACTCATGAGCGCCACCGCGCTGGACACCCCGTTCCTCGACGGCGGACTGCGGTCGACGAACTACTTCAACGGCCGCATCCTGTCGCGCGAAGATCTCCAGCGCGACCGAGACGCCGGGCGGGCCATCGATCAACGGCTGGGCCTGGCCCTGGGCCACGGCATCGTCAGCGGGTTCGAGGTGGAAGCGAAGGCCATCGGCGGCAGCTCGATCCAGCAGCCGGTGGTGACGGTGCGCGCCGGGCTGGCGGTGAACCGCAGCGGCCAGACTGTGGCCCTCGATCGCGACGTTGACGTGGCCTTGCTGCAGCCGACGGGCACGGCGACGTCATCATCCTCGTCGTCCAGCAGCGCCAGCACGCTGGCCGGCAGCTTCAACACCTGCGCGCCGCCCGACGACAACGTGTACGTCACCGGCACCGGCGTCTATCTGCTGACGGTGTCACCGGCCAGCGCCAAGCAAGGCCTGGCCCTGGTCAGCGGCCTCGGCAACGGGGCCGCCTCGTGCAACGCCAAGGAGATCGTCGAGGGGGTGCAGTTTCGTCTGTTCCAGGTCAGCGCGCTGTCCGGCGCCCAGCTGGCCGACGACGCCCATCTGCGCAACGTCGCCGCCTACAAATTCTTTTTCGCCGCGCTGGGCGGCACCGGTGCGGACGTCGACGTGCTGCGCGCTCCGTTCGGCGTCGCCGCCGCCGCGCCGGCCCTGACCGATGTGGCGCCCACCGATTGTGATGTGCCGCTGGCCTTGCTGAACTGGACCGCTCTCGGTGGGTTGCGCTGGGTGGATCTGTGGTCGGTGCGCCGCCGGCTGGCGTGCGCGCCCTTGCCCGGCCAGGTCCCGGTCGGTCCCGACGCCGATCTCAGCGCCACCGGCGAAGCCATGCTGCTGCAGTTTCAAGAGCACATTCAGTCGCTGCGCGTGTCGGCGACGCCGCCGCAGAAAATGGGCGACGCCTTTCGCTTCCTGCCGCCGGCCGGGTTGGTTCCGCTGGGCGGCGTGGCGGGCGCGCTGGGCTTTGATTCGGCCGGCTTCTTCACCGAGTTCAGCACCCGCGTTCCCATGTTCATCGAGGGCGCGCGCGTCCGTCCCTTCCTGCGCCTGGCCACCACGTTCCCGCCCATCACCGTCGGTGATCCGGAATTGCTGTG
>DASXQB010000171.1:0-11070 GCA_036493295.1 Polyangia bacterium | reverse complement strand
AGAGACGGGATGGCGCAGATCGCAGGGGCCCAGGCACCGACCCCGGCAGCTTCCCTGCTTGACCACTCCATTACATTGTCCCACGCAGCGCCCGTTGCAGATGCCGTGGGCGCGTCTGCCGTTACAGGTTCCCGCGCAGGTTCCATCGCACCACCCGTGAAAGCCCCAGTCGCATCCGCCGTAGCAGTGCCCGTCGCAGACCATTCCCTCAGCCACGTCGCAGTTGCCGCTGCAGATTCCGTCGCACACGCCCGAGCTGGCCGGGGTCGGGCATTCCAGCCGCGCGCGCGGCGCCGACGATGACTCGTCCGCGGCGCCGTCGCCGGCGGCGCAACGCTTGAGGCAGCCGGTGATGGCTCGTTCAGGCAGCGCGCAGCGCGGGGGCACGTACGCCACGCTGTAGCGAGCGGTGCCGCCGAGACGGACGCGTGTTTCGTTGATGGCTCGCACCGCCGCGGCGCACGCGGGCTCGGTTCCGTCGGCGTCGGCTTTCACGCCCAGCTCGCGGGCGATGCCGGCGCAGGCGGTGCGCAAGTCGGTGTCTAGTTTTGTAGACAGGGCCTGCACACTGGCGGCCGCCGTGAGGGCTTTGGTCAACGTCCGGGCTTCGTCGTCGGTCAGCGAGAACTCGCCGCTCCAGTCGGCGTCGGCAAGGGCGGCGGGGTCGGCCGGGTCGGGACAGACGGGTTGACCGTCGGTCTGACTGTCAGTTTGACTTTTGGTCTGACTGTTGGCTTTGGGGGCCGGACGCTTGGCGGCGACGGGAGCACGGCTGGATTTGCGGGCGGGCGACGCTGATCCGCTGCTGGTCGAAGGCGCCGGAGGCTTGATCAGCGCGCTGCAACCTAGAACCACGAGGGACACGATCCCGGCACCGAGAGCCAAGGCTAGCAGCCGCTTCCGCTGTCGTGTCCAGAACACGGCGCACAGAGCTTACACCCTGCCACGCGGGATCGAAAATTCGTCGCCTCGAAAGAGGCGCGACTTTAGAAGACAGGCCAAACTGTCGTTACAGCCGGGGGAGGAGACCGTATGGGGACGCGCGCGACCACGGACCTCGCAGCGCAGTTGGAACAAGGGGGACCGGCCGGGCTAGGCGAGATCATCGAGCGACTGATTCAGGTAGCGGCCGAGGGAACGACGCGCGACCTGCTTTACGAAGCCACCACCGACATCACCCGCCTGCTCGGGCAGCGCGGATCGTGCATCCTGCTGGAGGACGGCCCGCGCGTGGTGTCGGCGCCGCACGCGCCGTCGGCGATCGATCTGCGCCTGGATCTGGATCGCTATCCGGAGATCGTGGCGGCCATCGAGCGCCGCGAGGTGGTGACCATCGACGACGTGCGCCGCGACCCGCGCCTTGAACGGGTGCGGCATCTTTTGCCGGCAGAGCTGCGATCGGTCTCGGCGGTGCCGCTGGCTCGGGCCGGGCGCTGTCTGGGTACGTTCCTGGTGCAGTCGACGCATCCGGTGCCGGCGTCGGTGGAGGCGCGCACCGCCGCCAGCTTGCTGGCCAAGTTCACGGCGCTGATCCTTTCCGAACGCAGTCACGCGGAAAACAGCAACGGTGTCGGCTTGGTCAACGGTGGCCCGGCGGTCGACAGCAAGGACGGCGTGGGAAACGGCGTGCCGCTCATCGCCTACCCGCCGGCGCTGTTGCCGGAGAGCGAATCCGGGAGCATTCCCAAGCGCATCCTGATCGTCGAGGACGATCCGGGCCTGAAACAGACGCTGGCCGACAGCCTGGAAGAAGAGGGATTCTTCGTCACCACCGCGTCGACGGGCGAAGAGGGCCTGGCCAAGGCGGCGGCGATTCGGCCGTCGATGTTGCTGCTGGATGTGAAGCTGCCGGTGCTGGACGGCTTTCAACTGGCCCGCCGGGCGCGGGAGACCGAAACCTTGCGCACGCTACCGATCTTGTTTCTTTCGGGCGCCGACGATCTGGCGGCGCGGGTGCGCGCCGCGCAGATGGACGACGTGGATTTTCTGAGCAAGCCGTTCTCCCGCGACGAGCTGATGGCCCGCGTCCATCGCGTGCTGGAGCAGGGCGCCGGGCGCGATCGGCTGCGCGTCGAGGCCCAGCACGACGAGCTGACCGGTCTCGGCAATCGCCGGTCACTGCGCGCTGCCTTGGCTGGCGAGCGGGCGCGATTCGAACGCTACGGCCTGGCCTTCTCCGTGCTGGTCTTCGACATCGACAAGTTGAAGCGCATCAACGACGAGCACGGCCACCTGGCCGGCGACGCCGTCATCAAGGCCGTGGCCGATGTCTTGCGCCGCGAGGGACGCGAGACCGATCGGGCCGTTCGCTATGGCGGTGACGAGTTCGTGGTCTTGTTGCCGCACACCTCGGGCGACGACGCGATGGTGTTCGCCTCGCGAACGTTGGGCCACGTGGCCCGGTTGAACCCAGGCGGAATCCCGGTGACGGTCAGCGTGGGCATCGCCTCGCTCAAGCGCACGGTTGCCGGCGACATCGGCGACGACGTCATTCGCCGAGCCGACGCCGCCGCCTATCGCGCCAAGCGCGCCGGGGGCAACCGCGTGTTTCGCGACGAGACGGGATAGCGGCGGCCGCGCAGCATCGCCGCGCTGTCCTGGCGCCGGCCGTTTCATCCGCCCGGATGCCACTTCTGGCTTCGCAGAAGCGGGAGGCTTTCTGTGCGCCGGGCGCTGAAAGACTAGACCACCGTCGCGGGCGGGGGCTAAGATTTCGCGATTGCAATTTGTTCTCCGGAACAGCCCTGAATGTGGAGCTCGGGAAAAACCATGACGATCGGTGGTGACCATGAAGGATTCGGCTTTGCCGAATGGTCGCCCGATGCCGTGATCGTCGAGGACGTGGATGGTTGTGTGGTGGCGTTCAACACCCTGGCCGAACAGCTGTTCGGTTACGCCGCCGACGAGGTGATCGGCCGACGTTCAGCGGACATCTTGTTTTTGCCCGGCGACGACGGCGGCGCGCCTGCTGGCGAGCGAATTTGCCGGCGCAAGGACGGCAGCCATTTTGTCGGCGACCTGCGCGCCCGGCGCGTGGTCCTGCAAAACGGGGCCCACCTGATCGCCGCGGTTCGCGACCTCAGCCGCCAGAAGGCCGTCGAGGCGCAGCTGAAAGAAGACAGCCGGATCAAGAGCGCCAGTGTCGCCTACGCCGCTCACGAACTGCGCACACCGTTGAACGCCATCGTCGGCTTCGGACAGCTGCTGGCCGACGGTGACGTCGAGTACGGGTCGGCCCAGCACCGCGAGATCCTGGGCTATGTGCTGTCGTGCGGGTGGCACCTGCTGGGGCTGGTGAACGACATCCTTGATCTGTCGCGCATGGAATCGGGGCGGATCGTCTATCGCCCAGAACCCGTCGCCGACGTCACGCGCCTGATCGGCACCGTGGTGACCATGCTGGCGCCGGTGGCTCGGGCCAAGGCGATCGACGTGCGGGTGGACGTTCACCCGTCGGCGGCGCGGGCGGTGATCGATCCGGCCCGCCTCAAACAAGTGGTCTGCAACTATCTGTCGAACGCCCTGAAGTTTACCGGCCGCGGCGGCAAGGTGTGCATTCGCATGCGTGCCGAGGGCGCGCAGTATCTGCGCCTGGAGGTGGAGGACAACGGCAGCGGCCTGCGCCCGCAAGACGCTGCCACGGTCTTCGACGAATCTTCCCGTCTGGATTCGCCGAGCGGCCGGCGGCGTGCGGGCGCGGGTTTGGGCCTGTCGTTGATGAAACGACTGGTAGAAGGACAGGGCGGCACCGTGGGCGTGCGCAGCTTGCCCGACCAGGGCAGCGCCTTTTTCGCCACCTTCGTGAATCACCAAGCGCCGGCAGCGTCGCCTCTGACACCACCGCCTTACGCCACAGCCAGCGACGAAGACGGCGAGCAAGATGGCGACCAAGGCGGCGACGACGAAGACGGCGATCGCGGCGGCACCTTTCCATTGGTGTCATGGTGAAAGACCGGTCAATGAGCAACCCGCGCGTGCTGGTGGTCGAGCCCAGCGTGAGCCTGCGGCAGCTGATTGGCGCCGCGCTGGAAGGCGAAGGCTATGTGGTGGTGGCCGTCGCCGACGGCGGCGCCGCTTTGCTGGAACGCGAACGGTTCCTGCCTGACGTGGTGGTGCAAGATCTGATGTTGCCGGACATGGCCGGCCTTGAACTGACTCGCCGGCTGCGCGCGGCGGCCGGCGGTGATTCGCTGTCTATCCTGGCCGTCTCGGGTTTCCTAAGCGGACCGCAGGCTGCCAAGGTCGCCGCCGGAGGGTTCAGCGCGCTGCTGCTGAAGCCGCTGGATCCGCGCCGGGTGATCCAGGCCGTCAATGCCCAGATCCCCGCCGGCCGCCATCGCCCGCCGGACATCGGCAAATCGCGGCGCATCCTGGTGGTCGACGATGATCCGGTGCAGCAGCGCCTGCTGACGTATCAGCTTGAGGCGGCGGGCTTCCGGGTCAACACGGCCTCGTCGGGCGAGGGCGCCTTGCAGTCGGCGCACATCGACGTGCCCGACGCCATCGTCAGCGATGTGCTGATGCCGGGCATGGACGGGTTCGAGCTGTGCCTGGAGATCCGGCGCGACCAGGCCCTGGCGCGCACCCCGGTGTTACTGCTGTCGTTTCAGTACATCGAACAAGACGATCTGAATCTGGCCGAGCGCGTGGGAGCCACCCGTTTTGTGCAGCGGCCGTCCCGTTCGCGCGAGCTGGTCGAAGCGGTGCTGGAGATCCTTTCGCACGACGTGACCCCGGTGCCGACCGACGCCATCGATCTGCTGAATCGCGCGCACGTGCACCGGGTGAACAGCCAGCTCGGCCGGCAGGTCACCTTGGGCACGCGGCTGGCGCAGACATCGGCCATCCAAGCGTCGCAGCTGTCGCTGCTGGGCGGAATGGCAGACACGCTGTCACGCGGAGGCGCCGTCGATCGCGTGCTGGACGACGTCCTGCCCGGCTGTCTGGATGCGGCCGGCATCTCGAAGGGCGTGCTGTATCTGGCCGGCGCCACCGCCGGCGATCCTTTCACCTGTCGTCGCATCGTCGGGTTCCGACCCGAAGACGACCAGCCGCTGGCCGGATTTTTTGGTTGCGCGACGATCCTGCAGCAGGTGCTGTCGACCGGCGTGTCGATGCGTTTGCCGTCGGCGGCGGTCCCGCGCGACATCACCCGTCGCGTGCTGGGCGGCGCCAGCGCGAAGACCGCGCTGGTGGTTCCTCTCGGATCAGAGCAGCCAAGGGTGGGCGTCCTGTTCGCGGCCTCGGACGCACCGGCGGAGAACGGGTCGGCGCCCATCGCCTTCGTCAAGGCGTTGGGTGGGCAGATCGGGCAGGCGATGGCTCTGGCCAACAGCTTCGCGCAGCTGACCCGGGCCCTGGCCATGCGCGACGAATTCCTGACCGTCGCCGCGCACGAGCTGCGCACGCCGCTGACCGCTGCTCGCTTGCAGGTGCAAGGTCTGTCGCGCGAGCTCGAGGACGCGCACCGCGAACCGGCGGCGTCGGCGCGCACGTTGCCGGCCAAGGTGGGCATGATCGGGCGCCAGTTGGTGCGCCTGGAGGGCCTGGTCGATCTGCTGCTGGACGCCAGCCGCACCGATCTCGAATCGGTCACCGCGCGACGCGAGTGCACCGACCTGGCCGAGCTGGTGCGCGCCACGATCAGTTTCTGCCGCGACGACGCCAGCGGCGGCGCGCCCCCCATCACGTTGCTGGCCAGCCGCCCGGTGATCGGATGGTGGGATCGCGCGGCGCTGGAGCTGGTGATGCGAAATCTGCTGTCCAACGCCGTCAAGTTCTCCGGCAGTCAACCAGTGGAGGTGTCGATCGAACAGTCGGGCGATTGCGCGGTGCTGTCGGTGCGCGATCACGGCATCGGTATCGCCATCGAAGATCGCGACCGCATCTTCGGCAAGTTCGAGCGCGCCGTCACCACGCGTAACTACGGTGGTTGGGGCATCGGGTTGTGGTTGGCGCGGCGATACGTCAGCGCCCACGGCGGCACCATCCGCGTGGAAAGCGAGCCGAACAAAGGCGCCACCTTCATCGTCGAGCTGCCGCTGGGGATCGGCGTCGACGGATCGGCGGCGTTGCCGATCCCGCGCGGGCGCGACGATTCGGACCCGGCGGAACTGTCTGTGCGATAAACTTGGGCCTTGTCGGTCCCTTGGTTCATCAGATCCGCACCCTGGTGTTTGGCGATCGCGCTCGGGTGCTCGTCGACAAGCGGGCCCGCGGCCGACGCCGCGGTGGTCGAGGGCGGCGACGGCGACGATTCCCTGGATGGCCCTGCCGATGAGGTTGGCGACGTGACACCGATGGGAGCGCCGCTGCCGGCGGGCGTGGCGCCGCCGCTGCGTCTTTTGGCCGACGATGGTCAGCTGGTGACGTACGACGATCGCGCCTGCACCAACCAGGATCCGATCCCCGCCGCCGGCGACCGCTGGTGCGCGTTCACCAAACAAGGTCCATCGCCCGGGGTTTTCGATCTGTGGGTGGTGAACGTCACCGCCGCCGCCGCCACTGGCACGGTGCCGGCCTGCGACGGCAGCGACGCCAATTGTTTGCGCCTGTCGCGCGCGCTGGCGCCCACCGCCGGTGCGTTCTTCGACGGCGACACGCTGATCTATTACGCCGACCAGGTGCCCGGCGTGCCCGGCGATTTCCTGGGCACCGTTTACGGCTGGCGGCCGGGCTGGTCAGTGGGACGAACGCTGACGTCGGCGCGCGGGATCCTCTGCTTCGGCCACGCGCACGCGGCGGTGGCCGGTTGTCTGGATGATCCCGTCGGCGATCCGGCTAACCGCGACGCCGTCACGATCCGGGTTGGCTCGCTGGCTGACCCGTCCGATCAGCCGCTGCCCGCGCTGGGCGGTCAGTGGGCGTTTCGAAACGACAACCTGTCGCCGTCGCAGGCGGGATTTTCACCGGACGGGCAGACGCTGGCATTTTCGAACGTCGACGTCATGGGCGGTGCGGTGTCGCTGAAGACCGTGGCCACCGCGTCGGCGGCTGGGGCCACGCCGCAGCCGGCGCTCACCGATCTGGTGCGCTGGACGCTGTCGAACGACGGCCAGGCGATCTATTTTTTCCGCGGCCAGCCCGACAACCCCAGCCTCTACGTCGCGGACTTTCCGTCGGGCGCCAACCCGCAGTTGCTGGCCACCAGCATCACGAGCTTTGCGCTGATCGGCGATCGAGCCACTGATCTGGCGACGGGACTGTTTCAGCAGCCGCCCAACATGCCGGGATCGTTTCTGTTGCTGCGCGATCGGACCGGCGCGCCGCCGGCGTCCATCTTGATGTACACGGACGCCTTGGAAGGTCTGCGCGTCTCGCTGGATCTGCGCTTCACGTTGTGGCTGGACGGCGCTTTTCGGGCTCGGCTAGCCAAGAACGACACCCTGGAGACGTGCGCGCTCAACGCCGCCGACGCGCCGGCCATCTTCAGTCCGTTCATGACCACGGGCGCCAACCTTCTGGTGTGGACGCAGGCGGCCGCCGACGCTGATCATCGTCGCGATGGTTACGTCGCTCCGTCGGCTGATTGCACGGCCAGGCAACGGTTCGCCCAGGCCATGGACTTTGCCCTGGCGGTCGGTGACAGCGGCCTCATCTTCGGCGACGAGAGCGATCCAATCGCCCAGACCGTGACCTTGAAGTACGTCGCCATCAACGCCGCCGGTGACGGCCTGCGCCCGGGCGGTCCGTATCGCATCGCCGACCACGTCCGCACACCTATCAGTCGCGCCGGGACTGGCCCGCAGCTTTTGCTCTATCGAACCGTCCAGACGCCCGACCGACCGGCGGGGACCTTTCTTTTCGGTGTTCCGTTCTGACGCCGCGCCGCCCGCTGAATCCGGCCTCGATTTACCGTTGATTCGCGGCGCGACCAGTAGCACAATTATAAAATATGAACCGTCGTTCAAATATTGGAATCGCCCGGCCAAGCCTGCGCCGGCGCATCCGAGAGACGACGATGACCGCCATCATGGACGCCGCCGAGGAGGTGTTCGGCGACGCTGGCCTGCACGCCGCGCACATGGGAACGATCGCCGCCAAGGCCGGGGTGTCGGTGGGAACGCTGTACAACCACTTCGCTGATCGCGAAGCCTTGCTGGCGGGTCTTCTGGCGGCGCGCCACGCCGAGTTGGTCGAACGGATCGACGCCGCCAGCCGGCAGGGCGAGGATCAGCCGCTACGCGAGCGGCTGCGGTTGATCCTGCTTGGCTTCATCACCCACTGCGAACAGCACCGCCGCTTTACCAGCATCGTCTTGCAGCGCGAGATCGGCCGCTATCATCAGATGTACCCGCAGGCCTGGGCGAAGAAGACCAACGCCATGCGCGCCATCTATGAACGCATCGAAAAAGAGATGAAGCAGGGCGTGCGCGAACATTCGCTGCGGCCCGAGCTGGCCGATCTGGGCGCGGTGTTCTTCATGGGCATGCTGCGGGCCCTGGTCATCCGCGACATGGTCTTCGAAAAGGGGCAGGGCATGATGCCGGAAGTGGAACGCCTGCTGGACGCCTTCTTCGGCGGCCTCGGTTCGCGCGGGGCGTCCGCGTGACCGCCGCTGCCATGACCGCGCCCCTGGTCCGGGCGCCGGTGAACAAATGGGTGGTGACGCTGTCGGTGACCTTCGGGACGCTGATGGGCGCCATCGACACGTCGATCGTCGCCGTGGCCACCCCACACTTGACCGGCGCCCTGGGCGCCACCGTCGAAGAGATGACCTGGGTGACCACCGGCTTTGTCATCGCCACCGTGGTGGTCATGCCCCTGACCGCGTTTTTGGGGCGGTTTTTTGGGCAAAAACGGGTTTATCTTTTTTCGCTGGGCTTGTTCATTTTGGGCTCGGCGCTGTGCGGCCTGGCCCGATCGCTGCCGATGATGGTGGCGTTTCGCGCGCTGCAGGGGATGGGCGCCGGCGCCTTGCAACCGACCGAGCAAGCGATCTTGCGCCAAACCTTCCCGCCCGAAGAGCAGGGCATGGCCATGGCGCTGTTCGGTCTGGCGGTGGTGGTGGGACCGGCGGCGGGGCCGGCCCTGGGCGGTTACCTGCTGGACAATTTTTCGTGGCAATGGATTTTCTATATCAACCTGCCGATCGGCCTTTTGGGTATCTTCATGGTCACGCGGTTCGTGCACGAGCCCGAGGATATTCGCCGCGAAAACCGCGCCCGCGCCGCCGCCCAGCGCAAGAACCTGGACTGGCAGGGCATCGCCTTGATGACCGTCGGGCTGGCGTCGCTGCAATACGTGCTGGAAGAGGGCAGCCGCAACGATTGGTTCTCCTCTCAGGCCATCCTGGTGTGCTCGTTCCTGGCGATCTTCGTGCTGGCCGCGTTCGTCATTCGCGAGCTGACCGCGCCGGTGCCGGCCGTCGATCTGTCGTTGTTCAAGGATCGGGTGTTTCTGTCGGGGACGCTGATCGGCGCGATGATGTTCGCCATCTTGATGTCGATAACCTTCTTGCTGCCTCTCTTCATGCAACAGCTGCTGGGTTTTCCCGCGCTGGCGTCGGGCGAGGCGTTGATGCCGCGGGCCTTCGCCATGATGGTGGGGATCCCACTGGTGGGCCGTCTTTACAATTATGTCCAGCCGCGCATCCTGGTCATCTGCGGGGTGGTGCTGGTGGCCTTCAGCGCTTATCTGATGTCGCATTACACGCTGGCGACCAGCTCGCGGTCGGTGGTCACGGCCATCGTCATTCAGGGGTTTGGTTTCGCGTCGCTGTTCGTGCCGCTGACCACGGTCGCGCTGGCCGGGATTCCGCGCTATCGCCTCACCGACGCCACCGGGCTCAATTCGTTGCTGCGCCAGATCGGCGGCTCGCTGGGGTTGGCGGCGTTCGCCACCTTGCTGCCGCATTTTGTGGTCGCGGCGCGCTCTGGCCTGTCCGCGCACATCGATCCCGGACGGCCCGAGGTTGTGGCCCGTTTGAACGCCATTCAATCCGGCCTGGGCGCGCGTGGCATGGATGCCGGCTCGGCGCACACGCAGGCGGTGCGCATCCTGGACGGCATGTTGTCGCAACAGGCGTCGCTGCTGGCCTTCGAGCGGATGTTCCTGTTCGCCGGCATCGCTTTCCTATTTGTCATCCCATTCGCGTTGTGGCTGCGCCGACCGGCCAGCGCGCGCAAAGCCAGCATGGAACTGCACTGAGAAACACCGATGGAAACAGCCCGACAGACCAGCAATCAACCAAAGGTAGAACCGAAAAACGACGTCACCGCCGCCGGCCGCAAGACCGACGGTCCGCCCGCCGCTGTGGCGGTGGAGGAGGTGGCGCCGGCCAAACCGTCGCGCGGCCGCAAGCCGTTCATCGTGCTGGGCACGGTGGCGGTGGCGGCGCTGATCGGCGTCGGCGTCTATTCGCTGCTGACCGCCGGCCGCGAGAGCACCGACGACGCGCAGGTGGCGGCCGACGTCGTACCGGTGTCGGCGCGCGTGGGCGGCTTGGTGGCCAACGTGCACATCCACGAGAACCAGGCGGTCAAACGCGGCGACCTGCTGGTCGAGCTGGATCCAGCCGACTTTCAGGCCCGCGTGCAGCAAGCGGAGGCCGATCTGGCCAACGCGCAGGCGCAAGCCAGCGCTGCCGACGCGCAGGTGCAGATCGTCGACGCCACGTCGAAGGGCGGTCTCGCCAGCGCGCGCGCCGCTTTGAGCGGGACCAACGCCGGCGTGGGCAGCGCCGACGCGCAGCTGGCCTCCGCCAAGGCCGCGGCGGCGCGGGCCGACGCCGATCTGAAGAAGGCTGAGATTGATCTCGGACGTTCGCGCACGCTGCGCACGGCGGGCGCGATCCCGCAAGAACGGCTGGAAAGCGATCAGATCGCCCTCGACTCTGCGCGCGCTGCCAAGAGCCAGGCCGACGCGCAGGTCGCGCTGGCCGTCGACGCGCGTCGCGGGGCCCAAAGCCGGGTCGGCGAGGCGCAGGGCCGCGTCAACCAAAGCGCGCCGGTAGCCCCGCAGATCGCCGCCGCGCGCGCCGGCGCCGCCCTGGCCGTCGCGCGCGTCGCCAGCGCCCAGGCCGCGCTGTCGCTGGCTCGTTTGCAGCTTGGTTATGCGCGCATCACCGCG
>DASXQB010000170.1:0-2417 GCA_036493295.1 Polyangia bacterium | reverse complement strand
CAACGGATGCCATGCGGCGACGAAAGCCTTGATGGGAGAGGTGGCATAGACAGAGGCCTTCCGCGGGCGGGAAGCCGCCAAGCGGCCGAGGCCGTCCAATTTGTCGCCACATCCAAGCCGCGCGTGCAGCCTCGGTTACGTTACCGATTCACCTCGATCTCGCGTCAACGTGATTGCGATCTAGCGATCAGTGATCAGTCGAAACGGGCCAGATCGGTTTCGCTGAGCAGATACAGCGCGCGCAGAAACGTCAGCAATTCTTCCGGCGCGGTGAAGTGGCCCATCCAGGCGCGCAGCGTGCGCTGGCCGTCGAGCATCTCCAAAACCTCGGCGGGCGTGGGGCCAAGACGGAAGGCCTCGGGCGGGATGCGCGGCTTTCCGCTGGCCGAGACGTGGCAATCCAGCAGGCTGGCGAAACGGCTTTCCAGAAGCTCGTACGGCAGGTTCAGAACGCCGGCGCCGAGGATCTCGAACGTGTCCAATCCCAGCGGAAAACTCTCCTGCGTGTTGGTGACGCCGCGGAAGAAAGCAAACGTTCCTTCGGTCCAGGCGAAGACGTCAATCACCCGATCGCGCACCTGTTGCGACAACCAACGAAAAACGTCCAGCGGCTTTAACACGCCAAGGCCGACCAGCGTGTCGCCCAGCTTGCCCGCGTACTGGGGCAGCATGCCCAGCGCCTTCTCCAGCTCGGCAGCGCTCAGAGCACCTTTGCCGACCAGATATTCGCCGAAGCGATCGCTCGGCAGGCTGGAGTTCACCGACTCGGGCGCGCCCGTCACCAGGTAGACTTCCTTGGCGTTGCCGCCGGCCTCGAAGCGCAAAAGGCCGGTCTCCTGCGCCACCGCCAGATCGGAGAAGATGCGCATCGGCGTGATGATGTTGACGTGGCTGGCGCTGTCGGGCGGGCGGTTGGGCGCGCCCGAGACGAAACGGCCCACATCGCTGCGGGTGCTGGCGGCGCGCACGCGTGACACGGAGGCGCCCGCCGGCAGGGGCGTCCAGCCGGTACCGCGCACCGACGACCGCTCGGCGTCGTTCACCCACTGATCCAGATCGACGACGGACAGCGGTTGCGCCAGCGCCTGTCCAAGCAGCGTGCCGCCCGGTGCTTTCATGTTCTCGGCTTCGGTCCTTGCTGTTGGAGCCAGCGCCGCGTCGGGCAGCGGTCCGTCGATCTCGATCTGCAGATCGGCGGTGGGCTCGTCGACGGCCAGGCGGCGGGTGGGCAGCGCGCTGGGGTTGGTGTTCGGGCGCCGGCTGGCGCCGGGTCCGCCGTCGGCGCTCGGTAGCGCGCGCCCGGCGGCATCGCGCGGTTCGGGGAGCTTGCGTGCTTGCTGGGCCAGGCGCGCCGCCGCCTCGGGCTTGTCGTCGAACAGATCGGAGACGAAGTGGCGCAAGTCGGTGGTGCTGATGCGCTTGCCGGCGTTGAACAGATACTCCGCCAGATCATCGCGAAATTCGGCGGCGGTGTGATAGCGCTGCTCGGGATCTTTTTTCAGCGCGCGGCGCACGATGTGGTCCAGCGCGGGGGGCAGATCGTGGCAAAACTTATCCAACCGATCCAGATGCGCGTCGCGCACCATCAGCAGCACATCGAGATCGTTCGGCGCGGTGAACAGCCGGCGGCCCATGAACATCTCGGCCAGCACCACGCCCACCGCGAACAGATCGCTGCGCGCGTCCATCGACGTGCCGACCACTTGCTCGGGCGACATATAGCCGTACTTGCCCTTCAAGGTGCCGGCTTGGGTCTTCGATTCGCGCTCCTCGGCGCGCGCGATGCCGAAATCGCCCAGCTTCACGTCGCCGGTCTTGGAGAGGAAAATATTCGACGGCGAGATGTCGCGATGAACCAGGTTCATCGGGCTGCCGTCCATGTCGCGGGCGTTGTGCGCATAGTCCAGCGCTTCCAGCACTTCGATGGCGATGAAGCAGGCCAGGTGCAGCGGTAGACGGAGGCGTTTTTGCGCACAGGTGCGCAGCAAGGCCAGCGCGTCGAAGCCGTCGATGAATTCCAGGGCGATGAAGTACTTGCCGGTGACTTCGCCGAAATCCAGGATCTGCACGATCTTCGGGTGGGTCAGCTGCGCGGTCAGCTTGGCCTCGTCGATGAACATCGACATGAACGTCTTGTCGGACGCCAGGTGCGGCAGGATCCGTTTGATAACCAGGATCTTCTCGAAGCCGTGCGACGAAACGATCTTGGCGCGGAAGACCTCGGCCATCCCGCCGATAGCCAACCGCTGCAGCAGCGTGTAGCGGCCGAACTGCGAGGGCAAAGATGCAGGTCCCTCGGTCGCCATGTGTCAAGGACTATAGCAGTTGTCGTTGACCTTACGGAGAAAGTAGCCGCCGTCAGCGCCGCTTGAGCATGGCGCGGCGCAATTGCAGCGGATCTTGGGACTCGCCCACCA
>DASXQB010000169.1:0-7846 GCA_036493295.1 Polyangia bacterium | reverse complement strand
GACGAGGCGGCGGCCGCCGCCCGAAACCCGAACGTCGTCTTCGCCGTATACGGACCTGTGTATTCGACGCCAGAAAAAGGTGAGCCCGTGGGGCTGACCGGTCCCCGCGGCCTCAGCGCCGCCGTCGTCGCCGGAGGAGCCTTACCGGTCTTGGCGCTCGGCGGCGTCGGCCCAGCTCAGGTTCCGGAATGTCTGGCCAGCGGCGCGGCGGGCGTCGCGTGTATTCGAGCCGTCATTTCGGCGGCAAAACCCGATCAGATCGTAGGCCGGATCATGATTTGCCATGAAATTTGATGCAGCCGCCAATACACACTTGACAGTTTTTTTACCGCCTGTAACTTCGGCGACAATCTTCGGTGAGGCCGGAGGTTGGAGGAAGTAACTCACGTTTGTAGGAGGGTAGTAGATGGCAACCGGCAAGGTGAAGTGGTTCAACGATGCCAAGGGGTACGGGTTCATTGCCCGGGAGGATGGTCCGGATGTCTTCGTGCATCACACGGCCATTCAAAGCGAGGGGTTTCGCTCACTGAGCGAAGGACAGACGGTGGAGTTTGACATCACGGAGGGACCGAAGGGGCTGCAGGCCGCCAACGTTCGCAAATCGGCGTAAGGCGCACGCACATAACCGGCCGACTGGTTTCACCCAGCAGCTGGATCCAGAAAACGGTCGGATGCTCTCCGGCCGTTTTTTTTAGGAGTCTGTTTTTTCTAACAAGCGGTCGACCACCAAGGTCACCTCGTCACTAGCTGGCCGCCCGCGATTGGCCGGTCGTACCGACCAGCCGGGACGACGGCGCACCGCCTCCACGGCGGCGGCCACGGCGTCGGCAGCGATGGGATCGAAGGCACGGGCCCATTCCTGACCGTCCTGGTCGCCGTCATAGTCGTCAGGAAATTCGCAACGGACGGCGAAGCGCAAGGTGAACTCGCGTTCCTCGACGTATTTCATCCGCCGGCTTTTAGCATGGGCTAGGTTTTTTTCGCGTCCGACCGAGTCGGAAATCGGGAATGGTCGTCAAACCGCGCGGCCTGATTCGACGTAGGATATGGGCCTGGTGCGACGCCCGGGTGTCATTGTCGCCTCACTGGCGCTAACCGTTGGCGTCACTGCCGTGGCGTGGGCGGCGACAGCCCAAGCCACGGTGAAGGCGGCGGACCCACGGTCGCTGTCGCTGGCCATCGTGGTGGGCAGCAATCGCGGACCATCCCCCGAGCAAGAGAGCCTGCGCTTTGGTGACGACGATGCCATCCAAAGCGCCCGCACCCTGGCGATGCTGGGGGCGGACGCCACTTTGCTGGTCACGCCCGATGCCGAAACGCGGGAGCTGTTCCCGGCGACGCGCCCGCAAGGTCCGGCCACCCGCGCGGCAATGAAGGCCGCTTTCCAGCGCGCCGGCGAGCGCATCGCCGCTGCCCGCGCCGACGGGCGGCACACGCGCCTGTACTTTTTCTTCGCCGGCCACGGCGACCTGGCCGACGGCCGGCCGTTCTTGCAGCTGGAAGATGGACGCCTCTGGCGCGAAGATCTAGCCGAGCTGTTGCGGTTGGCCGGCGCCGACGACAACCACGTTCTGGTCGACGCTTGCTATGCCGCCGCCTTCGTCGCCAATCGCGGGCCGGGTGGCGAGCGCACGCGGCTTTTGCCGGGATTCTCGCGCGACGCCGCCCTGGTCTGGCCCGCGCGCACCGGCTTTCTCACCGCGCGTTCGGCCAGCGGACAGACTCACGAATGGGCCGAGTTTCAGGCCGGAATTTTTTCGCACGAGCTGCGCTCTGGATTGATCGGCGCCGCCGACGTGAATTTGGACGGCAAGGTCACCTATCGAGAGATCGCCGCCTTCGTCCAGCGCGCCAACGAAGCCATTCCCAATCGTCGTTATCGCCCGGAGGTTTCGACGGCGCCGCCCGATGGCGATCTCGACACCGTGCTGGCCGAGCTGCCCGACGGTCCGCTGGTGCTGGAGATGGACCTGGCCCCGCCCGGCCACACCTTCGTGGAAACCGCTCGCGGCGTGCGCCTGGCTGATCTGCACCCCGGCGCGGGCGCCGCGGTGCGCCTGCGTTTACCGACGGATGAAGGCCCGTTGTTCGTGCAACAGGTCAGCACCGACGGCGCGGTGAGCGGCGACCACGGCGCGACGGCGGCGCGCGGCCCGCGCGAGTTCCCGCTGCCGAACCGCGCCGGGCGGGTTCGCCTTTCGGCGTTGGCGCCGTCCGCGCCGCGGGTTCGGGCCCGCGGCGCCGCGCACGAGGCGTTCTTGTTGCTGTTCCGCGATCCCTTCGACAGCGTCGCGGTGCAAAGCTTCCAGTTGCCGTCAGACGCCGACCCGAACGCACCGCCACCGCTGAGCGCCGCCGCCCAGCGCCGCCATCGCCTGGGCAAGACCGCGCTTGAGCTGGGCGTGCTAGCCGGAGCGCTGGCCGGCGCCTGCGCGGGCTCCGCCGCGCTGATCGGGCACTCCGACTCGCCGGCCAACAGCATGACCAGCACCTCGCAGCGCAACGCGTGGATTCGCGGCCTCGATGACGGTGGCTGGGTGATGTTGGGCGTGGCCGGCGCCGCGCTGACCACCGGCGCGATCCTGCTGCTGCTTCCCGACAGCGAGGCGCCGCGCGTGACGGCGACGGCGCTCCCGGGCGGCGCCACCGTCGGTTACCACGGAACGTTCTAGTCCGGCCGCGGGCGCCCGTTAGAGGCCGCTTTCTTCGAGCAAGAACTGCGACAGCACGTGGCTGACGTTCAGCAGCTTGGGCGGAATCAGCACCGTGCCCTGGCTGTCGCGGTCGACGGAGACGCCCTTGGCGGTGATCGCCTGCGTGTTGTGGCAGCCAAAACAGTTGGGGAACGCGTCGGGGGCCTGGGTGAAAGACTCCATGGCCGTGCTGGAGAGGCGATCCTCGCCGGCCAGGATCGAGTACGCGCTGTCTGAACCGTTGTCGCGAATGTCCTTTTCAAACTTCGCCTGTCCGACAGAGGCGACGAACGGGCTGGAGAGGTCGTTCTGGATGGGCGAGTCGTGGCCAAAGTACGCCGGCTTGTCCATCCACACGGCGCCCACCAGGCGGTAATGCCCGCGCTTGTCGTTGGCCGGCAAACGCCCGGCGGCCTGGGCCTGGGCGAACAGCGTCTCGACGTTGAAGTTCAGCGAGGTGATGGCGTCGTCGGGGTGGGTGGTGTTGGATTTCGATCCGGGAAACATCCGATAGATGGAGGTCCGCGCGCCGAAGGTCTGCGTCGCCTCGTTGAACCCCGCCGCCAGCGTCGCCTCGGCGATCGGCTGGTTACCGGCCTGCGCGGTGACACCGGCCTGATACAGGATGTGATCGCTCATGCTGATCACGGTGGCGTCGTTCTGGTTGTTGGGATCGGTCAGCGACGGGTTGGCGTCGCCCGGGTGCACCGGCGCCACGTCGCGCTGACCGTCGGCGGCGGTCAGATCGGGCGTGCCGGCGCTGTGTTCGAACGTCGACCAGATGAACTCGGGGTGGCCGGGCAAGGTGAAGACCACGTGCAAGGCCAGCAAGCGCACGGTGACCAAACGCGGAGCGTTTTTGTCTTCGATGATGCGACCATTTTCCGCGCGCAGGTGCGGGACCCAGGCCTTGGTGCTGATGTAATTGTCCAGCGACGGATCGCCGTCGGGAACTTCCTGCCAGGCGGATTTGAATTCGACCACGCCGGCCGGGAAAAAAAGATTCGGGTTGGCGTTCTTCACCTGATCGGCGGTCTTCAGGTTGTTGGCGTTGATGAAATCGGCGAAGCCCTGGTTGACGTGGATGCCGTAGTAGATGCTGTGGCCATTGCCGTCGATCAGGATCTGGCGGCCGCCGGCCTGTTTGATGTCGCCCAGCCAGGCGCGCGCGACAGTGTCGCGCTGGGCGTGCGGCGTGGCGCTGGTGAAGAGATCGTCGACGGTGGCGTAGGCTTGCAAGGCCGGGCGGCCCTGCGCGTCGGGCTGGGTGGCCAGCAAGAAATTCTGCCAGCCGCCACGGTAGAACGGGCACTCGGTGGCTGGATGAGCAACGGGTTTGTACAGGCTGACCGGCGGCGTATTCGGCAGCCATTCGCTGCTGGCGGCGCAGATCTCCTCTTGCTGGTTCGCCGACTCGACGGCGCGGGTGTCGAAGGCGGTGGGGTCGGTGCAAGCGTTGGTGCTGAGCGCCAGCGTCAGCGCGACGACCGAAGACAGCGCGCGCGTCGTCGGGCTCATTGGGCTGTCGCTCCGGTGGTGGCCCCGGCGGCCAGCGGATCGGGGCCGGCGCAGTGGGCGATCCATTCGTAAAGGACCGACAGATCGCTGATCGTGGGCCGCGGGTTCGCCGGCAGGCCGACGATGTCGGGCGGCGGCATCTCGCCGACCGCCACGCGCACGTACACACGCGAACGGGCCGGCGCCCCCGGCAACAGAAAGCGCACCGGCTGCATGGTGACGGGATCCTTCACCGTCGCCGACACGGCGGTCTTCAGCTTCGCCGGATCCAGCACGTAATCGAACGGCGGCTGGCCTTGATGCGCGCCGGCGCTGGCCCCGCCGTGGCAGCGGCCACAATAGTTCGACAGGATGTCCTGCGATTGAGCGCGCGTTGCCTCGCAGGGATCGGTGGTGGTGTTGCCCTGATCGTCGAGTTCGATGGGCGGAGTATCCAGCGCCACCGTGTGGCCGCCCGAGCCAGCAGCGCCTGAGGGGGCCAGCGACACGCCGCCCTTCGCGGCGCCGGCATCCACAGGCTGGTAACAACCGGCCGCGACCAGCGCCAGTAGAACGGCCAGCCCTTGCGGGAACGAAGTCGCGCGGGTGTCGATCAAAACCTGCCTCCTACGGCGGCGACCGCGCCCGATGGGGTGAGCCGCAGGTCCAGCGAATACGCCAGCTCTTTGCGGCTGGGGCGAGTGGCGACGTAGACCCAGGTGGTGGCAGCCAGCGCGGCTACGCCGACGCCCAGCGAGACATCGGCGATGAGGTACAGCTTGCGAATGTGGTCGATGCTGGCCGGTGGGCAGTTGGGCGCGCAATCGAGCAACCGATGGTTGTCGTCGCGCGCCCAGGTGACCACCGTGCCGTAGCCAAGAAGCCCGGCCACGCCCAGACCGCCCAGAAAATAAAGTGGGAGCGACGAAGACGGACCAGCCTCGGCCGCCGAAACCTTCGCGCGGGCCCCCCGCACCGAGCGACCGGCGCGCTCGGTTGGAGCCAGCGGCGCATCGTCATCGGCGTCCCCGTCTTCGCCGGCGGTTTCAGTTTCGGCGCGTGGCAGCGCAGCCAGTGAGGCCTGCTTGCCAGCCCCGCGCCCGATCGAAGCGCTCACCAGTTGATTGCGCTGACCTTGGCCGGCCAACACCTTGACCGCCACCACTTCGCTGCCGGTGTCGAACGACACCTCGTGCAGGCCCGGATCGACGGTGAACGCCCGGCCATCGAGGTGCGTCGTCAGCGGTTCGCCGTCGACAGTTACCTGGGCGTCGACGATCGGGCTACCCGCGCGATCCAGCAGCACGGGGACAATGGATGGGATGTCGCCGTCAAGCTGGGTGCGGCGGGCGGCGCACTCGTGCTCGATCGAACGGCCGCACACCGGGTCGGCGCAGGTGCCAAAATACCGGCGCGCCTCGCGCAGGCGGCCCGCCTCCAGGTGTTGTCGTCCGTCCATGAACGCGGTCTGGCAAGCGCGGCGATCGCCGGTGAGGCTGGTCTCGTCCGCGGGCGCAACCGTTCGCCGAGGCGGACGTCCCTGGACCGGCGCCGCCGACAGCAGCACCACGCTCAGGCAGCCGAGGCGGCGAAAAGCACGGGCGAACGAAAACATGGGGGCCGTCCTTCCACGAGCGCCACACGTCCCCCTTCGCCTCCCGCCTGACCGCGGCGACCCGGCGCAAGGCCGCCACCTTCGGCAGAGCCCGGCTGGACCGAAAACGTTTCAGTATCGCGACCGCTGGCCGTGTCGATCAGCGACAGGCGCCAGCGGGCGCCGATGACGCGCGCGAACCCGCGTCAGAGATCGAGGCCGTCCAGCGGGTTGCTGCGCTTCGATCCCTTCCCGTTCTTCGCCGACTTGGCCGGCGGCGGAGGCGGCGCGGCGGCGGGTTCGGGCGCGGACGGCGGCTCGGCGGCTGGAGTCGCCTCCTTTGCGGGCGACGGCGTCCCGGAAGACGACGACTGCGACGGCGACGGCACAACGATGTCGCCGTGGCTTTCCTCGCCTGGCTTCTTCACCTCTTTGCCGGTGATGCGATCGATGATGTTGTCGTTGGCGTCGCGGTCGTTGAGCTCTTTTTGCGTGGCCGCCTCGACCAGAGCGTCGCGCGCTGACCGCTGCGGGTTGACGATCTTCCGCTTGGCGATCACCCGGTCGTTGATCTTGGCGTCGTTGAGAATCAGACAGAACACCCCGTAGAACTCCGAACGGTCGACCAGCTTCAGCCGATCCGGCCCGGCGGTCCATTCATAGTGGTCAAGGAATCGGCGCACGCCGTTCTTCATCTTCTCGTCGCGATAGATCTCGTGCGACTTGCCGAACTTGGCCTGCATCTCTTTGCCGAAGTCCGCGAAGGTCTTACCTTCGATGGCGTCCTTGTTGAACGACAGGAAAATCTTGTAGAGGCCGTTTTCGAAGAAGAAGAAATAACGGGTCCAGATCTCTTCCTTGATCAGGACCACCGCCTCGCCGGTGTTCTGCTGGAACTCCGGGCCGATGATCGAGACGTCCCAGCCGGACTTCTGGCCGTCGAACTTGGTGACGCTCTTGGTGACGTTGTCCATCTCGCGGTTCATCTCGCCGCGGATGCGCTGCTGCATGCCGGGATCGGCGGTCGCTTCTTTCATGCGCGGCTGGTAACGGGCCTCGATAGCCGAGCGGAGCGCGGCCACCACCTGGTCGGGGCTGTCGCCCCACTTGAACAGACCAGCGGCGGCATCGCCCAGACGGATCACTTTGAGCTTGTTGACCTCGGCGGTGGTGGTGTTGCCGCCACCTTTGGCCTTGCCCGCCGCGGCAACCGGCTTTGCGCCGGCGACAAGACCGAGCGCAAGAACAACAGCTCCCAATGTCCGCATCAAAATCCTCCTTCGGGCCAATCGATCGGCGAACGGGGACACTAACACAGAACGCCCGAAAATCAGGGGCGCGCCGCCTTGGTTTACTCGGCCTGGCCGCCGCCGGCGGACGGCGGATCGGTGCGCGCGGGCGACGCTGGTTGCCCGGCAGGTTCGGTAGAGGGCACCACGGCGCCGGGCGCCGGCGACTGATCATTGTCGGGCGGCTCTTCGTTCAACCAGGCTTCGTCGATCTTGGTGGGATGATAGGTCTCCGCCCGGCCGGACTTCAGATCCTGGTTGGGGTTCTCCGAGTACATCGCCCGCTCGCCCGGCCCCGAGTAATCGATCCAGAAAGCAGAACGATCCTTGCGGACGTCGAGATGCACGAACGACGAGTTCGGGTAATAGCCGACGCCGATCTTCTGGTACGTCTTGCGCAGGTAATCGCGCAGCTGGGTGTTGGCCACGCCCACCACGCGAAAATCGCAAGCCAGGCCCTTCATGTGCGGGCTGCGCGGGTTCTTGGCCACCGACGGGTGACGATAGCCGGAGACCACTTCCAGCCGGTGCCCGGGCCAGTGCCGTCCGGTGCTGTAAAGCAAGGTCATGAGGCGCGGGTTCATGGCGTGCTGCTGGTTAGTGTAGTGACAGCGCAAGAACCGATCGAATCGTTTTTGCGGGCCACGAACGGTGCGGCCACGCTCGTCGCGCAGCTTGAGCTGCATCGTCTCGTGGCGGTTCACCTGAAAAAGCTCGACCACCGTGGAGCGCGGGCGTGTCGGGCGGACCGAACGCGCAGCACCGCCGGCGCG
>DASXQB010000168.1:0-5764 GCA_036493295.1 Polyangia bacterium | reverse complement strand
CCAGCCGAGGATCGAGGGGTTCCCGTGCGGCCGCTGGTTGAAGGTGAAAAGAAAGTCGTCGTTGGCAGACTGATTCGTTACTGCCAGAACCAACACCGCCGCGGCCGCGTAAGAACCCCGTCCCCCGCCAGGCCAAACCCCACCCCCGCGACAGCGAAGCCGGCTACGGGCGCGTCTACCGACGGCGGGTGATCGCCTCCCGGGCCAAGGCGTCGCAGCGTTCGTTTTCGGGGAC
The DNA here is from genome assembly GCA_036493295.1 of Polyangia bacterium. Lineage (GTDB taxonomy): Bacteria > Myxococcota_A > Polyangia > Fen-1088 > Fen-1088 > DATKEU01. Next base: position 5,529 of record DASXQB010000168.1, on the reverse strand, counting down.
GCCGGCGTGGCCGGGAACCTTGACGAATTCCAGATGGGGGACTCCCGCCACCTGCTTGCGCAGCCGCGCCACCAGATCTTGGTTCGCCTTCGCCTTCCAGCCTTTTTCCAGCAGGCCGATGGCATACCCGCTGTCGCTGTAGACGCGCACCCGACGGGCTCGATCGTCTTTGCCTTCCTTTGCCTTCGGCAGCTTGGCCACCACGTCCAGGCCGCGTTCGATGGCCACCAGCTCGGCGATGTTGTTGGTGCCGACGCCCAAATATTCGCTGACCTCTTCGCGGCGCTCGCCGTCGACCACCACCACGCCGATGCCCATCGGGCCGGGGTTTCCCGAACACGCGCCGTCGGTCCAGACCTCGACTGCGCCCGGCACGCGCAACGGCGTCAGCGAGCCCTTTTTGGAGCCGGCGCTGCTGCTGCGGCGGGCAGACGGGTCGCCGCCCGATTTGGCTTCCGGCAGGTCGCGCGGCGGGCCGCCGTCGGCGTCGGGCAGAAGATTGGATGCTGATGGGCGATAACTTTTTTCGTCGTTCTCGCGGTATTTCATCTCGGCGCGGCCGGCGCCGTCGAGCACCAGCTTGCCGGCGCCGTCGGCGCGCACCCAGACGCTTTGATCTTTGAACCGCATGCGTATCCAAGCCATCGCGGGCGCACTATTGCGCGAACCTCGGGCGCATTCTAGTGTTTGCCGCCTGCGCGCCCGTCGATCTTTCTCGTGGTTCTGCGCCGGCCTCGGCCTGTTGCTCGTCGCCGGGGCGTCTTGCCGAGGCGGCTGCGCGCGCACCGGCGGTGGGCCGCCCAGGGCGGGTGGCCGGCTCGCGCTGTTCCCCATCGAGACGCGGGTGGTGGTGGCGTTCGACTTTGAAAAGCTGCGCCAATCGCCCCTGGCCGGCGCGCTGGCCCAGCTAGCCACCGACGCGCAAGCCGATCGGGCCCAGGTCGACGCGTTCACCAAACGCACCGGTTTTGATCCGTTTGCCGACACGCAAAGCCTGGTGGTGGCTTTTCCAGAAGAGGCGCGCCGCGGGGGCCAGTTCGGTCTGGTCTTGCGCGCGCAGGGTCTGGATCAAAAGCGCCTCATCGCCTATGCCCGCGATCAAGCGCAGCAGCAGGGCGGTGATCTTGTAGCGGCGGCGCGCGGCCATCGCCTGCTGTGGTCGCGCAAAGGACAGGAAGATCTGGCGGGGTTCTTCGTCGACGATCGCACCTTCGTTCTGGGCGCGGGCGGCTGGGCAGAGAAGATGGCGGCGCTCTCCGACGGCGCGGCGGCGGCGGGCAGCGCGGACACCAACATCGATCTGATGCGGCTTTGCGATCGCGTGGCGGGTGATCGCGCGGTCTGGGCGGCGGCGATGGTTCCCGACGAGACCCGCCGGCAACTGCAGGCCGAGCCGCGCTTCAAGACCGCGGCGTCGATCAGCCGGCTGGCGGCGGCGCTGGAACTGACCAAGGGATTTCAGGCCACGCTGCTGGGCGATCTGGGCAACGCCGCCGACGCTCAGGCGCTGGTCGGGCAGATGATCGACACCGTGCGCGACGCCAAGAAGAATCCCGAGGTCTTGATGCTGGGCCTTGGCCCGTACCTGGACGGCGTCAGCGCCAAGGCGGTCGGTTCGTCGTTCGAGGTGCGTACCACCCTGACCGACGCGCAGGTCACCGATCTGCTGGGCCGCGCGGCGGCGTACATCAAACTGATGCGCCAGGGCCTGGTCCCAGGTTTTCGTCGCCCGTAGATCAGGCGCCCGCGCAGCCTCAGCGTTGGCGCGGACCGTAGTCGGGGTTGACCGCGAACCGGTGGCGCGCGCGGATAAAGCGCACCGTGCCCGACCGCGAGCGCATCACCACCGAGTGCGTGTCCGCGCCGGTGCCGGTGAAGTGCACCCCGCGCAACAGAAACCCGTCGGTGACGCCGGTGGCGGCGAACATCACGTCGCCGCTGGCCAGCTGATCGATCGAGAAAACATGGTCCGGATCGCTGACGCCCATGGCGATGGCCCGGGCCCGTTCGCCGTCGTTACGCGGGCGCAGGATGCCTTGCATGTCACCGCCCACGCAGCGCAGAGCGGCCGCCGCCAGCACGCCCTCGGGCGCGCCGCCGGTGCCCAACAAGACGTCGATGCCGGTCGACGGATCGGCTGTCGCGATGGCGCCGCCCACGTCGCCGTCGGAGATCAGGCGGATGCGCACGCCGGCTTTTCTCACTTCGTCGATCAAGGCGGCGTGGCGCGGGCGATCCAGAATCACCGCCGTCAGATCGCCGACCGAAACGCTCTTGGCCTCGGCGATGGCGGCGAGGTTGGCGGTGGCGCTTTTGCGAATGTCGATCACGCCGGCGGCGATGCTGCCGACGGCGATCTTCTGCATGTACGTGTCGGGCGCGTTCAGGAACTGGCCATCCTCGGCCATCGCCACCACCGCCAGCGCGTCGTTGATGCCGTTGGCGCAGAGGTTGGTGCCCTCCAGTGGATCGACGGCGATGTCCACGCGCGGCGACGTCGGATCGCCGTCGCCCAACTTCTCGCCGATGTACAACATGGGCGCCTCGTCGCGCTCGCCCTCGCCGATCACCACCGTGCCGGCGACGTGCAGATCCTCGAAGGTTTTGCGCATCGCCTCGGTGGCGGCCTGATCGGCGTTGTTGCGATCGCCCAGGCCCACGAAGCGCGCCGCGGCCAGCGCCGCCGCTTCGGTCACCCGCACCACCTCCAAGGCCAGGTTGCGATCCATTGTCTCCTCGGTGGTAACACCGCGCCGCGCGCTCGACAAATAAGGCACCGGCCAATCGGGCCGCGCCGCCCACATCGCGCGCGCCGGCCTTACAAAGAACGAGCGCGCCCTAAAGCCGGCGCTCGGTTTCGACGAAGTGTGGATCCGCGGCGCGGTCGTGCCGAGGTCCGAAAACTTTCTTGCGGCAATAGCGGAACCAGGGGATTGCATGAATCGTCTCTCTCGCGCGCTGGCAGTGGCGGGTTGTTTGGCAGCGGGTTTCGGGGTCGGGTGTGGCAAGAGCAAGTCTGGTTCGCCGACGCCGCCCACCGGCGCCGCCAGCCAGGCCTTGCACGTCATCTCCACGCCGGTGAATTACGCCGAGGTCGGCGAAGACCTGAAATACCAGGCCGTGCTGTCCAAGCCGGGCGCCGCCGTCTGGTCGCTGACGTCAGCGCCCATCGGCGCGACGATCGATCAAGGCGGTTCGCTGCACTGGACGCCGGCCGCCGATCAAGGCGGCGCCCAGGACATCGCCGTGCACGCTGCGCTGGCCGGTGAAAGCGTCGACCAGACCGTTCACGTGACCGCCGCCTCGACGGTGTTGCAGGCCAGCGCGCAAGTCGATCCAGCTAGCACGAACGGTGCGCTGATCGCGGTGGACGCGCCGCTGTCGCCGATCCAGGGCACGGCGGTGCAGATCGATCCGGGCGCGCTGCCGCCCGGTGGCTCGGTGGCGGTGACCATCGGCCTCATGGATCACGCGCCGGTGCCGGCGGCGGCCAAGGTGGCGGGCCTGTCGCCTTCGGATCTGCGGCCGGTCGACTTCGGACCGACGGGCCTGGCCTTCCAGGTGCCGGTCAAGGTGCACCTGCCGGTGACCAGCGCGGTCCTGCAAAAAGGACGGCCGGAGATCCAGACCTACGACTATGACACCGGCAAATGGCAGAAGGTGACCGTGGTGTCCGTCGATCCGGACCATGGCTTCGTGGTCGGCGAGATCAAACATTTCTCGACCTACGTGGTGACGCCGCCGTCGACGGTGTTCAATCTGCAGCTTGGTCTCGGCGCCAGTGGTTCCAGCTGCGCGGCCGCGTTGCTGGTGCGTCCGACGCTGGCGGCGACGTTCGATCAGATCCCGGCTTCGTCGGTGAACGGATACAAGGGTCAAGGCGCCACCGTCGCCGACGTGCTGGCCGGTTTAGCGACAGGCGAAGCGCTGCAGGTTTACACGCGCGTGCGGGCGCAAGCCGTGGCCGCCACCGGCGAGCAGACGGCGTGGGTGCTGGCCTCGGCCACCCGCTTGCCCGACGGCAAGCTGAAGGTCAACGTCACCACCGACAGCAACGGCAATAGCTTTCTCACCACCCCGCCCGAACTGGACGCCTCTGACTCCGAGGTGGCGGCCTGGTTGTCCGGCGGGCGCGTCGATCTGATCTTCGGCGGCCTTGGTGCCCTGGACAGCGGCGCCACCGCCGACGCCGAGGTTTCGTTCTACGACGTGCTCGGCACCGACGCCGATCACGCGCCCCCGCAAAGCGCGAACCCCTTCGGTTCCGACACCGTCACGCAGGCGATGTTGATGCCGATGAAGGACGTGGACGACGACTGCGACGGCGCGCCCAACCAGTGGGATCCGACGCCGCAAGGCACGCCGCCGCCGCTTTTGACCGGCCTGCCGCCCAGCCCGGTGCACACCGTGGTGGGCAGCCCGGCGGGCTTCAAGGTCGCCGCCAATCAAAATGGCGTGACGTTCACCTGGACCGCCAGCGATCCGTCGGTGGCCGTCACCACCGCCATGGGCGGCGTCGTCGCCACCGCCACGCCGTCGCAGCCGGGGCTGTTCCACATCGACGTGGTCGGCTCGAACGGCACGTCGTCATCGCGGCTGCGCTGGGATCTGGTCGCCGATCCGGCCGCCGTGCAATCGGCCAACACGCCGCCGCACGTCTTCATCGGCGCCAGCGCCAGCGTCGTGCACCCGGGTGAAAAGGTGGTGCTGAACGCCTACGGCAAGGACGCCGAACAGACCCAGTTGACGTTCGCCTGGTACGCCGACAACGCCACGTCGCTGTCGGCTCAACTGGGCAGCAGCGTGGTCTTCACCGCCACCACGCCCGGCGATTACAAGATCGGCTGCGTCGCCAACGACGGCATCGTCAACTCGACGCCGGCGACGGTGGTGGTGTCGGTGATCTCGCCGACGACCGACCGGCCGCCCAGCCCGCCCCTGGTGTCGCCGACCAGCGTGGTCCTGCAGCACGCGGCCGGCGCGCCGGTGACGGTGGTGTTGCAAGCCAGTTCAGTCGATCCCGATGGCGATCCGCTGACCTACGATTTCCAACCTGATCCATCGCTGCCGCCAGCGTTCACGCTGACCAAGTCCGGGGCGATGGCCACGTTCACCAGCGCGCAGGATGGTTTCTATCTTTTCTATGTCACCGCGCAGGACAACCGCGGCGCCACCAGCGGTTGGACACCGGTGAAGATCCAGGTGCTGCCCACGCTGCCGCCCATGCCCGTCGACCTGGACAAGGACGGCTACCCGGCCGGCATCGATTGCAATGACAACGATCCGACCGTTCATCCGGGGGCCAAAGAGATCTGCGGCGACGGCGTCGATCAGAACTGCGACGGCCACGATCTGGGCGCCGCCGACTGCGACGCCGACGGCGATCGCTTCAGCGTCAACCAAGGCGACTGCGACGACAACAACGCGTCCATCAGCCCGGGCGCCATCGAACGCTGCGACGGCATCGACAACAACTGCAACGGCATGGTCGACGAAGGCTTTGGCCTGGGCGTCGACTGCAGCGCCGGC
>DASXQB010000167.1:0-5239 GCA_036493295.1 Polyangia bacterium | reverse complement strand
CAAACGACGTCGGGAAGATCAGCGTCGCACCGTCGAGGTTGATCATGCTCTCCATGGTCTTCTGCACGGCGATGGTCTCAGGCACCATCTCTTCTTCGCGGATCTTCACGCCCGGTAACTTGGCCACCGCCGCCGCGCCTTGCGCGTGAGCCTGGTTGTAGCCGTAGTCGGTCTTCGGGCCGACGTAGATGAACCCGACGGTCAACGGCGTCGACGCTTTCGCCGACGACGTGACGCCGAAGCCGCCCGCCACCATACCAATTGCCGTTGCTGCCACTGCGATCGAGACAAGAGAAACAGTAAATCTGCGCATGCCGCTGTTATAGGCCGCCGCAGGTTTCCCAATCTTTTCGTCCCCGAACATTCTTTGTAACTTCGAAGTAACTTCGACCGTTACATACAAAAGCCCCGTTCCCCGCTGCGCCGCGCTCGTGCATTCTGCGATCACTTCGCATGCAGGACAGCGTGGATCTTCGTGGCCTTGGCAGTCTAGACCTGAGGTCATTGGGTCAACGCTACGACCGTGGCGACGTCGATCCGCGCGCTGTGGTGCAGGCGATCGCGCGCCACATTCAACGGCGCAACGACGACGGCGTGTGGATCAGCGTCGCGCCCATCGAACAGCTCACCGCGATCGCCGATGATCTCGCGCGCCGGCGCGCCGCCGGGGAACGCCTGCCGCTTTATGGCGTGCCTTTCGCGGTGAAGGACAACATCGACGTGGCCGGCCTGCCCACCACGGCGGGCTGCCCGGCGTTCGCGTACACGCCAGCCGCCGATGCGGCGGTGGTGGCGCGCCTGAAAGCAGCGGGCGCCATCGTCATCGGCAAGGTCAACCTGGATCAATTCGCCACCGGCCTGGTCGGCGTGCGTTCGCCGTATGGCGTGCCGAAAAATTCTTTCGACGCCCGTTTCACGCCGGGCGGCTCCAGTTCTGGATCGGCTGTGTCAGTGGCCAGCGGACAGGTCAGTTTCGCGCTGGGCACCGACACCGCCGGATCCGGCCGGGTCCCCGCCGCGTACAACAACATCGTCGGGATCAAACCCAGCCTGGGCCTGCTGAGCACCAGCGGCGTGGTGCCGGCGTGCCGATCGTTCGATTGCGTGTCGGTGTTCGCGCTGACCGTCGCCGACGGTGCGCAGGTGGCCGAGCTGGCGCGCGGATTCGACGCCGCCGATCCGTTCTCGCGCCCCGAGGCGGACGGCTTATCGCTGGCGTTGCAAACGGCGCCGCCGTCGTTTCGCTACGGCGTCTTTCCCGAAGCGGAGCTGGATTTCTGCGGCGACCAGCAATCGCGGGCGGCGTTCGCCGCGGCCACGGCAGCGATGCGCCGCCTGGGCGGCACGCCGGTGACCATCGCTCCGGCTCCGTTTCGCGAAGCGGGCGCTCTGCTTTATGGCGGTCCCTTCATCGCCGAGCGTCTGGAAGCGACCGGGGACCTGCTGGCCAAAAACCCGGAGGCGCTGCTGCCGGTGATCCGCACGCTGATGGAACAGGCAGCCCGCAACGACGCCGCGACGGCGTTCCGCGCCTTGCACCGCTTGCGCATCTTGAAACGCCACGCGCAGGTGGCGCTGGCCGGCGTCGACTTTCTGCTGGTGCCGACCGCGCCGACCATCTACACCGTCGAGGCGATCGCCGCCGATCCGTTGCGCCTGAACTTCACGCTGGGCACGTTCACCACCTTCGTCAACCTGCTGGATCTGGCGGCGGTGGCGGTGCCGGCGGGCTTGCGCGGTGATGGTCTGCCGTTCGGGGTGACGGTGGTGGGCGCCTTCGGACAGGACGGACGGCTGGCGGGATTCGCCGATCGCTTGCACCGAGCGACCAGCGAGACCATGGGCGCGACAAAGGCGCCGCTGGCGTCGACGGTCGGTGCGCCGGCGAGGGCGCGCGAAACCATCAGCGCAACGTCAGACGATCGCTTGCCCATCGCCGTCGTCGGCGCGCACCTGTCCGGTCAGCCGTTGAATCATCAATTGACCGACGCCGGCGGGGGTTTCGTGCGCGCCGGTCGCACCGCGCCCGCCTATCGGCTGTTCGCGTTGCCTGACACGTCGCCGCCCAAACCTGGTCTGGTGCGCACCGGCGCCGCCGAACAAGGCGTGGCCATCGACGTCGAAGTGTGGTCGCTGCCACCGGCGGCGTTCGGCGCTTTCGTGGCGCGCGTGCCACCGCCGCTGGCGATCGGAAAAGTGGAAATGGAAGACGGCACGCGCGTCAGCGGCTTTCTTTGCGAGCCGTACGCCGTCGCGCGCGCGAAAGACATCTCGTCGTTCGGCGGCTGGCGCGCCTACCAGAACACAAGCAGTCCGATTTAACGAAAGTCTGTTGGGCACGAAACCATGCGTTTACACCCGTCCGATATGTTGTCGCCGAGTTACAGGAAAGTGAACGTCGGCCCCACCAGAGGCGTGATTGCAGGGGGCCGGCGATTAACCGGCGACGACCGACGTCTGGTGACTTCACCAAACAACAGCGGCGCGCCCAGTGCAATCACGAGACTAAGGATCAGCATGAGAGACCGGACGGTGCGCGCGCGAGGTAAAGGTTTCGTTGGTGTCACCGCGATGGCACTGGCGTTGTGGGCATTGCCCGCTGTCGCCCAGACGCCGGCGCCCGCCGACGCGCCGCCGGCGGCCCCGCCGCCCGTACCGATGGAGGCGCCGCCGCCGATGCCACCACCCATGCCAGCTCCGCTGCCGGCGGTTCAGGCCGAGGTCAAACCGCCCACCGCGACCGAGACGATGGCCGCCACCCGACCCGACGTGCTGCCGCCGATCGACGTCGGCGCCTGGACGCGCGTGAGCGGCGTTTTTCAGGGCGCCTCGGACAAGAGCAAGATGAACGACTGGCACATGGACAACGCTTACGTCGAGCTGCACGCCGGCGGAAAGGTCCACAAGAAGGTCGGTGTCACGCTGAACCTGAACGCCAACATGACCAACTTCAGCGCCGCCACTGTCACGGTCATGGACGCGATCATCTCGTTCGATTTCCAGGACGAGTTTCATCTGTGGGCCGGTCACCTCTTGGTTCCCGTCGACCGCTCGAACGCCTCGGGGCCGTTCTTCATGATCCCGTGGAACTACCCAGGCTTCTTCGCGGGTGTCTCCGCTCCGAAAGAAGGACCGTCGGGACGCAACAACGGCGCCGTCGTGTGGGGCGACATCTCGGGCGGCATGGTGTCGTACTTCGCTGGCGTCTTCGACAACGCCAACATCGGCACCAGCCCGCTCTTCTCTGGGCGCTTGCGGCTAGCCCTCCTCGACCCGGAGCCCGGGTTTTGGGGCAACGGCAGCTACTTCGGCGACAAGGATCTTTTCTCGATCAACGTGGGCGGGCAGTTCCAGAAGCACGGCAGCTCGGTCGCCATGATGGGCGCCGTGCCCGGCATGGACAAGGACTACTCAGAGGTCAACGCCGACGTGCTGTTTGAAAAGAAGATCCCCGCCGCCGGCTTCTTCACCGCCGAAGGCGCCTACTACCACTTCGGTGTCCTGGACGGCGGGATCAGCGATTCGATGTATGCGCTGGCTGCTTACGCCATTCCCATGATGAACGCTGGCTTCCTGCAACCCATGGTTCGCTACCAGTGGGAGAAGGTGAAGGGCAACATGGGTTCAAACCCATGGAACATCGACGCGGCGGTGTCTTACCTGATCAAAGGCCCGGCGCTGCGAATCAACGCCACTTATAGCCACACGAAACTCAATCCCACCGACTTGACCGCCAATTCGATTCAGCTCGGCGCGCAGGCGATCTTCTTTTAATTCGCTTCAAAGACCAACCACGGGAAGGGGAGAAATAAATCATGCGTAAATCATTCATGGGCCTTTTGGCCATCAGCTCATTGAGCAGTTTGCTCGCTTGCGAGAAGGCCGAGCCGCCGAAGGCCACGGAGCCGGCCGCCCCGGCCGCACCAGCAGCGCCGGCCCCGGCGCCGGCCGACGACAAGGGCCCGATCAAAATCGGCATCCTGCACTCGCTGTCCGGCACCATGGCCATCAGTGAGACGTCGTTGAAAGACGTCGCGTTGATGACCATCGAGGAGATCAACGCGGCCGGCGGCGTCCTCGGCCGCAAGCTGGAGCCGGTGGTGGTCGATCCCGCGTCGAACTGGCCGCTGTTCGCCGAGAAGGCCCGCGACCTGATCCAGAACCAGAAGGTGGCCGTCACCTTCGGCTGCTGGACCTCGGTCTCGCGCAAGTCGGTGTTGCCTGTTTTCGAAGAGTTGAACGGTTTGCTCTTTTACCCGGTGCAATACGAAGGCGAAGAGTCGTCTTTCAACGTCTTTTACACCGGTGCGGCGCCCAACCAGCAGGCCATCCCGGCGGTTGAGTACCTGATGGGCAAGAAGGGCGGCGGCGCAAAGCGCTGGGTGCTCCTGGGCACCGACTATGTCTACCCGCGCACCACCAACAAGATCCTGCGCTACTTCCTGCACTCGAAGGGCGTGGCCGACGACGACATCATGGAGAAGTACACCCCGTTCGGTCACAGCGACTACCAGACCATCGTCGCCGACGTGAAGAAGTTCGCCACCGGCAAGCGCACCGCCGTGGTCTCCACCATCAACGGCGACTCGAACGTGCCGTTCTACAAGGAGCTCGCCAACCAGGGCCTGAAGGCCTCCGACATCCCGGTGGTGGCGTTCTCCGTCGGTGAAGAAGAGCTGCGCGGCATCGACACCAAGCCGCTGGTCGGCCACCTGGCGGCCTGGAACTATTTCATGTCCATCCCCACGCCGGCCAACAAGGCGTTCATTGATAAATGGATGGCGTACGTGAAGGCCAACAACCTGCCGGGCGGCGACAAGCGGGTCACCAACGATCCGATGGAAGCCACGTACATCGGCATTCACATGTGGGCGCAGGCGGCCGAGCAGGCCAAGTCCATCAACGTCGACGCCGTTCGCCAGGCCATCGGCTATCAGCACTTCGCCGCGCCGTCGGGCTTTGACCTCGAGATGGACGCCAAGAACCACCACCTGCACAAGCCGGTGTTCATCGGCGAGATCAAGGGCGACGGTCAGTTCCACGTGGTGTGGAAGACCGACGGCCCGATCCGCGCGCAGGCGTGGAGCCCGTACATTCCGGACAGCGCGAAGAAGGTCGCCGACTGGACCTTCCCCTGGGTTTGCGGCAACTGCACCGAACCGAAGTTCAAGGGCGGCGTCGCTACGGCATCTCTTTAGGCTTCGGACGACTGTCGGGGACGTGGGTTTTTTGTTTCTCG
>DASXQB010000166.1:0-2137 GCA_036493295.1 Polyangia bacterium | reverse complement strand
TTTGTCGGGCGCTAAATTAAAAGACAAGGTCACGCACGGAAATTGTCCCTGGTGGGTGATTCCCAGAGCCATCAGGCCGGTGCTGAACTTCGCCACCGACGACAGCGGCACCACGGCGCCGGTGGCGCTGCGCACGAAGATGCGCGACAGCTGGTCGGGGCCCTTCTGATACTCGGGCGTCGCTTCCAGAACCACGCGGTAGTAGTTCTGCGCGGTGAAAGACGTCGCCACCTGCCGCTGCCCATAGGCGTCGTAAAGGGCGTCGTCGATCGCCGCCGGCGTGATGCCCAGGCGCGCGGCGCTGTCGCGGTCCATATCCACGCGCAATTCCAGGCCGGCGGTCTGCTGGTCGGTGTTCACGTCGCGCAGCTCGGGCACCTTGCGCAGGCCTTCCAGGACGCGCGGGGCCCAGGTGCGTAGTTCATCCAGGTTGGCGTCCTGCAACGTGTACTGGTACTGGGTGCGCGAGGCGCGGCCGCCGACGCGGACATCTTGCACCGATTGCAGGAACAAGGTGATGCCGGGAACCCGCGCCAGCTTCGGGCGCAGGCGGGCGATGATCTCTTCGGCGGTGGCCTTGCGCTGGTTGTACGGCTTCAGGGTCACAAACAACGAACCGGTGTTGCCTGCGTTGTTGCCGCCGCCCACGAAACACACCACGTGCGCGACGTCGGGATCCTCGGCCACCAGGGCGATCACCTTTTCCTGCAGCCCGCGCATGGCGGTCGACGAGATGTCCTGTGACGCCTCGGAAAATCCCGACAGCAAGCCGGTGTCCTGCTGCGGGAACAGCCCCTTCGGCACCACCACCGCCAGCACCCCGGTCAGCGCCACGGTCGCCAGGGTCACCACCAGCATCAAGACGGCGTGGTTCAACACCCAGGTGATGCCGCGGTCGTACCCGTGCGACAGCGCTTCGAAGAAACGTTCGGACCAGCGGTAAAAACGCGTCCGCGGCGTTTCGGCTTTTGACCGCAACAGGTACGCCGCCATGGTCGGGGTCACCGTCAGCGACACCAAGGCCGACAAGGCGATGGCGATGCTCAAGGTCACCGCGAACTCGCGGAACAGCCGCCCGACCACCCCGCCCATCAGCAAGATCGGGATGAACACCGCGATCAACGAGACGGTGATCGACACGATGGTAAAGCCGATCTGGCGCGCCCCGGCCAGCGCCGCCTGCAGGGGCGGCATGCCCTGTTCAATGAAGCGCGAGATGTTCTCGGTGACGACGATGGCGTCGTCGACGACGAAACCGGTCGAGATGGTCAGGGCCATCAACGACAGGTTGTCCAGGCTGTATCCGCACAGGTACATGATCCCGAACGTGCCCACCAGCGAAAGCGGCACGGCGATGCTGGGAATGATGGTGGCGCGCGCGCTGCGCAGGAAAATGTAGACCACCAGGGTCACCAAAAGGACGCTGAGGATCAGCGTCACCTCCACGTCTCGCACCGACGCCCGGATGGTCTCGGTGCGGTCCATGGCCAGCTTGACCTCGATGGCCGGCGAGATGGATTCGGTCAGGCGCGGCAGGGCTTCTTTGATGCGATCGATGGTGTCCAGAATGTTGGCGCCGGGTTCGCGACGGATGATCATCAGGACCGATCGCTTGCCGTCGATCCAGGCCGCCAGACGGTTGTTCTCCACGTCGTCGAAGACGCGCGCCACGTCGCCCAGGCGCACCGCCGAGTTGCCGGTGTACGAGATGACCAGCTGGCGGTAGGCATCGGCGCCGATCAGCTGATCGTTGGCGGCGACCGAATACGTCGCCCGCGGGCCGCTGATCATCCCCTTGGGCTGGTTCGCCGTCGACGAAGCCAGCGCGGCGCGCACGTCGGCGCTGGACAAGCCCATGCCGGCCAGCGTCTCGCCGTCGACCTGCACGCGCACCGCCGGCTGCTGCCCGCCGCCCACGAACACCTGCCCGACGCCCTCGATCTGCGACATCTTCTGGGCCAGCACGCTGTTGGCGGCGTCGAACACCTGGGCCAGCGGCAGCGTGTCGGAACGCAATGACAAGATCAGGATCGGCGAATCGGCCGGGTTGACCTTGCGATAGTTGGGGCGCGTCGGCAGATTCGGCGGCAGCTCGCCGCCGGCGGCGTTGATGGCCGCTTGCACGTCGCGCGCGGCC
>DASXQB010000165.1:0-9667 GCA_036493295.1 Polyangia bacterium | reverse complement strand
CACCGTCATCGACAACATTCACTATGTCGGCAGCAGCGACATCGCGATCTTTCTGATCACCACGCCCGCCGGTCACATCTTGCTGGATTCAGGGTTCGAAGCCAGCGTGCCGCGGCTGCGTGCCAACATCGCCAAGTTGGGCTTCCGATTCGAGGACATCAAGATCTTGCTCGATAGCCACGCGCACATCGATCACGTGCAGGCGCACGGGCTGGTCCGTCAACTCACCGGCGCGCAGGTGGTGGTGGCGCGGCCCGACGCGCCGGTGGTGGAAGGCGGTGGACACGGGGAGCCGGTGTATGACGGCGTCTATTCGTGGACGCCGTGTCCCGTCGACCGCATCATCGACGACGGCGCGACCGTGTCGCTGGGCGGCGTCACCATGACCGCGCACCTGACGCCCGGGCACACCCGCGGCGCCACCACCTGGACCATGGTGGTTCACGACGGCGGACAGGCGCTGAACGTGGTGTTCTTTCCCAGCGCCAACGTCAACGATGGTGTTCGTCTGATCGGCAACCAGCGCTATCCGGAAATCGTCCGGGACTTTGAACGCAGCTTTCCAGTTTGGAAGGCGCTGCCCTGTGACGTTTTTCTGGGCGCGCACAGCCATTTCTTTCACCTGGACGACAAGGTCGAACGCCTGCAAGCGCAGCCGCCGCCGACGAAAAACCCGTTCATCGATCCCGGTGGCTATCGCGCGACCATCGCCGGAGCGGAGAAACGATTTCGCCGCCAGCTTGATTGGGAACGCTGATCGCTCGCCGCCGGTGGTGGTTGGCGCCGCTTGCAGCGCCAGGATAGAAACCGGCATGGACATCGTTCGCCACGGTTTGCTGGTGGGCTCGGCTGCGGTCGCGGGGGCGATCAACGCGGTCGCCGGCGGCGGCACGCTGATTTCATTTCCAGCGGCCATGGCCTGGGGCCTGCCGTCGATCGCCGCCAATGTCACCAACGCGGTGGCGCTGACGCCGGGCTCGCTGGCGTCGGCCTGGGGCTACCGGCGCGAGCTGCAGGCCGATCGCCGCCTGGTCGCGCTGCTGGCGCCGCCGGCCACGGTGGGCGCGCTGGCGGGCGCCTATATTTTGCACCACACCTCGCAGCGGCTGTTCGACGCTTTGATTCCGTGGCTGGTGCTGGGCGCGACGCTGATCATTTTGCTGCAAGGGGTGATCTTGCGGCACGCCCCCAAGCCGCAGCCGGGTGCGCCGACCTCGCCCGCCCGTCTGGCGACTGTGGTGCTCTGCCAGCTGCTGGTGGGAATTTACGGCGGCTATTTCGGCGCGGCGATGGGCATCATCACGCTGGCGTTCCTGTCGCTGATTGCGTCGACGGACATTCACGGCATGAACGGCATCAAGAACCTGCTGGCCGCCCTGGTGAACGGCGTGGCGTCGATCTATTTCATCGCTTCGGGTCTGGTCGACGGCTGGGCGGCGCTGCTGATGACCGGCGGGGCGATCGCCGGCGGCTTCATCGGGGCGCGGGTGGCGCGTCGAGCGCCGGCGCGGGTGATTCGCGCGCTGGTGATCGTGATCGGCTTCAGCCTGTCGGGTTTGTTGGCCTACCGCAGCTTCATCAAGCGCTGATTTCCGACTGTGCTAGCGTCGGCCTATGGCCGGAGCCGAATCGGTCACCGAGACGCGCAAGACGATCTGCAACCGCGACTGTCCCGACGCGTGCTCGATCGTTGCCACGGTTCAGGCCGGGCGGGTGACCAAACTGGCCGGCGATCGCGACCATCCGGTGACGCGCGGATTCCTTTGCTGGCGCACCAATCATTTTCTCAACCTGCAATACGCGACGGACCGGATTGTCACGCCGCTGCTGCGCGGCGCCGACGGCGGATTTCAGCCGATTTCCTGGGACGCCGCTCTGGATTTGATCGCCGACCGCCTGACCAGGTTCCGCGCTGAATCCGGGCCGGCGTCAATTTTCCACTATCACAGTGGTGGCTCGTTGGGGATTCTGGGCAAGCTCATTGACCGATTTTTCCAGCTATTTGGTCCGGTCACCACCAAGCGGGGCGATATTTGTTCAGGCGCCGGTGAAGCCGCTCAAACGGCGGACTTTGGAGAGTCTGAGAGCAACGACCTGCACGATCTGGTCAACGCCCGGCAAATCCTTTTGTGGGGCAAGAACGTCTTTGTTTCCAGCCCTCATACCATCCCGGTCTTGCGCGACGCCCAGGCCCGCGGAGCGCGGCTGACGTTGATTGATCCGGTGCACCACCGCACCGCCAGTCTTTGCGAACAATACTGGCAACCAAGGCCGGGAGGCGATTTCGCGCTGGCCATGGCGGTGGCTCGGCGCCTGTTTGATCGCGGGCTGATCGATCCAGGGGCTGCCGATTACTGTGACAACCTGGACCAGTTTCGCGCGCTGGCGGCAAGCCGCAACGCCAGCGAGTGGTGCCGCGACGCCGACGTTCCGGTGGCGGCGGCCGACGATCTGGCCGATCGCCTGGCCCAAGGACCCACCGCAATCTTGGTCGGGTGGGGGATGGGCCGCCGCGAAAACGGCGGCGCCATCGTGCGAGCGCTGGACGCATTGGGGACGATAACCGGCAACGTGGGGATCGCGGGCGGCGGCGTCTCTTTTTATTTCAAACGGCGGCGGGCCTTCGATCTGTCGTTCCTGGACGGCGGGCCGCCGCCACGCACCATCCTGGAACCGCTCTTTGGGCGTGATTTATTGGCAGCGGAGGATCCGCCGGTGCGGGCGGTGTGGATTACCGCCGGGAACCCCGTGGCCATGCTCCCCGATTCGCAGACGGTGGCGCGCGCGCTTTCGTCGCGCGAATTCGTGGTGGTGACGGATTCGTTCATGACCGACACCGCCCGGTTGGCGCACGTCATTCTGCCCACGCCGACCTTGCTGGAGACCGACGACGTGTTGGGAGCGTACGGCCATCATTACTTGGGTGTGGCGCGCCCAGTGGTTGCGCCGCCCGCCGAAGTCCGCAGCGATCTGGAAATCGTGCAAGGCCTGGCCGCCCGGGTGGGCCTGCGATCGGCGCTGGCCGGCACGGCGCGTGAGTGGAAAGAGCGGTTGATTCGACCAGAAGTGGCCGCGGTAAATGCGTCTTTGCAGACGTTAGAGTCGGGCGCTCAGCGCAATCCGCTGGCGCCGGTCATTTCGTTCGCGCAAAGGAGGTTTCTGACCGCCAGCGGCCGGGCCAATCTCATCACCGAGGCGCCTCTCGACGGGCGTCGAAGTGCCGACTACCCGCTCGCTTTGATGTCCCTTTCGACAGATCGCTCGCAGTCGTCACAGTGGTCGCAAGCCGAAGACGGTGCCTTGCCCTGCACAGTCCACCCGGCGGTGGCAGCGGCCGCTGGTCTGGCCGAAGGGGCCACGGCACTGTTGCAGTCAGCAATCGGATCGATCAGCGTCCGTGTTCGTTGCGATCAACGGCAACGTCGGGATGTTGCCATCGTTCCCAAAGGAGGACACTTGCGCAGTGGCCGCTGCGCCAATGCTTTGTTGCAGGCCCGGGTCACCGACATTGGTGAGGGTGGCGCTCTTTACGACGAAGGCGTCCGTTTGGTCAATGGTTGACCAAACGGAAACCTTTCACTGGACTGTCCCCGCTACCGTTTCTTCTTCTTGGACCACGCCGGTGATTTGCCCGCTCGGCCGCGCGTCGCTTTCTTCGCCGCCGCCCGGGTCGCCGTTTTGCGTTTGGCCGCCGGTTTTTTGGCGGATTTCGCCGCCAATTTGGCCTTCGGTTTCGCCTTTGCCTTCGGCTTCGCTTTGGGCTTCGGTTTGGTCTTGGCCTTTGCCTTGACGATTGCTTTGGCTTTCGGTTTCGTCTTCGCCTGGATCTTTGCCGTCTCTTTGGCTGCTGTCGGTTTTGGGACAGGCGCCTTCTTTGCGCGGGCCGTCAACTTGGCCGGGCCACTGCTGTGGGACGAAATGCCGTTGGCGGGCGCGGCCGCCAGCTCGTCGAGGGATTCGGTGTCATCACTGCTCTTCTCGGCGAAATATTTTTTGAGCGGGTCAAAATAGTATTTAACCCAGCCCTCTCGGTAATTGTCGCTTTGGCCCTCCGGGATCTCTGTGTGCAGCACCGTCAACATCGTGCCGCCCACTGTTGGCTCCAGCGTCAGTTCCAGGCGGGAATCCGGGCTTCCCTCTGGAAAGTCGCTGGTCCGCCAGGTTTGTACGATGCGGCGGCTGGGCTGTAAATCGACGATCGCCCCTTGGGCATAGCCACCATAAGTGCTGTGTTTTCCCCCGATCACTGGATCGATCGACGCTTCGTCGCCGGTGAAAGCGGAGTGCTGGTCGCTGCTCAGCCAAGCGAAATAGATCTCTTCTTCGGTTGCTGGGATCAATTCGGACAAAGACAGACTCTCGTATGCCATGCGACACCTCCCCCTTATTTGTGCTGGTCGGGCCGGGCGCGACGCTAACACAAAAAAATGTTCGAAGGTTGTGGCTGCAATTGAAGAAAGCCTCGTTTACAATGCCGCGCATGTCTGAACTCCGAACTGTTGTCGAGAATTTCACCAATCAGTTGGCGCAGGTAATTGAAGCGCAAATCATGGAACGCGCTCGCCACGCTGTCGCTGCCGCCCTGGGAGGCAATGGCCACATTCCGGCGCGCCGTGGCCGCCCGCCAAAGTCGGCGGCGTTGGTCCCCGCCTGGACGCCGAAGAAGAAGCCGCGAAAGAAAGCTCCCAAACAACTGTGCCCGGTGCCTGGTTGCAGCAATCCGGCGGCCCCTGTCTTTGGAATGGTCTGCGCGAAACACAAAGACCTGCCCAAATTGAAAATCAGAAAATTCCGCGAGGCGCGCCGGGCGAAGAAGATGGGCGGCGCCGCCGCTCCGAAGAAGCAGCGCCGCGTGGCCGCCAAGGCGCGCAAGAAGATCGTCCGCCGCAAGAAAGCCGCCGCCGCTCCCGCCGCCGCAGCCGCGGCTCCCGCCACCGCTTCGTAGTTCAGGCGTTCGTCCCGGGCCCGAGTCTGCGTCTAAGTCCGCGCGGCCAACAGCCGCTCGAGGATCTCGCTCAACTGGCGGTGATCCTCGCTGGTCAAAGTGGCGACCAGCGGCGGCGGTTGCGAGCTGCGCTGTAAGAATTTCCGGCGCAGCTCCTCGCCGCGCTTGGTGACCACCAG
This sequence comes from Polyangia bacterium, assembly GCA_036493295.1. GTDB lineage: Bacteria > Myxococcota_A > Polyangia > Fen-1088 > Fen-1088 > DATKEU01. The sequence continues at coordinate 4,543 of DASXQB010000165.1, read as the reverse complement.
CATCTTCACCCGCCGATCGTGCTCGATGGCCCGGCGTTCGATGAGGCCGCGCGCCTCCAGCTTGTCGACGATGCCGGTGACGTTCGAGGCGTCGCACAGCATGGCCTCGGCCAGCGTGTTCATCGGCAGCGGCGTGTTCGGCTCCAGTCGTTTGAGGGCCAGCGCCTGCGCCGGTGTCAGATCGAATTCGGCGGCGATGTCCACCCACGCGGCACGCAACGTCAGGGCCACCTCGCCGAGAAGCTGCCAGGCCCGGCGGGCCGTTTCCTCGGCTGTAACCTTGGCGCGCGACGGGGCATCGGAGCCCGCACTGGCGGCGGCTGCTTTACTCACGCCTTCATACTATTTAACAAACCGATTGTTGACAACCTAAAGTTTCTCGCGTTATGAACGCAATCGCATAAAAGCAAAGTTGCCGGGACGATGCTGCCCCCGCAGCCGCGTGAGGACCCACGTGGCTGCAGGCACTTGAAAGAAGGACGTGATGGATAAGCTGTTGGGACCGTTGGTGCGCTATTTGGTGTTGGTGGCCGCGTTGGCGGCGGCTGGTTGTGGGAAGGGAGCCAACGGCGCCGGGCTGGAGAAGGGGGCAGCCGACAAGAACGCCGGTCCCGACGCCGAAGCCCCCCTCAAGGTCGACTTCGCGCCGGTGGTCGAGCGGGCGATGCCGCGTTTTGTGACCTTGTCGGGAACGCTGACCCCCAACGAAGAGTCGCAGGTGGCGGCTGGCGCGTCGGGCAAGGTGCTGGCGACGTTTGTTGAACGCGGAACCTATGTAAAGAAGGGCGCCTTGCTGGCCAAGCTGGATCGCCGCACGCTGGAGTCGGCCGCTGCCGAGGCGTCGGCCCAGCTGGAATCCAGCCGGGCCCAGCAGGCGCTGGCCAAGACTGACTGCGATCGCACGCAAAACTTGTTCGAGAAAGGGGCCATCTCGCGGGTTGATTACGACAAGGCTCACGCCGGCTGCACCACCGCCAACTGGACGTCGGCGGCCGCCGCTGCCCGCAAGGCGTCGACGACCACCGCGCTGGCGGACACCGACATTCGCGCGCCGTTCTCGGGTCTGGTCGCCGAGCGAACGGTGACCGCCGGTGAGTTCGTGCAGCCGGGGACCAAGATCGCCACCCTGCTGGAGGTGGATCCACTGCGGCTGGAGCTGACAGTGCCAGAGACGTATGTGCAATTGATCGGCAAGAACATGGCGGTGGAATTTCGCACCGCCAATGAAGAGTCAGGGCCGCCTCTGCGGGCCACGGTTCGTTACGTCGGACCGGCCGTCCGCCGAGCCAGCCGCGATCTGATCATCGAGGCGGTGGTGGACAATCCTGATCGCAAGCTGCGGCCGGGGCTGTTCGTCGTCGCTCGTCTGGATCTGGGCGAGCGGCCGGCCCTGGTGGTCCCCAAAGGGTCGATCCGCGACGAAGGAACGACCAAACGCATCTATGTCGCTGCCGACAAGCGGCTGGAAGAACGCCTGGTGCAGGTGGGCGAAGCCAAGGGAGGATTCGTCACCATCCTCTCGGGCGTCAACAAAGGCGAGCGCGTGGTGGCCAGCCTCAGCCCCGCCGTTCACGACGGCGCGCGCTTCGAGTAAGAAAGGCGGCTTTCCATGCAATGGCTGGCTAATGTCTGTGTCCGACGTCCCGTCTTTGCCACGGTGATGATCCTGACCATCGTCGTCATCGGCGTGGTCGGTTACAAAAACCTGAACGTCGATCGCTTCCCCAACGTCGACTTCCCGATCATCTCGGTCATCACCCAGCTGCCCGGCGCCGCGCCGGAAGAGGTGGAGACCGAGCTGTCCGACAAGATCGAAGAGGCAATCAACACCCTGGGCGGCATCGAAGAGCTGCGGTCAACGTCGACGGAAGGCGTGTCGCAGGTGTTCGTCACCTTCACGCTGGACAAGAACGTCGACGTCGCCGCGCAAGAGGTGCGCGATCACGTCGGGACGGTCCTGCCGGATTTGCCGGAGGGCACCAAGGCGCCGGTGATCAGCAAGCTGGACCCCGACGCCGCGCCGGTGCTGTTCGTGGCCATGGAATCGTCGCGTCCGGTCCGCGAGGTCACGGAGATGGCCGACCACGAGGTCCGGCAGGCTCTGGAGAACATCTCGGGCGTCGGTCAGGTGACCATCGTCGGCGGCCGCAAGCGGCAGGTGCAGGCCTTCGTCGATCCGATCAAGCTGCGCGCCACCGGACTGTCGGTGACCGACGTGCAGCGGGCCATCGTCGCCCAGAATGTCAGCACGCCGGGCGGCGCCATCGAGACCGGCCCGCAGCGCCTCACCTTTCGCGTGCGCGGCCGCCTCGGCAGCGTCGACGCCCTGGGCGACGTCATCATCCGCAACGTCGACGGCCACCCGATCATGGTGCGCGACGTGGCCACCGTGGTTGACGGCGAAGAAGAGGCGGACACCGCCGCCAACATCAACGGCAGAGAGGCGGTGGTGCTTTCCATCCGCAAGCAGTCCGGCGAAAACAGCGTCGCCGTCGTCGACGCCTTGCGGGCGCGCATGAAAGAGCTTGAGCCCACCTTGCCCGGGGGCACCAAGCTGACCGTCATTCGCGACAACACCGAGACCACGCGCACCAGCGTCGACGCCGTTCGCGAGCACCTGGTTCTGGGCGCCATCCTGGCGTCGCTGGTGGTGCTGTTGTTCCTGGGCAACCTCCGCAGCACCATCATCGCCGCGCTGGCCATCCCGACGTCGATCATCGGCACGTTCATGGCCATGTGGCTGATGAACTTCACGCTGAACACCATCACGCTCCTGGCCCTGGCGCTGGCGGTCGGCATCGTCATCGACGACGCCATCGTCGTGCTGGAGAATATTTTCCGGTACGTCGAGGAGAAGAAGATCCGCCCGATGCCGGCGGCCATCTATGCCACCAAGGAGATCGGCCTGGCGGTTTTGGCGACCACTCTGTCGCTGCTGGCGGTGTTCTTGCCGGTGGCCTTCATGAACAGCATTCCCGGGCGATTCTTGCGCAGCTTCGGGTTGACCATGGGCGCGGCGATCGCCATCTCGCTGTTCGTCAGCTTCACGCTGACGCCGATGCTGGCGTCGCGCTGGCTGCGCCTGGACCCGCGCCCGGCGGCCGAGCGCCGCAAGAGCGCCCTCGAACGTCTGGTCGACTTGTTTTACCGCCCGATCGAGCGCGTCTACATGAAGATCCTGGCGTACGTCATCGACCGGCGCTGGATCGTCGTGCTGGCCAGCTTTGCTACTTTGGGCTCATGCATTCCGCTGGTGAAAGCCGTGCCGAAGGGCTTTTTGCCCAAGAACGACGAGGCGCAGTTCGAGATCAGCGTGCGCACGCCGGAAGGAACCAGCTTGACGTCGACCAACCTGGCCGCCGAGCGCATCGCGCGCGAGGTGCGCGAATGGCCAGAGGTCTCCGCCACCATGCTGACCATCGGCGACAACAACACCAAGACCGCCAATCTGGCGTCGATCTTCGTGCGCCTGGTGCCACCGGACAAACGGAAGGCGACGCAGGATCAACTTCAAGACAAAGTTCGAAACGACATCATCAAGAAACTGCCGTCCACGTACCGCACCAGCGTGTCGCAGGTGGCGGCTTTCGGCGGTGGCGCCTTCAGCACGGCGACCGTGCAGTACACGCTGACCGGCCCCGATCTCGATCGGCTGGATCAGTATTCGAAAGAGATCGTCAAACAGTCAAAGCAGATCCACGGCGCGGTGGACGTCGACACCTCGTTCGTCAGCGGCAATCCGGAGGTGGTGGCCGCGGTGAACCGGCGCAAGGCGGCCGACCTGGGCGTGAACGTGCAGGACGTGGCGGCGGCCGGCCAGTTGCTGATCGGCGGCGTCAAGGTGTCGCGCTATGAAGAGAACGGCCGCGAATACGACATTCTGGTGCGCGCCGACCAGAAGTACCGTTCCAGCACCGACGTGCTGGCCCTGCTGACCGTGCCGTCCAATCGTCTGGGCGCGGTCCCGCTGCTGGACGTGGTCGACCTGAAGGCGGCCGAGGGACCGTCGAAGATCGATCGCCTGGCCCGCCAGCGCCAGGTGACCTTCTTCGCCAACACCATCCCCGGCGTCGGCCCTAACGAGGTTGGCGTGGCGATGGAGAACATCGTCAAGAGCCTGAATCTGCCGTCGCAGTATCGGTTCGCGCCGTTCGGTCAATCGAAGGAGCTCAAGCGCACCGGCGGCGCGTTCGCGATGGCCTTCGGGATGGCCTTCATCTTCATGTATCTGATCTTGGCGGCGCAGTTCGAATCGTGGCTGCACCCGATCACCATCTTGCTGGGGCTGCCGCTGACGGTGCCGTTCGCCCTGGTGTCACTGCTGATTTTCGGGCAATCACTGGACATCTTCACCATGCTGGGGATCCTGGTGCTCTTCGGCGTGGTTAAGAAGAACTCGATCTTGCAGATTGACCACATCAACCAGCTGCGCGCCGAGGGGCACTCGCGCCTCGACGCCATCCTGCACGGGAACCGCGACCGTCTGCGCCCGATCCTGATGACCACCATGGCCTTCGTGGCCGGGATGCTGCCGCTGCTCACC
>DASXQB010000164.1:0-3608 GCA_036493295.1 Polyangia bacterium | reverse complement strand
CCGCTTGTCGGCACGGTCCACGCGGGCGGCGCGGGCCCGCACCTCGTCGAGAAAATCGGCGGCGAAATTTCCGATCACCGCGACGGTCGAGGCGGCCTTGACGCCCAGCTTGTCCAGTCGGCTGGGCGGGTGACGGATCTTCTCGGCCCACTTGGGTGCCTGGACGGCGCCCAGCTCCAGCGCCAGCGTGCCTTCCGGCCAGGTCACCGCCAGCGTCTGGCCTTTCACGTCCAGGGCGGTGACAGCTGCGAAAGGAATCTTGACCCGAAAATCACCGCGGAAAATCAGCTCGCTGGTTTCCAGCAGCGCCTTGCCTTCGCCTTTTTTGCGGCCGAGGCGGGCCTGGCAGACCGCCTCGCGTCCCATCTAGTTGGCGACGGCGCGGCGGACAGGGGCGGCGGCGCGCTGTTCCGCCTCGGCGGCGCGAGCCGCTTTCTGACTACGCTTGTCGGCGTACATCGCCTCGTCAGCCTGGGCCAAAAGTCGCTCGCTGCTGGCGGTGACCTCGGGCCAGCTGGCGGTGCCCAGGCTGAGATTGACGGCGACCTGGCGCGCGCGGTTGGCGGCGGCCAGCTGATCGCGCAAGCGAACGATGAAGCGCCCGCAGTCCTCGCCCGACAGATCGGGCAGCAGCACCGCGAACTCATCGCCGCCGGTGCGGCAGGGGACGTCGTGCGTGCGCAGGTGGGTGGTCAAAAACTCGCCCACCCAGCGCAACATCTCGTCGCCGGCCTGGTGGCCGAACTCGTCGTTCACGTCTTTGAAGTCGTTGATGTCGATCATCAGCACCGAGAACTTGCGCCCGACGCCGGCGCGCTGGGAACGGCTGAATTCTTCTTTCAGACGCTCTTCGAAATAGCGGCGGTTCCACAGGCCGGTCAGCGGATCGCGGTAGGCCATGGCCCGGTAGACTTGCAGCCGCGCGATCTCCTTGCGCAGGACTGCGTTCTGCCGTGACAGTCGGACCAGCTGAGCCTCCAGCTCGTCGCCCACTTTCTGTTCCGTGGTGTGCTTCTTTGCCATCGCCAGTTTCATGACGAACCCTGCTTGTGCAAGCGAAGTGCCGACGTTTCGGGCGCCCCGGTTCTGCGAAATACTAGCATCGGCCCTCTTTCGTGACACGAATTTGGCGCGGCGGTGATCAGAAAGGCCTGTCCAGTGTGGCGGACGCCGCGCGGGCAGCGTCTCTCCAGGCGTCGCGATCGTGGCGCGCCGTCAGACCTGACGGTCGGCGTCAGCGCGCGCGCAGGTGGGGAAACCAGCGAGATTTCCGCTGATCTCGGCACGACACGACAGGCCGGCGTGGTTCGCCGGCGCGTCGCGCAGGATCTGGACAGCGCTGCCCAAAGGCGTTACCGGTCGTAGTTCGTGACCATCTCTGTCATCACGCCGACGTTCGGCCGCGAGAAATTTCTCCCCGGTCTTTATCGTTGCTTCACCGAACAGACGCACCCCGATCGCGAGCTGCTGGTCTTCGACGACAGCCCATCGCCGTCGGCGTTCTTCGCGTCGTTGCGCGATCCGCGCGTTCGCTATCAACACACGCCTCACCGCCTGACCATCGGCGAAAAACGCAACCAGCTGATCGAGCAGGCGCAGGGCGAGCTGATCGCTTTTTTCGACGACGACGACTTTTACAGCCCCGACTATCTGCGCGTGCTGGCAGGCAGCCTGGGCGAGGCGGATCTGATCAAGCTGGCCGGCTGGTTCGCGCTGTCGGTTCCTGACGACGCACTTTTTTTCTGGGACACCAGCGTCAACCACCCGCTGCACCACAAGGTCGGCGAGGGCGCGTCCAGCTTCGTGACCAGCAATCAGTTCAAGCCGGACTTCGTGGCCAAGAACATCGACGGTTACGGGTTTTCGTATCTCTTTCGGCGGGCGGTGTTCGGCGCCGCGCGCTTCCCGTCCAAAAATTTCGCCGAGGACGTCGCGTTCCTGAATGACCTTCGCTCGCAGGGAAAACGCGTGGTCCACGCGCAGGACACCGTCGGTCTGGCCGTGCATATCCTGCACGCCCGCAACACGTCGGTGATCTTTCCGCAGTACCGCTTGCCGGTCGGCATCAGCGAACGATTGTTCCCCGGTTTGGGCGGGTTCTTAGCGGCTGTGAAATAGCGCGCCGGCCGCGCGCTCACAGCGCCGCCAGCATCTGCCGCACGCGCAACGCGATGGTGTGCCGGCTCAACACCGCTTGCCGCCCGCGCGCCGCGATGGCCCAGGCCGCTTCGGGGTGGGCGCAGTAGTGCGCCACCTTTGCTTCCATCTCGTCCAGCGAGTGATAGCAGTCGATCTCGCTGCCGACCACGAACAGGTCCTCCAGAGCGTCCGAGTGTTCAGCCAGGACGAAACCGCCGCAGCAAAGGACGTCGAACACGCGCATGGTGACGATGTCGTTCTGGTACAGGCGGCCGACGTCCAGGTTGATCAGCGACGCGTTGTAGATCTTGGTCAGCTCGATGGCGTGGCCGGCCGGGCCGCGGTAGTGCGCGCCGAGCTCGGGCGTGGCGCGCCAGCCGTCGTCGCCCCAGACGGCGATCTGATGCCTGCACAGACGCGCCACCGCTGCCGCGCGCTTGTCGGCGGCGGCAAGCTCAGCCAGCAGGCGCGCCAGGGCGTCCAGGTGTTGCGGAACCGCGCGGGCCAGATCGGGTCGGCGCGCGGCCAGCAGGGCAGGCACCCGATAGCGCGACAGATCGCGCCGCTGCTCGGCCAGCACGTCGCGCATCACGGCGTCGGCTTCGGCGTCGGTCTCCGCGGCCTCGGTGGTCGATTGTCCGGCCTCGGCCAGCGCGGTGGCAAAGGCCGCGGTGAAGGCGCGCCGAAATCCCACCCGCTGGGGAACCAAGCTGGACCCGACGAAGGTCACCGGCGCGCCGTAACGGGCGCGCTCGGCGCTGGTCAGTGCCACCGGCGCGCGCCGCTGTGGGTCAGCGCCGAGCGGCAGGTAGGTGACGTTGACGAATCCAGCGGCCCGAAAGTCGGCGACGTTGGCTTGACGATAAGTGAAGACGTGCGCGGCGGTGGTCGGCGCGCGGCAGGGCGGCAAGGCGCTGGTGGCGGGATCAATTTCCCAGACCAGCAGCTTGCAGCCGTGCGCGGCGGCGAATTCGGCCAGGCCTTCGGTGTAATTGATCGCGGCCAGGAACGCCGGCCTCCGCACGCGCAGAGCGCGATCAAGCTCTTCTTGCGCCAGCCGGTGCAGATCCAGGGTGAAGGTGGCTAAGCCTTCGGCGCGCAGGGCGCTGCCGAGATCGTCGACGAACAAGCCGCCGGCGCCCACCAGCGCCAGCGGCCGGCGCGCCACGCCCGGTTCCAGCAGCGGCCGGTCGTTCTGGTAGATCGCGCCCAGCAGCGGATGCAAGACCACCCGCGCGGCGGGGACACCGTCGCTGGCGGCGGCGTCGTCGATCAGATCGGTTCCCAGGCGCAGGCGCAGCGTCCCTGCCGCCAGCGCCTCTGCCCAGGGCTGGCGCTGCAGCGCCAGGCGCAGCAGCCAGGGATCGCGATCCCAGGCGGTGATGGTCAGGCCGGGCCGCGCCGCGCGCAGCGCCGTGATCAACTCGCCGGTCCCGACGCCGAACACCAGCACCTCGCCGTCGGCGGGA
>DASXQB010000163.1:0-14122 GCA_036493295.1 Polyangia bacterium | reverse complement strand
GGGCGATGCGTTTTGCCGGCGTGATCAACACGATCAAGAAGCGCATGACCGAATCCTCGTCCGAGGTGACGCGCCAGTGGTACCAGCGTTATTTCCGCGAGCAGCAGTGCCTGGCGTGCAAGGGCCAGCGCCTGCGCCCCGAATCGCGCGCCGTGCTGCTGGCCGGGAAAAGCATCGTCGAGGTGTGCGGCCTGACCGTCGCCGAGGCCAGCCGCTATTTCGGCAGCCTGGGCTTGACCGGAGCGCGCGCCCAGATCGCCACCGAGATCTTGAAAGAGGTGAACGCGCGCCTGGGCTTCCTGCTGGACGTGGGCCTGGAATACCTGACGCTGGATCGCGCGGCGGCCTCGCTGTCGGGCGGCGAAGCCCAGCGCATCCGGCTGGCGTCGCAGCTTGGGTCCGAACTGTCGGGCGTGATGTACGTGCTGGACGAGCCGTCGATCGGGTTGCACCAGCGCGACAACCTGCGCCTCATCGCGACGCTGCGGCGGCTGCGCGATCTCGGCAACAGCGTCATCGTGGTCGAGCACGACGCGGAGACCATCGAATCAGCGGACTACGTGGTCGACTTCGGCCCGGGCGCCGGCCGCCAGGGCGGGCGCGTGGTCTCGGAAGGCCCGCCCGAAGTTTTGAAGGCCGATCCAAATTCGCCGACCGGACGTTTTCTGTCTGGCGTGGAACGCATCGAGGTCCCCGGCGAGCGCCGCAAGCCGCAGGGCTTCATCACCGTCAAGGGCGCCCGCGAGCACAACCTCAAGAACATCGACGTGCAGTTTCCGCTGGGCGTGCTGGTGGCGGTGACGGGCGTGTCGGGCGCCGGGAAATCGTCGCTGATCAACGGCATCCTGCAGCCGGCGCTGCGGCGCAAGCTGCTGGGCAGCTTCGATCGCGTCGGGGCCCACAGCGGGTTGACCGGCATTGAAGCCATCGACAAGGTGATCGACATCGATCAAAAACCGATCGGCCGCACGCCGCGTTCCAACCCGGCCACCTACACCAAAGCCTTCGACGCCATCCGCGAGGTCTTCGCCTTGACCGAGGAGGCGAAGACCTACGGTTATCAGCCGGGACGTTTTTCCTTCAACGTCAAAGGCGGACGCTGCGAGGCGTGCGAGGGCGACGGCGTGCGCAAGGTGGAGATGCACTTTCTCCCCGACGTCTACGTCACCTGCGAGGTGTGCCGCGGCAAGCGGTACAACGAAGCCACCCTGCGCGTGAAATGGAAAGGCCGCAGCATCGCCGAGGTGCTGGAGGCCAGCGTGTCAGAAGCGCTGGGCCTGTTCGAACATCACCGCACGCTGAAGAACATCCTGCACACGCTCAACGACGTCGGCCTGGGTTACATCTCGCTGGGACAGTCGGCGACCACGCTTTCGGGCGGCGAAGCCCAGCGCATCAAGCTGTCGCGCGAGCTGGCCAAGCGAGACACCGGCAAGACGCTTTACCTGCTGGACGAGCCCACCACCGGCTTGCACTTCGAAGACGTGCGGCGTTTGCTGGCCGTGCTCAGCCGCCTCACGGAAGCAGGCAACACCGTGCTGGTGATCGAGCACAACCTGGACGTCATCAAGACTGCCGATTACGTGATCGATCTCGGACCGGAAGGCGGATCGCGCGGTGGCCAGGTGATCGCCGCCGGCACGCCGGAAGAAGTGGCGCGCGTCCCGAGCTCGTACACCGGACATTTCCTGGCCCCGCTGCTGGGCATCCGCCGCGCCCGGGCCACCACCGCGGCGTAGGGCCGACTCCCGAGGATTTAATCCCCGCGCACGAAAAATGCTCCTCGCCGGAGCCGGCCGTAAGCCGGGTTCTGTTCCGGCGTTGCCGCCGGTGATGATCATTCCTCTGGGCCGGCCGTTGCCGGACGGCTCGTGCGACCAACTCGAGATCGAATCGACGCGGGCCACGTCGGCGAGGTTGCCCTCGCGATCCCGTACCGGTCTTGCTCCAGGTGGGGTTTGCCGTGCCCCCTCCGTCGCCGGAGGGGCGGTGCGCTCTTACCGCGCCGTTTCACCCTTGCCGGATCCCTTGCGGGACCGGCGGTCTGTTCTCTGTTGCACTGTCCTTCAGGTCACCCCGACTGGCCGTTAGCCAGCACCCTGCCCTACGGAGCCCGGACTTTCCTCGACGACGTCTCACGACGCCGCCGCGATCACCTGTCCGACTTCGGCGAGAAGCCCGCGCAGTATACCAGCGGCAGCGCCGGATCGCGCCGGCCGAGGGACGACCTAGGTGGTGGTGGTCGTCGGGCTGCCGCCCTCGCCCATCTTCATCAGCTCTTCCCAGTAGATGATGCGATGGCAGGAGGGACAAGTCTCGATGCTCAGGCCCTTTTGCAGCGTGTTGTACAGCTGGGGCGGGATGTTCATGTTGCAGCCCTGGCACGTTCCGTTGCGGACGCTGACCACGGCCAGGCCGCGCCGCATGCGGATGGCGCTGTATCGCTTCATCACATCGGGCTTGACCCCGGTGGCCAGGGCCTCGCGCTCCTTGCGCAGCTCGGCGATCTTTCCTTCCAGCTCGGCGATGCGGCCGCGGGCCGCCTCGGCGTCCTTCTCGATGGAATCGCGCAGGGCCTGCACGTCGGTGGCCTTGTCGGAGAGCAGCTTCTTCTTGCTGTCGATGGCCTCGACCAGCTTGCCGATCTCCGCCTCGCGGCCGGTCAGGCTCTCGCGGCGCTGCTCGATCTCGCGCTGGGCGGCCATGTACTCCTTCGAGTTCTTGGCCTGCGAAAGCTTGTGCTTGGCGCCGGCGACCTGCTGTTCGTCGTCGGTGAACAGGCCCTTTTGTTCGCTGTGGTAGCGCTCCGTTTCAGCCAGGGCCTGCCGTTCGCTGGTCAGCATTCCTTCGACGCGGGTCAGATCGGTCTGCGTCGCAGACAGCTTCGCGGGAATGGCCTTGAGGGCGTTTTCTAACTCCTGGATGCGAGCGTCATGTCGTTGAAGATCCTCAAGTCGCCTAAGCTGATCGCGCAAGACTGCTTCCTCCGTGTGTATCGTATGCGTTCACCGTGGCAGAAGCTGCGGCGACATCCGCCGGCCCGCCGGTGGGCGCCGATCTTGTGGGCCCACCTGGATTCGAACCAGGGACCAGGCGGTTATGAGCCGCCAGCTCTGACCGCTGAGCTATGGGCCCAGCCTGACGCGAAAAAAAATCTGTAAACAAAGAGCGCAGAATCTACCCTGCCGTCGGTGAACTGTCGAGGGGCGCTCGGCCACGGCGCCGGCGGCGGCGACGCGTGCGGACGCCCAGCAGGTACGCCGCCGCCGCGATGAAGGCCACGCCGCCGGTGCGGCTTTTGTCCCAGGGCCGGCTGACCGAACAGCCGCCCTTCGACGGCGAGCAGGTCGCCGACGACCACAACTTCTGTTTGACCTGGCTGGCGCACGAGCCCGCGCAGGTCGTCTGAACGCAGCCGTTGATCGACGAGACCTGGCTGAACTTCATCAGCGCCGTCCAGGTCAGCCCCTCGTCGGTCGAGGAGCCCAGAGCGAACGGGTCCTTGAAGTTGTCCGCCGATCCGTAAAGGACGCCGCCGCGCTCGGCCAGCGCGCGGAACGAAGGAATGTTGTCCCAGGAGGCGAACGTCGCCCCGCCGTCGGTCGACCGATAACCGATCGGCGTCATCAATCCCTGAGCGTCGTACTTGAACCCGGCCGACAGGATGGTGCCGCTGGCCAGCCGGGCGAACGCGCCCATCATGATGGGGAAGGTCACCGGCTTCTTGAACGTCATGCCGCCGTCGTCGGAGATGGCCAGCGATTCCAGCAGCGGCTCCTGCACGCGCAGGTACAGCTTCTGCGGATTCGTCGGATCGATGGCGATGATGCGAAACGAATTTTGGCCCAGGCTGGCTTCGACATCGATCGGCGTGCCCCAGGTGGCGCCGCCGTCGGTGGATTTGACGATGCGCGGGTGAACGCCTGGACGCTCGTACATCGCGGCGTAGGCGATGTGCGGATCGCTGCGGGAGATTTCGATCCCGGTCATTCCCCCGTCGATGGGCGCCTTGAACAAGGCGTCGCCAAAGTTGGCCCCGCCGTCGGTTGAGCCGTAGATGCCCTCCGCTTCCAGGTCGGCGGTGTTCGGCAAGATGATGGCCAGGACGTGGTTCGGGTCGCCGGGATCAGGAAAAAAATCGGTCAGCAGCGCCGTATCCGGGGTGGGCTTGGACTGGGTCCAGCCGCAGGTCCCGTCGTCGCTGAAGATGAGACCGTTCGACGACAGCGTGAAGATTCGATCCATGGGCGGCGCGCCCACCTGATAAAGATTGGCCAGGCTGGACAGCGGCTGCTCGCAGCTCCACGACCAGGTCTTGCCGGCGTCCTCCGACGAGATGACGCCGAAGTTGGTGGCCAGGCGGATCTCCTTCGGGCGATCGACGGGAAGCAGGATGCCCACCGAATCGGGAAAGGCCCCGTTCGCCTGGGCCGGCCGGGACGCTGCGACGACGAACACGGTGGCCGCCAAAGCGATCCCGATCCACCGCGGAGGTGCTGCTGCCGCCATGACCGCGCAGTATAGCCGTCAGGCGGCGCCGGCAATTGGATTCAACGCCCCCGCCGGCGGCGGCGCAGCACCGCCGCCGCCAGAACGATGGCCAGCACCGGCCAAGGCCAGGCAACTTGGCCGGGGTCGCCCGCGCCGGCCGCGCATCCACAGCCGGTCTTCTTCGCCGTCGATGGGTTGCAGGTCTCGGGCGGCCACAGACCAACGCCCGCCTGGTAGTCGCAGGGATCCTGGCAGAGCGTCTTCACGCACGCTCGCACCGACGACACCTGCGAAAACGTCACCACCGGCGTGAACGTCGCCCCACCATCGGTGGACACGCCCAGCGCGTAGTGATCCTTGACCCAATCGGCGGCGCCGTAGATGCGTCCGTCGCGCTCGGCCAGGGCGCGCAGGTTGGGAATCCCGGTCCAGGGCGTGAACGTCGCCCCGCTGTCGCTGGAACGGAAACCGACCGGCCCACCGTCGGTCAGACCGCTGACCAGGATGGTGCCGTCGGCCCGACGCAAAAAAGCCGTCAGCGATCCGGTGACCGAGACCGGCGTGCGAAAAGTTATGCCAGCGTCGTCCGAGACAGCCAGCACGTCCACCGGACTGGTGAACGACGTGAACCGCAAGAAGATCCGCTGCGGGTTCTTCGGATCGACCGCCACGATGCGCGCGATGCCTTGCCCCAGCGCCGGCACCAGATCGATGGGCGCGTCCCAGTGCCCGCCGCCATCGCTGGAGTGAACCAGGCGCGGCAGCGTGCACAGCGCGCTGGCGTCGCCCGCGTCGTCGGTGCCGGCGTCGAGTGGATCACCGCCGTCGCCGGCGGCGCAGGTTTGCACCTCGTACAGCGCGACATAAACCGTCTGGGGATCGCTGGCCGCCACCTCGACGCCGGTCAACTCGCCGGCGAACGGATCTTCGTAGACCGGCGTGGTGCCGAAGGTCTGGCCGTTGTCGGTGGATAGATAGACGCCCGGGTGGGCGCTCATGCCGATCGGGCGGGCGACGGCCCAGACGCGCGTACCGGCCTGTTCGGGAAACACGTCGTTGGCCAGGACGGTGGTCAACGCCCCGGCGCCCGACGTCCAGGTGCAGGAAGCATTGTCGCTGTAAATGAGGCCGAACTGCGAGACGGCGTAGATGCGCTCCAGCGGCGGTGGACCCAGCTGATAGAGCGAACCGTTCGTGCTGGCCATTTGTTCACAGGACCACTCCCAGGTCTTTCCGCCGTCATCGGAGATCACGAATCCGAAGTTCGTACCCAGGATGATCTGCTGCGGCTTCTGCGTCGGCAGCAGGATCTGCAAGGCGTCCGGAAACGCACCGTTGGCGTGGGCGCGCGCCGCCGCGCAGGCGACCGCCAACCCGACGACCAGCGCCCCCAGCGTCCGGCACGCTGCGCCACCTACCGGGCGATGCCGGCGTCCAGGTGGGCTGATCGCGCTCATTCCCATCGTATCGCCACAACAATATCCGGGACACCGCCGCCCCAGGCAAGGTTGTGCGCGAATTGCCAAGCGGTGGTGATTTTAGTTCCAAGGACCAGGCGCCGATGTTCGGGTCAAGGCGCATGAGTAGAGGCACGTCCATCGCGGTCCTCGTTGGTCTGGCGGTCGCCATCCCCACCGGCGGTCGCGCCGCCGAGATCATCTGGGCCGGCAACAACGTAAGCAGCACCTGGAACAACGGCCCCAGCTGGGTGTTGGGCACCGCTCCTGTGTCGACGGACAGCGTCTCGCTCAAGGGCTGGGAGCCGCTGGTGCGCACGGGCTGGACGGTCACCGCGTCGGCCACCAACACCGGCAACCCGGCCTCCAACACCAAGGACGGACGGAACACGACCTATTGGTGGTCGGGCACGGCCGGGGTCACGAACATGAACGTGGTGATCAACCTCGGCTCGACGCAGACCTTCGGCGGACTCGACATGGTTGAGACAGCCAACGGAACCGACTTCCCGGCTTCCTACGGTGTCTATGGCTCCCCGGACAACTCGACCTGGACCTTGATCTATACGCAGTCGGTCGGGTCAGCCAACGACTCGATCCAGTTCGGCGATCAGACGTATCAGTACATCAAGATCCAGCTGTCCTCGAATTCACCCTCGTCGCACTGGTGGGCGATCAGCGAGCTCACCGTCTGGGGCACCGCCGGCGACACGCAGCTTGACATGACCGGCATGACCGCCACCTCGTCGACCTCGTACAGCAGCGGCGGTCAGGGACCGGCGGCGAATGCCGTCGATTTCGACGTAACGACACTCTTCCAAACCGGCGCCAACCAAACCACCGGGCAATGGTTCAACCTGAACCTGGGCGCCACGCAGACGATCTCCGCGATCACCATGGACTCGTACGGTTCGACCGGCGACTACGCGAACAGCTACCTAACCGAATACTCGACGACCTCCACGTGCAACGGCACACTCGGCACGTACAACACCTTGGTGAACACGACGACCGGCTCGTCGGAGTTCATCCAGGTCACCTTCGCCGCGACGGCGGTGCGCTGCGTCCGGGTCACCTTGAAGGCTAACAGCGGCAGCAACTGGTGGACGCTGGCCGAGTTCCACGTCTTCGGCACGCCGGCCACCGCCACGCTGCCGGGCGCCACGACGTTGGCCGGCCTCAACATCAAGACCGCCGCCACATTCGCGCAAGGATCGGGCAACACCCTGACGGTCAATGGCAACTTCAACCAGAGCGCCGGGACTTTCACCGGCAACAACTCAGCGGTGAAAGTCACCGGAAATTTCAACTTGTCCGGCGGCACGTTCACATCCACCAGCGACCTACTGTCTGTCATCGGTTCCTTCAACAAGACCGGCGGCACGTACACGCACAATTCCGGCCGCTTGATGTTGAGCGCTACCAGCAACCAGACGTTCGCCACCAACGGCGCCACCTTCAACAACGTGATCATCAACGACGGCCTGGTTGGTTACTGGAAGCTCGACGACGGAACCACCCCAATCGTCGACTCCTCCGGCTACGCCCAGAGTGGAACGCTGTCCAACACGCCGAGCTGGGTGGGAGCGGGCGTCCTCCCGACGCTGAATTTCACCGACGGCAACGCGATGACGTTGAATGGCACCTCCCAGCAAGCCCGAATCACCCGCACGTCCGCGCTGGAGCCGGCGGCCGTTACTGTCTCGGCGTGGATTAAACGCAGCGGCAGCCAGACCTCGTATACCAAGCTCGTTTCCAAAACCTACAACAACGGCGCCAACTCACCGTACGGGTCGTACGAGTTGCAGCTGAATCCCGGCGGGTCCGACACCACGCTCGTGGGGTTTGAAGCCGGAACCACGGTGAATTCCTACGGCGCGGTCTCGGGGACCGGCGCCGTCCTCGACGCAACCTGGACCCACGTCGCCGGGGTCTACGACCCGAGCGTCAGCCCGCAAATGCGCATCTACGTCAACGGCGTCTCTGCTGGGACGGCCACCACGTCTGGCACGCTCCTATATGACACCTCGTCGACCGGCGATCTTTACTTCGGCCAGAACGGCAGCGCCGCCGCCGCCCAGTATTTCAAGGGGTCGATCGACGACGTCCGCATCTATGGTCGGGCGCTGACAGCGGCGGAGATCAATTCGCTCTACATCGGCAACCAGCCGGGTACCACCAAGGCGACCCAGACCATGACCGGCTCGCCGGTGACGGTGCTGGGCGATCTGGTCCTCGCCTCGGGTAAGCTGGACATCGGCGGCAACTCGTTGAACGTCGGCGGCAACTGGTACAACTACGGAGGCCTCTTCACCAGCACCGGCACGGTGGCCTTGACCAACGGCTGCTGCACCTATGCGATTCGCAGCGCCGGGCAGCAGTTTTTTGACCTGCAGCTCAACGGCACCAACGGTATCTGGAAACTGGAAGACTGGCTCAAGGTCAGCGATCAGCTGTCATTCCTTCAAAACGGCACGCTGCAGCCCGGGGCCTATGCGATTCACGCCGGGAATATCAGCAAGACATCCGGAACTCTGACCGCAGGGACGGGCACCGTAGTCATTGATACCAGCGCCAACGCCGTCAGCGAATCGAGCGGCTTTTCATTCAACAACCTGCGCATCGAGACGACCGACGAGACCAGCCTCGCCGGCTACTGGAAGTTCGACGAGGGCCAAGGCACCGTCCTCCACGACGCGTCGGGCGCAGGCAACGACGGTACGCTGTTCGGCAGTACCAACTGGGTTGGGGCCGCTGCAAATCTTCCCTCGGCCATCGACTTTGACAACCACGCCGCCCTCAGCTTCAACGGTACGACGGCGTACGGTACGCTCCCGCTGGCCGGCGAGCCGGCAACAACAGCGGCCAAGACGGTGGCGATGTGGGTCAATTTGAGCAGCACGGCCGGGACACAGGACTTCTTCAGCGTCCTTAACAACACACCGGGGACCAATTACGTCATCGGCGTTCGTAGCGGCACGATTGCAGCGCTCAAAGCTTCAGGCGTCGTTATGGCCTCAGTTGCGGCCCCGGCCACGGGAAGCTGGCACCATGTGGCTTATACCTATGATGGCGTCAGTACCAGCACGGTGTATCTCGACGGAACAACGGTTGGAAGCGGCGCTACCGCGCCTACCGGAACGAACGCCACCATCTGGATCGGCTCCCGGGAAGGCACCACCGAGATGTACTCAGGTCAACTCGACGACCTGCGCGTCTACAGCGTGGCGCTGACCGCCGCGCAAGTAAAGGGTCTCGCTGCCGGCGGCTATGCCGGCCTGGGCAGCAACGATACGGTCTCTCTGGGCGCCAACCTGACCGTCAACGGCACACTGACGATCGACAACGGCACACTGGACACCAGCAGTTACACGGTCAACGCGGCCGGAGCGGCGTCTGTCAACGCCGGCACACTGAAGGTGGGTTCGAACACGGCCACCTTCAACGGCGGCCTGACCGTCGGGACACTGGGCTCCGTCACGGAAAACACGGCGGGCGGCAAAGTCGCCCTCGCCACGGGGAAGGCCCTCGAGTTCGACGAACCTTCGGGCGGGGTCGTGGGGTTCCCGACGGCGGCGTTCAACTGGAACAATTTCAGCTTCTGGCGAGAGTACGTCACGTACACTTCTTACGTCGGGGCCACGACCGCGGACACGGTGCTGGCGATGACCGCGGACGGCGGGACAAAATATTCCTGGCAACTCCCTTCTGCGCATGGCTCCCTGCTCGGCACGCCGCGCTGGAACACGGAAGGCACGTCGCCCGGCACGCAGTACATCTACCTCATCACGACGACCGGATATGTCTACAAGGTGCTGGACGACGGCACGCAGCTCGCCACGGTTTCGGGGTGGCCCTATCGCAACGTCACCGGCGGCGCCAACGCAACCGCAACATCTCCCCTGGCCAACGATTCCAGCAATCTTTACTGGAGCGGTTTCGCCGGCGACGGAGTTACCGCCGATATATTCAGCCTGAACATGACCGGACCAACGCTGAACAGCGCGCTATCCATCACTTCAACGGTCAGCGCGGCACCGGCGCTGGCGACAGTGGGCGGAACGAACTACGTCTTCTTCGCGATCGCAGCAAAGGTCTATCAAGAACCGTTGAACCTGGGGACAGGATTTCTCGGCACCCAGCCGACGACCACGGTCAGTGGCCGCGTCACCGTCTACAACAACATCGTTTATATCCCCGACAACAATGGCAACGTCTTTGCCCTGACCGCGACGAACAGCGCCGGTCCCACCACCAGTTGGTCTTATCAGGACAGAACGTCTACCGGCCACACCGGCGCCGGGTGTACCAGCGGCAGCCACGTGTGCCCCGCGGTCAGCAATCTCTATGTGGACGTTACGGCCAATCGCACCTGTTTCGGGGATGCAGACGGTCACATTTATGTGCTCAATAGCAGCGGCACGGCGTTGGCCGGATTTCCCTATCAGGGTGCGGCCGGGGACGTTATTACAGTTGCCCCGGTGTCACGAAACGGCGTGCTTCTCGTTGGGGCGACGAATGGAGCGAATTACAAGGTTTACGATATCGATGAGAACAACGCGGGCACGAGGGGGGCGGTGGTGACGTATACGTTTTCGGCCGCCGTCTCGAGCATCTCGTTCAACCCGTCAGCCAACGCCGGCAGCGGCGCCTACACGGTCGGCACAACGGACGGCAAACTCTACTATATCAACGCAGCCACTGATCCATCGTCGGGCACCATATGAAGCGCCGCGGTTGCACGCTCTTGCTTGCTGGCCTGATTCTGGCGTCTGCGCCGGCCAAGGCCGCGGACTGGCCCGACATGGGCCTTGGATCGGCGCGCGCCCGCCTGAGCGCCGAGGTGCTGGGGCCATCCTTCGGTCGCGCGCCCTCGTGGGCCAGCCGGCTGCCGCCCGTACATGACCTCTGTTATCTCGCGTTGCTGGCGTCGCCGGCAGCGGCCGATGGCTTCGTGGTGATCGGCACCTCCACCAACCGCCTGCGCGCCTTGCGCGAAACCGACGGGGAGCTGCTCTGGGAAGTGCCGACCCGGGATGCTGTCTTCTCGTCGCCGGTCCTGTACCGCGGGCGCGCGTACGCGGCGTCGCTGCGAGGCGATCTGTCGGCGGTCAACTTGGCGGACGGCTCACCGGCATGGACCCGCGATCTGGGCGGCGAGGTCTACGCCGCGCCGGCGATCGCCGATGACGCTCTTTACGTGGCCGTGGGCAGCCCGACGCCGGCGCTGGTGCGTCTCAATCTCCAGACCGGGGTGGTGGTGTGGACGACCGTGGTCGGCCCCCAGCCTCTTCGCAGCGCGCCGGCAGTCGCGGATGGCCACGTCGTCGTCGGTGAGTCGGACGGCACCTGGCATGGCGTCTCGGCCGCCACCGGGGCGATCGAATGGACCACGACGGTCCCAGGGATCGTGCAAATGACCGGGCCGCTGATCCAGCAAGGGACGATCTACCTCGTGCCGGCCGGGCCGACGCTGAAGGTGCACGCGTTGGATCTGGCCACCGGACAGCCGCGCCAGGATTGGCCGCTGGCGATCACGCTGCCGGACGATTCGCTGGCGGGCGCGCGGATCACCACCAATCACGTGACCTCGTCGCTGGCCAGTGCCGGCGCGAATCTGGTCGCCTTCCAGGTTCGGCGGGAGGAGCGCATTGATACTGACGGCGATGGCGCTGTGGACACGATCACGATGGGCGAGTTCGTGGCCGGCGTTGACGTGGGCAACATGACGACGGCCTGGCTTGCGCAAGGTACGCGCGTCGTGAGCCACGACGACAACGCGGTGCCAATGTACGGGATCGCGTCGACGCCGGCAGCGTTCGCCAGCCCGGGCGGCGTCCTGTTGACGGTCGCGTCCGGGTTGAGCAACCGTTTTCAAACCTTGAACGGCGCCACCGGAGCCGTGCTTGCCAGCGGCGCTCTGGGCGGCGTGACCCGCGGCTCGCCCATCGTCACCAACGCTGGCCTCATCATCGGCACCGACGACGGCGGCTTGGTCCGGCTGCCCTCGACGGCGAACCAGCCGCCGGACGCGCCGGACGCGCAGTTTTTTCCACCCGTCGGCGCGCTGGCCGACCTCAAGAACGTTCGTCTGGGCTGGGGCGCGTCGCTCGAACCCGACGGCGATGCCGTGAGCTACGTCGTTCGCTGGGATTCAGACGGTGAGGTGCTGAGGGATTGGGCCGGCGAGCTGGTCACGTCGAATGAGCAGACCACCGTCCGGTTGCCAGCCTTGCCCGCCGGAGGCACGTACACCTGGGCGGTCCGTGCGCGCGACGCGAAGGGCGCGCTGTCCGCGTGGTCGGCGCGGCAGACCTTCGAGGCGGTGGATGCGCCCCCGGTGGCGATCGGCGGCCAGGAGTTTGGCGACCTCGCGTCGGCGCTGGCCGCAGCGACGGCTGGCAGCGTGGTGTCGCTGGGGGCGGGAACCTACCCGTTGGTCGGTCCCCTGTCGGTTCCGCCGGGTGTCACCCTGGCGGGCGCCGGACCGCACCTCACCGTGCTCTCGGGTCAGGGCCTCTCGGCGGCCGTGATCCTCAACGGCGGCACCCCAGGCCAGCCGGCCCTGCAATCGCTGACGGTCGCAGGCGCGGCGGTCGGCGTGCGGGTCGATGGTGGCCATGACGTCGAGTTACGCAATGTCATCCTTCGCGACAACAGTGAAGCCGGCTTGCGCGTGCTGGCCAACGCGACGGCCAGCCTGGTCAGCAGCACGGTCGTGCGAAACGCCGTCGGCAGCGACGTCGACGGCACGGCATTGATACGAAATACGTTGATCACGGCGAACACGATCGGCCTTTCGGCCGGAAGCGCCGGAATGATCACCACGACCTTTTCCAACGTGGCCGAAAACACCACCGCGGACCGCCGCGGGGTCGCTGCCGGGAACGGCGATCTGACGGTCGCGGTGAAATTCGTCGCAGCCAACGACTACCGTCTTTTGGCCGCGCAACCGACAACCGATCACGGCGATCCCGCCGACGCCTTCGACAACGAACCGCAACCGAACGGCGGTCGCATCAACATCGGAGCCTTCGGCAATACGCCGTTCGCGGAGCTCAGCGTGTTGTCGACCGCGCTGGTTCCCGGCAGCGGCGCAGGCGCAACACCGGTCGCCGTTACCCCGGGGGCGCCCGGCGCGAATGGCGACGGTGGTTGCGCCGTGGCGATGGGTCGACGGTCGGACTCTGGATCGGCGAGCCTTGCGCTGATCGCTCTGGCAATCATCACGGCATCCCGCCGGCGGCGGCGCCATGGGTCTGTCTAGTTACCCGATTGGCGGGGCGCGGCGACCAGCTTTTTGCGAAAAAATTACGAAAGATTTCGCACCAAAAAACGCATAAAAACCAGGGAAATCAAGGTGACGGGCGCCACGGCCCAAAGTATTGAATTTGCTTACATTTGCTCTGCCGCGAAGCATAATCGACCGGTTTCTTTCCGACCCCGTTTCAAGAGCGTGCGAAGCGGTCTGGTTGTGCTAGAAAAGACCGTCGTGAACACCGGGGCCTCGAAGGGCGGGATCGCCCGAGCCAAAGCGTTGAGCGCCGAGCGTCGCGCCGAGATCGCCCGCACGGCCGGCCAGGCCCGGGCGGCCAAACTGAGTCCGATCCAACGCAGCGAGCTGGCGCATCTGGCTGCCGTGGCGCGCTGGAGCCGGCGCCCGCGCGTGGCCACCGCCAAGGACGCCCCCGGCGCGGTCAAACGCGCGCTGCGAAATTGCAACCCCGCCGAGCTGATCTGGGCCGACCCCGGCCATCGTTACATGATCGCCTGGCAGGTCATGGTTCGCGGCGCTCCCGCTGCAGTCAAATGGCTGCGCAATCTGCTGCGCCCAAAAGACATCCGCGAGCTGGTGCGCCGCAACCGTGGCGTGGGCTGCACCGAACCCGAACGGGAAAAGCTCCGCAAGAAGCTGCGGCTTTCTTCGGTCGAAATTCCCGTCCGCCCCTACTAGCGGCGCGCGGCCGTCCGCTGGTTGCCGCTCACCGACGGTGTTGGCCGGACCGGTTGATCTTGTGCCAGGAATAGGCTCATCTGTCCGCCATGACGACCTTGGCGATGGCTCCCCGAGACTTCCTTCGTCGGCTTTCTTTCGTGGCGTTCCTGGCCGCGACGTTCGGTTTTCCGGCCCTGGCGGCGCGCGCCCTGGCGGCGCCGATCAAGGTCGTCACGCC
>DASXQB010000162.1:0-3384 GCA_036493295.1 Polyangia bacterium | reverse complement strand
CGGCTCGGTGATCGATCGCCTGGCCACGTTCCAGCTACAAGGGACCATCGTCCGCGTCGGGCCGCAGCTGTACGGCCCCGGTCCGGGCGGCACGGTCGGGCAGGTGGACACGCGGGTCAGCACCGGGCAACTGGAGATGGGCAACGTCTCGCCGCTGGACTCGACCGTCGCGCTGATCAATGCGCAACGACAGTTCGAGACCGCCATGACCGCCATTCAAACCTACCGCCGCCTGGATGATCAGGCGAACGCCGTGGGGAAGTCGAAATAGGAAAAAGGGGACGCCAAGGAGCTCACGATGCTGCGATCGCTTTACACCGCCGCCACCGGAATGGAGGCGGAGCAATTGAAGATGGACACCATCGCCAACAACCTGGCGAACGTGAACACCACCGGGTTCAAGCGAACGCGCGCTGAATTTCAGGATCTGCTGTCGGAGACGATCGTGCAGGCCACGCCGGCCGGTCCGAATGGCGGTGGCCAACCGGCACCGCTGCAGGTGGGCCTGGGCGTGCGCACCGGCACCACCACGCGCTCGACCGCTCAGGGTGACATGCTGACCACGCAGAACCCGTATGACGTGGCCATCGGCGGCGTCGGATACTTCCGCATCCAGCGCGCCAACGGCGACATCGCCTTCACCCGCGCCGGCAACTTTCGCGTCGACGAGACCGGCCGCCTGGTCACCCAGAACGGCGAGGTCGTCGATCCCGGCATCACCATTCCCACCGGCACCATGGGCGATCCGGTGATCAAAGCCGACGGCACCGTCTCGGTGACGCTGGCGGGCCAGACCAATCCACAGGAGCTGGGCCAGATCGAATTGACCACCTTCACCAACCCGGGCGCGCTGCAGGCCATCGGCAACAATTTGTTTCAGCCGACGGCGGCCAGCGGCCAGGAGATCCGCCAGAAGCCGGGCGAGCAGGGCATGGGCGCGCTGCAACAGGGCGCCCTGGAAAGCGGCAACGTCAAGGCGGTGGAAGAGATGATCGACATGATCACCACGCAGCGGTCGTACGAGATGAACTCGAAGGTGATCACCACCGCCGACCAGATGCTGCAGAAGCTGACCAGCCTGCGTTGATGCCACGACGATGATGCGCGCATTCGTTCATATGCTGGTTCTGGCCCTGGTTGGCGCTGTCACGCTGATGACCGCGACGCCAGCCGACAGCGCCGAATCGGCGTCGGCCGCCGTGGTCGCTGCGCTGGAGAAAGCGATCAGCGTCCCGGGCGCTCGCCTGGACGGCGCCAGCGAAGAACGTGGTCCCGGACGCGGCTGCGTGGCGCGCGAGGTGACCATCCCGCGCGCTGTCGACGGCTCGGGCCGCATTCCGGTCAAGGTGGTAGGCACGCGCGGCAGCGGCAACCGTTGCGAAGCCTGGTCGTGGGTGCGCGTGCGGCTGGTCGCCGAGGTGGCCGTCACCCGCCACGCCGTGCGCGTCGGCGAGCGGCTGGCCGAAGCGGTGGCGGTGGAGACGCGCGAGATCGCTTCGGGTCATTCACCGGCGGAGCCGTCTTCTCTGTTGGGCGGTGCCGTGGCGTCGCGAGCATTGGTCGCCGGCGCCGTCGTGGAAGCCGACGACGCCACCGTGGCCACCACCCGCCCCGGCGACGCGGTGAAGGTGCTGATCGTCGCCGGCGCGCTGGCCATCGAACAAAGTGGCCGAGCCGTGTCGTGTGCGCGCGGCCGTTCGTGCGCGCTGTTGCCGTCGGGCAAACACGTCGAGGGCGAGCTCATCGACGGGCGCCTGGTGGTGACGCTGCCATGAAGTGCAGACGCACGACGGTCGGATTTTTGTTGGCCGCTCTGGCGATGGTGGGCGCCGGCTGCGGCGTCACGCACATCGGCCAGTACAAGCCGAAGCGCCGCGAGTACGCGCTGGAAGGGCAGGCCGGCAAGGAAGACGAGCCGCAGTCGGCCGGCAGCCTGTGGCACCCGGGCCGTCCGGCGTCGATGCTGTTCACCGACGCCCGCGCCTTGCGGGTCAATGATCTGGTGGTGGTGAAGATCGAAGAGGTCGCCGACGCCAAGCGCTCGGCCAACACCGATCTCACGCGCGAATCCGACTCGTCGGCGCAGATCACCGCGTTTCTGGGCTTGCTCAGCAAATTGAAGGGCATCGATCCCTCCATCGGCGGCGCCTCGGCTGGCCACCTGAAAGCCGACGGGCAATCGGGCCGCAGCGAGTACCTGACCGCCACCGTCCCGGCGGTGGTGCGCAAGGTGCTGTCGAACGGCAACCTGTTCGTCGAAGGCCACCGCGTCGTGCTGGTGAACGCCGAGGAACAACACTTTTACATCTCGGGCGTGGTCCGCCCCATCGACATCGACCAGGAAAACAGCGTGAAAAGCTCGATGGTGGCCGACGCGGAGATCGAGTTCGTCGGCAGCGGCGTCCTCACCGACAACCAGCACCAGGGTTGGTTCCAACGCTACTTTGGCTGGCTGTGGCCGTTCTAGGTTTGACGAAAGCGAAAGCACAACCACCAACATGAAACGCCTCTGCTTCAGTCTGCTTCTCCTTGGCCTGGCGCTGTACGCCGTGCGGGCCTGGGCCGCGCCGACGCGCCTCAAGGAGCTGGTCGACGTGGGCGGCGCGCGCGACAACCCGCTTTACGGATATGGCCTGGTGGTCGGCCTGGCCGGCACCGGCGACACCGAAGCGGTGTTCTTCACCTCGCAGTCGATCAGCGGCATGCTGGGCCGCCTGGGGATCCGCATCGATCCCAAGCTGGTGCGGGTGCGCAACGTGGCGGCGGTGATGGTGACGGCCAAGCTGTCGTCGTTCACTCGGCCGGGCGTGCGCCTCGACGTGAACGTCAGCTCGATGGGCAATGCCCGCTCTCTGTCGGGCGGCGTGTTGCTGGTGACGCCGCTGACCGGCCCAGACGGCCAAGTCTACGTGCTGGCGCAGGGATCGGTCCAGGCGGGCGGCTTCGACGTCGGCGCCCTGGGGACGTCGATTCAAAAGAATCAGCCGACGTCGGGCAGCGTCCCGGCCGGTGGCATCGTCGAACGCGAGGTGGCCAGCAGCCTGGACAAGGGTCCGCTGGTCTTGGGACTCAAGCGGCCGGACTTCACCACCGCCTCTCGCATCGCCGAGGCCATCAACAAAGAAATGAAGGGCGAGGTCGCCGCCGCTGTTGATCCCGCCGCCGTCGAGATCAAAGTTCCCGCCGAGTACAAGGGCAAGACCGTGGGCCTGATGACCAAGCTGGAAGCGCTGGAGGTCGAGGCCGATCAGAAGGCCCGCATCGTGGTCAGCGAGCGCACCGGCACCGTCGTCGCCGGCGAACGGGTGCGCATCCATGCGGTGGCGGTGGCGCACGGTGGACTGTCCATCTCGGTGACCACCGCGGTGAACGTCTACCAGCCGA
>DASXQB010000161.1:0-21050 GCA_036493295.1 Polyangia bacterium | reverse complement strand
ACTTTTCTGCCGCAAAAACGATTCAGATCGATGGAAACGGATTTCTTGCCTGCCGTTGATTGCGGTACCGTCTTTTTATGGCCAGGTCGGGCCCGGTCGGCTTGTTCCTCAGCCCCGCCCTCGCCCACTCAATGGCGAACGACACCATCCTCGAAGCCCGCGGGCTGACCAAGGAATTCAAAGGATTCGTCGCCGTCAAGGGCGTCGACCTCCAGGTTCGCCGTGGCACGGTGCACGCCCTGATCGGGCCAAATGGTGCGGGGAAAACCACCTGTTTCAACCTGCTGACGCATTTCCTGACCCCCACCCGCGGGTCGATCTTTTTCACCGGCAAGGACATCACCGGGTCGGCGCCGGCGGCCATCGCGCGCATGGGCATGGTGCGGTCGTTTCAGATCTCGGCGGTGTTTCCCCATCTCAGCGTCCTGGAAAACGTGCGGCTGGGCCTGCAGCGCCGGCGCGGGCGTTCGATGGACTTCTGGCGGTCCAGCCACGTGCTACAGGGGTTGGATGGTGAGGCTCGCTCGTTGCTGGACGCTGTCGGGCTGTCAGAGTTCGAGGCGCGCGACGCCGGCGAATTGCCGTACGGCCGCAAGCGCGCGCTGGAGATCGCCACCACGCTGGCCCTGGACCCGCAGCTGATGCTGCTGGACGAGCCGACCGCCGGCATGACCCAGGAAGACGTCGAGCGCATCACCGCTCTCATCAAGCGGGTCGCCGCCGCGCGCACGGTGCTGATGGTCGAGCACAACCTGGGCGTCGTCGCGGCGCTGTGCCAGCGCATCACCGTCCTCGCTCGCGGCGAAGTGCTGGCCGAGGGCGACTACGCGACGGTGTCGAAGAATCCAGCGGTGATCGAAGCGTATCTGGGCGCTGGCGGCGGGCATGCCTGAAACCGCGGTATCGCAATCGACCGAAGCCGCGTCGCTGCTGGCCGTGCGCGACCTGCACGCCTGGTACGGCGAATCGCACATCCTGCACGGCGTCTCGTTCGACATCCGCGCCGGCGAGGTGGTGACGCTGCTGGGACGCAACGGCGCCGGGAAGACCACCACGTTGAAGGCGCTGATGGGCGTGGTGCCTCGCCGCGCGGGTTCCATCACCGTCGACGGCGAAGAGACCATCGCCTTGCCGTCGCATCAGGTGGCGCGGCGGGGCCTGGCCTGGTGTCCGGAAGAGCGCGGCATCTTCGCCAGTCTCACCGTCGAGGAAAACCTGCGCCTGCCGCCGGTGATCCGGCCCGGCGGCCTGACCGTCGAACAACTGTTCACGATGTTCCCGGCGCTGAAAGAACGGCGGCGCAGCCCGGGCACGAAATTATCCGGCGGCGAGCAACAAATGCTGGCCATCGGGCGTATCCTGCGCACCGGCGCGCGGCTTTTGTTGCTGGACGAACCGACGGAGGGATTGGCGCCGGTGATCGTGCAGCAGATCGGCCGCACCATCGCCGACCTAAAAACCCAAGGCTTCACCATCTTGCTGGTCGAACAAAATTTTCATTTCGCCGCCACCGTCGCCGATCGTCACTACATCATGGAACAAGGCCGCATTATCGAGATGATTCCCAGTCAAGAACTGGAAGCGAACACGGAAAAGCTGCACCGATACCTGGGCGTCTGACCGCGCCCACGAAGACATCCCCACCCCCACCGAAAAAAGAAAAAAAGAGAGAGGCAAAGGACATGCGAACACTCCCCAAGATTTGGCTGGCCCTGGCGCTGGCGCTGGCCGGCGCGGCGGCGCGGCCTGGAAACGCCGTGGCGCAGGTCTCCGACGGCGTGGTGAAGATCGGCGTGCTGTCGGACATGTCCAGTCTCTATACGGATCTGGCTGGCGCCGGCTCGGTGGTGGCGGCGAACATGGCGGTGGAAGACTCCGGCATCAAGAAGCGCGGGATCAAGGTGGAGATCGTCTCGGCGGATCACCAGAACAAGCCGGACATCGGTTCGAACATTGCGCGCCAGTGGTACGACGTGGACAAGGTGGACGTGATCGTCGACGTGCCGAACTCCGGCGTGGCGCTGGCGGTCAGTCAGATCACCAAGGACAAAGGCAAGGTGCTGCTGGTGTCGGGCGCGGGCACCGCTGATTTGACCGGCAAGGCGTGCACGCCCAACACCATTCACTGGACGTACGACACCTGGATGCTGGCGCACGGGACCGGCAAGGCGATCGTCAAGACCGGCGGCAACAGCTGGTTCTTCCTCACTGCCGACTATGCTTTCGGCCAGTCGCTGGAGAAAAACACCGAGGAGGTGGTGCTGGAAAACGGCGGCAAGGTGCTGGGCAAGGTGCGCCACCCGCTGAACACCCAGGACTTCAGTTCGTTCCTGTTGCAGGCGCAGGCCTCAAAGGCGAAGATCATCGGCCTGGCCAACGCGGGCGGCGACACCACCAACGCGATCAAGCAAGCGGCCGAGTTCGGCATTGGCAAGGGCGGGCAAAGCCTGGCCGGCCTCCTGGTGTTCATCACCGACGTGAACGCGCTGGGCCTGCCGACGGCGCAGGGTTTGATCCTGAGCAACACGTTCTACTGGGACGCCAACGCCGAAACGCGCGCCTTCGCCAAGCGCTTTGCCGAGCGCAACAAGGGCGTGCACCCGACCATGGTTCACGCCGGCGTGTACTCGGCGGTGCGGCACTATTTGAAAGCGGTCGAAGCGCTGAAGAATGACGATGGCACCAAGGTGGTGGCGAAGATGAAAGCCATGCCCACCGACGATCCGTTGTTCGGCAAGGGATCGATCCGCGCCGACGGCCGCAAGATTCACCCGGTCTATCTGTACGAGGTGAAGAAGCCGGCCGAATCAAAGCACCCGTGGGATTACTACAAGCTGCGCAACACCATCCCGGCCGATCAGGCGTTCCGGCCGATGGCGCAAGGCGGCTGTCCGCTGGTCAAGTGAGCCGCGCGCCGCGCGCTTGAAACGCGCGGCTCTGACGCCTTCGCCGCCGAGCCCTGACGTTGCAAGCTTTGTTTGGTCAGCTGCTGATCGGCCTCATCAACGGCGCGTTCTACGCCATGCTGTCGCTGGGCCTGGCGGTGATCTTCGGCTTGCTGAACATCATCAACTTCGCCCACGGCGCGCAGTACATGCTGGGCGCGTTCGGCGCCTGGCTGCTGCTGGAGCACGCGGGCCTCGGCTACTGGCCGTCGCTGCTGATCGTGCCAATTGCAGTCGGCGTGATCGGCATCGTCATCCAGCGTTTCATGCTGTCTCGCCTGGCCAAGCTGGATCACCTGTACGGTCTTTTGCTGACCTTCGGGATTGCGTTGGTGTTGCAGGGCATGTTCACCAACATCTTCGGCGCCTCGGGCTTGCCGTATCGACTGCCGCCGGCGTTCATCGGCGGGTTTGACCTGGGGTTCATGTTCTTGCCGCGCTACCGGCTGTGGGTGATCGCCATGTCGCTGGTGGTGTGTGGCAGCACCTGGTTCGTCATCGAGCGCACCAAGCTGGGTTCGTACCTGCGCGCCGCCACCGAGAACCCGACGCTGGTGCAAGCCTTCGGCATCAACGTGCCGGCGATGATCACGTTGACCTACGGCTTCGGCGTGGCGCTGGCCGCGCTGGCCGGCGTGATGGCGGCGCCGATCTATCAGGTCAGCCCGCTGATGGGCGCGAATTTGATCATCGTCGTGTTCGCGGTGGTGGTCATCGGCGGCATGGGATCAATCGGCGGCTCGATCATCACCGGGTTCGGCCTGGGCGTCGTCGAAGGGCTGACCAAGTATTTTTACGCCGAGGCTTCGAACACGGTGATCTTCGTGGTGATGGTCCTGGTGTTGCTGGTCAAGCCGCGCGGCCTGTTCGGGCGGGAGCGCTAGACGCGATGGCCGCGCCCGAAAAACAGCCGCCGCGTTTTTCGCGCCCGACCATCGCCGCGCTGGTGGCGCTGGTGGCGTTGGCGCTGGCGCCGGCCATGGGCTTTTATCCGGTGTTTTTGATGAAGGCGCTGTGCCTGGCGATATTCGCTTGCGCCTTCAACTTGCTGCTGGGCTTCGCCGGCTTGCTGTCCTTCGGGCACGCCATGTTCCTGGGCACGGCCGGTTACGTGTCGGCGCACGCGGCGAAAGAGTGGGGCTTTCCGCCGGAGGCGGCGATCCTGGCTGGCACGGCGGCGGCGGCGGCGCTGGGCATGTTGACCGGCGCGCTGACCATCCGGCGCCAGGGAATCTACTTCGCCATGATCACGCTGGCGCTGGCGCAGATGGCGTACTTCTTTTTCCTGCAAGCGCCGTTCACCCACGGCGAGGATGGCATCCAGTCGGTGCCGCGCGGCCGGTTGCTGGGTTTTTTGGATCTGAACAACCCGTGGGCGATGTACGAGGTGGTGCTGCTGTTATTCGCCGGCACGTTCTGGTTCATTCACCGGATCATTCACTCGCCGTTCGGTCACGTCTTGAAGAGCATCCGCGAAAACGAACCGCGGGCTATTTCTCTGGGCTATGACGTCGACCAGTACAAGCTGATCTGCTTTGTCCTGTCGGCGACGCTGGCCGGCCTGGCCGGGGCCACCAAGGCGATCGTCTTTCAGCTGGCGTCGCTGACCGACGTGCACTGGACCACCTCGGGCGAGGTGGTGCTGATGACGTTGCTGGGCGGAATGGGGACGGTGGTGGGTCCGGTGGTGGGCGCGTTCATGATCGCCGCCATCGAAAATTACCTGGCCCAGCTTGGCCAGTGGGTGACCGTGCTGACCGGCGCCATCTTCGTTTTGTGCGTGCTGGCCTTCCGGCGCGGCGTGGTCGGAGAATTGATCGCCTGGGCGGCCCGACGACGACGAGAGCGACGGTAGCGCGCGATCAGCGACGACGGCGGCGGCGGGCGAGCATCAGACACGCCAGCGCCACCACCGCCAAGCCGGCGGGACCAAGGAACGGCGCTGCGCCTGCGACGATGCAACCGCTGCTGCTTTGGCCGGTCGGTCCCGCGCTGCCGCCGGTCCCACCGCCGCTGGTGGTGGCGCCGCCGCTACCGCTTGCTCCGCCGGTGGCGCCGGCGGCACCGCCCGTTCCGGCGTTGCCGCCCGTGCCCGAGCCGGGCGCCGCGCCGCCGGTGCCACTGGCGTCGGTGACGGTCGCAACGTCGGTAGTCATGCCACCACCGTCGGCCGGCGCATCAGTCGTGGCGTCCGCGCCGCCATCCATCGCGGCGGCTTTCAAATCAGCGATGATCACGTCGGCGAAATACTTTCCGATGATCGGCGTGCCGGTGTCGTTGGGGTGAAATCCGTCGGGGTACCACATCGAATCGTTCATGAACTGATCGTGGTAGTTGATCATGAACGATCCGGTGGCGGCGCCGATCTTGTCGGTGGTGGGAACAATCACGCTCTCCACGACGGCCTTTTGCACCGGACCGTTGCCGAAGACCAGCATGCGCACGAGAAAGGTCTTTGGATGGCTGGGCAGCGCCTGGAAGGTGTGCACCAGATCGGTGTAGTCACCTTCGAATTCCCCTTTGTGCGCGTTCCAGTACTGCACGAAGGTGTCGTTGCCGCCGAACCAGAAGATGACGATGTCCGGGTTGTACGCCTCGGCCGCTTTCATCTCGGGCGTGTTCCAATATGACACGTCGGTTTGTTTCAGCGCGGTGGCGCCGACGACGGCAAAGTTCTTCACCTCGAAGTCCGCCCCCAGGTCCATCCCCATCCAATCCGTGATGTGGTGGCCGGCGCTGGAACCATAACCGGCCATCGCGCTGGTGCCGAGGCAGGCGATCTTCAGCGGCGCCGCCGCTGCGACCCGCGGCAGCGCGACGAGACCACCGACAAGCGCCAACCAGACCCCGGCGGCAAAAACAAAAGATCGAGCCATCCCCGACTAGGACGCTGAACCGCTGCTGGGCAGGCAGACCGATCGGCAAAGCTCGACCTGAGCGAGGACACCGACGCCCGTCGCCCACGCCGGCCGACTTGTGCGCCGGCGGCGGAGTGCGACAGTTGCCTGTTTTTCCCCACAGATTCGTCTATCCGCATAACAAACCTATGCGAATCTTCGGCGGGCCGTTGTCAACCACCCTTTACACTCTGGCCGCGTTGTCCACGGTCGCCTGCTCGGGAGGCGCCGGCAGCGGCAGCGCGGGAACCGGCGGGTCGGGCAGCGGCGGCAGTAGCGGCAGCGGCGGCGCGGGCGGCGCCGCCGACGCGAGCAGCCAGACCGACGTGCCGGCCAGCGGCAGCGGCGGCTCCGGAACGGGCGGCACTGCAATCAGCGGCAGCGGCGGCGGTTCGGGCGGGGCCCTCATCGATGCGCCCGCGGGCGATGCCGGCAACGACAAGCCCAGCGCCAGCGACGCCGGCGACGGCCCCGCTACCAGCAACGCCTGGACCGGCACCTGGGCGTCGTCACCCCAAAGCTGCGGCGGCAACTATGGCGGGCAGACCATGCGCGAGATCGTGCACACCAGCATCGCCGGCACGTCGGCGCGGGTACGCATCTCGAACGCCTTCGGCAACGGACCGCTGCAAGTTCAAGACGTGCACATCGCCCAGCGGACCACCGGCGCGTCGATCGATCCCGCCACCGACAAGGCGCTGACCTTCGACGGCAAGACCAGCGTCACCGTCGCGGCCGGCATGTTCGCGGTCAGCGACGGAGCGGACTTTGCGATCAAGGCGGTGTCCGACCTGGCGGTCAGCTTTTTCGTCGTCTCGCACAGCGGCGTCACCTGCCACCAATCCGGATTTCAAACCAACTATACGGCCAATGGAAACATGGCCTCCGCCGCCACGCTGAATGGCGGGAGCAACACCAGCTTTTACTTTCTGTCGAACGTCGACGTGCTGAACCCCGCCGCCGAGGGCGCGGTGGTGACGCTGGGCGCGTCGATCACCGACGGGTACATCTCGAACAACAACGACAACAAACGCTGGCCGAACGATCTGGCGGTGCGGTTGGTGGGCGCCAACCGCGTGGTCGGCGTGTTAAACCAGGGCATCAGCGGCGACGGCGTGGCCAATGCGGTCAATCGTTTTGCTCGCGATGTACTGTCACAGCCGAACGTCAAGTGGGTGATCTTCTCGGACAACCCGATCAACGATTTTGGCAACTTCAATCCCACCGCTCAAACCGAGCTCACGCAGATCCAGGCGATGATGGACAAGGCGCACGCCATGGGGATCAAGTGGCTCTGCTCGACGCTGACGCCGTTCCAGGGCGCGAACTATTGGGCGCCCGAGAAGGAACCGGGGCGCGACATGATCAACGCAATCATTCGCGGCACGGACAACGGCTGCGACGGCATCATCGATCAAGACACGGCCACCCACGATCCCGCCATGCCGAACCGCTATCTGCCGTCGCTGAACGCCGGTGATAGTCTGCACCCCAACGAAATGGGCCTGCAGGCCATCGCCGACGCGGTCGATTTGACCCTGTTCAAGTAAACCGCCGCACTTAGGGAGACATGCGCATGTCGCGGCACGGGACGAACAAACTTCGCGCGAAGGAATGGACCAACCGCGCGCTGGGCCTGGCCGCCTTGCTGGTGGTCTGGTCTCCGACGGTGGCACACGCGGTTTCGCAACCCGGCGGCCAGGTCATCCCGGTGATCATAGACGCCACTTCGACGTGCAACAGCGGCCTCAACGTGGGGGCCTGCCTGGACGACAGCGAGGTGTCGCTGGGCGGCGCCGCTGGCACGGTGAAGGCCATCGACAACGCCACCATCGATCAGGAAACGTTCGACCCCGGCTGCCAGCTGACGTTCAAGGTGCTGTCCAAGGGCGGGTCAAGTTACAGCCACGCCTTCGGCTGGTACGCGGTGAAAGGCGGCAATGTCCCGCCCGCCCTGGGCGACCTGAACGTGTTTCTGACCTGCATGGACAGCCAGACGGCCGGCACCACCAAGACCCTGACCCTGCCGGCCGGCGTGGGAAAGATCGGGTTCTTCATGGCCAGCTATTCCTTCACCTGCGGCGCACTGGCCGCCAACGGCACGCTGATGACGGAGCCGCTTTACACTTTTTATACAGAGCGCCGCTTCAACGGCCTGGACCGCGCCGGCGCGCCGATCGCCAATGTCCCTCCCAACGTCATCCGCGTCCTCACCTGGCAAAGCGTGGCCGCTCCGGGGTCGTTCTACTTTGGTTGGGAAGACGACGGCATCAACAGCGACAACAACTTCAACGACCTGGTCGCCCGGGTGGGCGGCATCTCCTGCAGCGGCGGCGGCGCCAGCTGCGACACCGGGATGAAAGGCGCCTGCGCCGCCGGTTCGCTGCAATGCCGGGCCGGCATGCTGACCTGTCTTCCCAACCAGAGCGCCACCGCCGAAAGCTGCAACGCCATCGACGACAACTGCGACGGCACCGTCGACGAGGGCGACAACCTGTGTCCGATGGGCAAGGTCTGTTATCGCGGCAACTGCGTCCCCAACTGCACGCAAAGCGAGTTCTATCCCTGCCCGGCGAACTTTGCCTGCGATCCCACCGGCATCTGCATCGAGACCGCGTGCGAGGACATCACCTGCCCGGCCGGCCAGCTGTGCCGCGGCGGCACCTGTCGCGGCGAGTGCGAGGGCATCGTCTGTCCGTACGGCCAGGCCTGCCGGGGCGGCGGCTGCGTCGACGTGTGTTCGACGTTGAAGTGCGACACCGGGTTTGCCTGCCAGGTGAAATATCCGAACGGGCCGGGGCAAGACGCGGTCGGCGTTTGTTCGAACTGTCCGTGCGGCGGCTGCGGCGCGGGCAACACCTGCGCGAACAACGCCTGCGTACCCACCGACTGCGCCGCCGTCACCTGCGCCACCGGCACGCACTGCCAGGCCGGCCAGTGTATCGACAACTGCGTCGGCGCGAAGTGCCCGACCGGTTCGGCTTGCGACAAAGGCCAGTGCGCCATGACAGGCGCCGGCAATGGCATGACGCCGGGCTCGACCGGCGGCGCGACCGGCAGCGCCGACGGTGGCGGCCAGGACGCGCGCGTCGGCGGAGCCGCCGGAAGCAGCGGCTCGCAGCCGACGTCCGCCCCGGGTGCGTCCAGCGGCGGTTCGATCAAGTCGGCCTGCCTGTGCGGTATGGATCAAACCGGCGCGAACGGCGGCGCGGCGGCGGCGGCGCTCTTCGCCCTGGCGGCCACCCGCGCCCGCCGGCGTCAGCGGCCGGCGCGCGAGAAAAAGCCCCGACCGACGAACGCCTGAGCGAGATCGAATCTACTGACCGGTGCCGCCGGCGACGATGCTGTTGGCCCAGGCCTGCACGCAGGCCAGGTCGCTGGTGCTGAGCGGGTTCAAAAGTTTGGGCATGCGGTCGCCACAGGGAGGCATCGCCAGGTTCAGCTTGTCCAGGAACAGTCCCTTGGCCGGTTCGACGTTCGCCTCCAGCAGCACCAGGTTCTTGCCCTTGCACAGGGCCGTGTCGGGCGCGTCGGCGGGTGTGCTCTTGCCGATCAGGTTTTTTTCCCAGCCGGTCTTCTGCATGTCGAAGCCACCGCCCGAGGGTTCCGCGCTGACCGTGGTGTGGCAGGCCATGCAGGTGCTGAACGCCGTATTGACGCGCGAGCAGCCCATGGTCACACCGGCATCACCTGTCACACCATCGGAAGACCCGGCACATCCAACCGAAGTCACGACCGCGATCACAAACCAAACAACAACAATGAATCGCATAATAATGGTCGAACATTACCGCTGTTTTTGACCGCGCCGACGACAATCATGCCTGAAGAGCCGGCCACACCGCGTTTGACGTGACGGAGGCCACCCGACACAATGACGCCCGACGGAAGCCTGGCCGACCATGAAACGCCGCAGCTTTGAACCGGGAAAAATCGCGCTGTCTTTGTTGGCGTTGACCGTGACGCTGGCGCTGGCGACGGGCTGCGGTTCCTCCAACGCGGGCAGCGGCAGCGGTAGCGGCGGCGCGCCCGGCGGTGACGCCGCTGCCGGAACCGGCGGCGCGTCCGGCGGTGGTGGCATGTGCGGCACCTGCTTCGTCCACGGCAATTGGAAGATCGACAACCTGTCCCCGTGTTTTCTTTCCACCACGCCCGGCGACGGCGGCGCCGCCACCCTGACGACGGTCGCCTCGACAGTGATGAGCGGCGGCGCCAGCATGTGTCCCGATCCCACCGCCACCACTCTGCCGCCGTGGTCAACGGACACGCTGACCACCGATTGCCCCGGTCA
The DNA here is from genome assembly GCA_036493295.1 of Polyangia bacterium. GTDB lineage: Bacteria > Myxococcota_A > Polyangia > Fen-1088 > Fen-1088 > DATKEU01. The sequence continues at coordinate 10,917 of DASXQB010000161.1, read as the reverse complement.
CTATCACCTGTGCATCACGTTGAAAGCGGGATCCGGCAAGATGCCGGCCGACGACGATTGCACCGTCATCCAGGTCTGCGCCGACGGCGATTACACCACCGCCAACCAGGCGCAAACGTGGGCCGCGTTGCCGGGCTGGAAGATCGACCCGGCCAATCTTGCCTGCGGCCAGAAATTTCAAGACCACGGCGGCTATGCCCAGCTGACCGGCACCGGCAACGCCACCAACTGCGGCGCCGTGACGCGAACGCTGGGCACCATCACCTACTGTCCGCTGAGCTGCCAGAGCAACGCGCCCGGCGCCGATTGCATGAACTGCATGGCGGGTGGCAGCGGCTCGTTCTAGTCGCAGCCGATTTTTTTCTTGTCCAGGGCGATCTCGTCGATCCAAACGTCCCACGGCGTCTGCGCGGCCTGATACTCCGCCCAGCCGAAGGTCATCCAGGTGATCGCAGCGGGAAAGGTGTACCCGCCCATCGGTCCTTTCCAGTGCAGCTTGGGATCTTCGAATAATAAAATTCGACGCAGTACCATTTCTTCGTCGACAACGTCAGCTGTGGATCGGAAAGCCCGGTCTCGCCCGGCATGCCGTGGGTCTGAAAGTTGAATCGCATCCAGTTGGTGCCGGCGGCTTCGATGTGGCCGCCCACGCGTAGCACCTTCCCGGCGTTGAAATCTTGCAGCTCATCGGCGGACAGCAACGTCCAGTGGTACAGCGACGCCGGCTTTTCCAGCGGCTGCTGATCAATCCAGACGTAGACCCGTCCATAAAAAGACGTCCCCAGCGCGGCGATGGTCTTGTTCTCGCGGATGTACTTGGCCCCCGATCGCAGCGGCGGGATGTGCAGCGATTTTTTTCCGCCGCGCGCGGCGCGCGACGAATCCACCACCAGATCGTTGCTGGTGCGGGTCCAGATCGCTGGATCGGGCGGCGCGCCGTCGGCGATGGTTTCAAAGCTCTCGCAGAACATCGCTGTGCAAGCTGCGCCGACGGTGGAACCGGCGTCGTTGCCGGGCGCAGGGCCTGCGTCTGGCTGGCCTTCGTCGGGAGAGGCGCCCAGGTCGGCGACACCGCCGGCGTCCGCTGGTGGCATCATCATCACCGCGGCGCCGCCGGAACCGGCGGCGCCCAGATCGGCCACCGCGCCCGCATCGCCGGGTGCCGCGGCCGCCGACGGTGGCCGCGGTTGCTCACCGGGAGCGGCCGGCGACTGACAGGCGCCCACCGTCAGCAACAGCGAACACACGCCAAGACCAAACCCGGTTTTCATCGCGCCTCCACGGCGAGACACCGCCGCCTTTTGGTTGAGTGATCAAAAGGACAACAATCCGTTGCGAATCCGACCAACGACGCTAGCGTTCGGCGGCAAGAGGCGCCCCATGAGCTGGAATCCCGAGCAGTACTTGAAGTTCGCCACGCCGCGCCTGCGGCCCGCCGTCGATTTGCTGGCGCGCGTAGCGGTCGCCGCTCCGCGCGCGATCTACGATCTCGGCTGTGGCGCCGGCAACGTCACGCGCCTGCTGGCCCAGCGCTGGCCCGACGCAGCCCTCACCGGCATCGACGATTCCGCATCAATGCTGGCCAAGGCGGCCGGCGAATTGCCGGGCGCTCGCTGGCAGCAGCAGTCGCTGGAGATGTGGACCCCGTCGCAGCCAGCGGATGTCATCTTCTCGAACGCGGCGTTGCATTGGTTGCCCGAGCACGAGACGCTTTTCCCGCGGCTGGTCGCCGCGCTGGCGCCGGGCGGCGTGCTGGCGGTGCAGATGCCGCGCAATTTTCTCGCTCCGTCACACACCGCCATCGCCGAGACCGTGGCGGACGGTCCGTGGCGCGACCAACTGACGCCGCTTCTGCGCCGCAATCCGGTGGCCGAGCCGGACGCTTACTATGCGTTGCTGGCTCCGCTGGTGGCGTCCCTCGACATCTGGCAGACCGAGTATCTGCACGTTCTGGAGGGACGCGATCCAGTGAAAGAGTGGACCAAGGGCACGTGGCTGAAGACGTTCCTCGACGCGCTGGCGGGGGACGAACGCGCCGCCTTCGAAGCCGCCTACGCCGCCCGCGTCGCGCGGGCCTACCCGCCGCAAGCGGACGGCAAGACGCTGTTTCCGTTTCGCCGCATTTTTATCGTCGCGTCCGCACCCGGCTGACCATCTTCGGAAGCGCCCGAAACAAGTCGCCAATATCCTTTTCCCACGAGGCACGAGGCGCATGTAGGCGTGCATTCACCGACTGAGACTCTTGGTTCCCGGACCATCCTGCGTTACGCTGCCCTGGCCAAGAAATCTGACGAGCCGCGGACGGGAGGTCCTGTTGTCTCGCGAGGATCATTCGCGTGTCGCCGGAGGGGGGACCGGGCCGACCGATCAAAAGACGCAACCAAGCCTGGCGCTGCTATGCCGCCTGGCCAGCGGCCTGTGCGCGCTGCCGCTTGACTGCGTGATCGAAACGATGCGGCCGCTGCCCGTCGCTCGCGTCGACCACGCGCCACCTTTCGTGCTGGGTCTGGCGGTGGTGCGCGGCGAAGCGATCCCGGTGATCGACGGCGCGCGCTTGCTGGGCGCCGGACCGGCGTCGTTGGCGCGGCGTTTCGTGACCTTGAAGGTGGGCTCGCGTCGGGTCGCCCTGGCGGTGGATGACGTGGTGGGGCTGCGCGATCTGGCCGCGCTGTCGCTGGGCGCCCTGCCCCCGCTGCTGGCTCAGGTCGAGACCGACGCCGTGGCCGCCATTGGTTCGCTGGACCAGCAACTGTTGTTGGTGCTGGGCGGCGCGCGCGCCGTGCCGGCGTCGGCGTGGGCGGCGCTGGAGACGGTCCGGGTCGCGCCATGATGCCAGCGATCCCGACCGCGCCGTCGCTGGCCGGGCTGGACGACGTCGGGCGCTTTCGCGCCGCCATCGCCCGCCACCTGGGCCTGCACCTGGACGACAGCAAGCATGCTTTTCTGGCGGAGGTGCTGCAGCGACGGGTCGACGCCAGCGCCGTGACCAGCGCGCTGTACCTGGATCGCATCGACGCCGCCGCCGCCCGCGACGAGCTGCGCGAGCTGGCCCGCGAGCTGACCGTCGGGGAGACCTATTTTTTCAGGCACCGCGAACAGCTGCAAGCGTTCGCCGAGGTGGCCCTGCCCGAGCGATTGGCAGCGCGCACGTCTGGACAACCGTTGCGCATTCTTTCGGCCGGCTGCGCCTCGGGCGACGAGCCGTACACGCTGGCCATCCTGCTGCGCGAACGGATCCTGGGGGCCGAGACCAACGTCTCGATTCGCGCCGTGGACGTCAACGCCGTCGCGCTGGAGCGCGCGGTGCGCGGGCGTTACACCGCCTGGTCGCTGCGCGAGACGCCGCCCGATGCCCAGCGCCGCTGGTTCGCCGCCGAAGGGCGCGAGTTCGTCCTTGATCCGTCGGTGCGCGCGCTGGTGACGTTCGACGAACGCAACCTGACCGAAGCTAGATCCGATCTGTGGCTGCCGAATAGCTATGACGTGATCTTTTGCCGCAACGTCATGATGTACTTCACCGCCGACGAGGCGCAGGCCCTGGTGAACCGTCTGACCGCGGCGCTGGTCCCGAGCGGCTTTCTCTTCATGGGGCACGCCGAGACGCTGCGGGGTCTGTCGCAGGACTTTCACCTCTGCGACACCCACGACACCTTTTATTATCAGCGCAAGGACGGCACCTCTGCCGCGTCGGCGCCGGCTGGCTTTGATGCTGGGCTTCCCTGGCGAGCCCAGGCGCGGCCGACGACGACGCCTGCGGCGCTGCCGCTGGCCGGTGACACCACCTGGATCAACGCTGTCAGCGACGCCACCCAGCGGATCAAAGCGCTGGCGGAACGGCCGCGAATCGACGATGGTGGCCAGCGGAATCCTTTGCCGGCGCGCAACGGCGCCGACATGGCCACCGCGCTGGAGCTGCTCAAGCGCGAGCGCTTCATCGATGCGCTGCAGTTGCTGGACGATGCGCCGCCCGAGACGTCCGCCGATGCCGACGGCCTGTTGCTGCGCGCGGTGCTGCTGACCCACAGCGGACAGATCGCCGCCGCCGAAACTGTCTGCGCGCGACTGCTGGCCCTCGACGAGCTGTCGGCCGGCGCGCACTACATCCTGGCCCAGTGCCGCGAGGCGGCCGGCGATCGGCGCGGCGCCCAGGAACACGATCAAGCGGCGGTCTACCTGGATCCCACGTTCGCCATGCCGCGCCTGCACCTGGGTTTGATGGCGCGGCGCCTGGGCGATCGCGACACCGCCCAGCGCGAGCTGGAACAAGCCGCGCGCCTGCTGCCGCGCGAAGAGGCCTCTCGGCTGCTGCTGTTCGGCGGCGGCTTCACCCGCGAATCACTGCTGTCCCTGTGTCGCGCCGAATGGCTGGCGGCCGGAGGCCGACCGTGAGCGCCGCCGTCCCCGACGCCCGGGTCGACACCGCCGCCCGGCTACGCCAGGCCTTCGATCGATCGTTCGCCGACGCCCAGGCCGCGCCGCCCGCCGCCTTCGCCGATCTGCTGGCCATCCAGGTGGGCGGCGATCCGCATCTGCTTCGGCTGTCTGAGATCAACAGCCTGCACGCCGATCACGCGGTGGTGGCGGTCCCCTCCGACGATCCGCGCTTCCTGGGCATCGGCGGATTTCGCAACGTCCTGGCGCCCATCTTCGATCTGCGCCTGTTGCTGGGTTATCCGGCGGGACCGCGCCCGCGCTGGCTGGTCCTGGCTCACGGGCCCGCGCCGGTGGGGCTGGCGTTCGACAGATTCGATGGTCACGCGCGCGTGGCCGCCGACCTGCTGGCCGCCGCGCTGGCCGAACAGAAGACCGCCGAAGCCGTGCGCGGCGCGGTCTCCATCGGCGGCGTGGCGCGGCCGGTGATCCAGCTTTCCGCGGTTTTTGACCTGATTTCCCGCCAGACACTGCCGGCGCCGCCGGCCAAGGAGCGATGACGATGCTGCAAGATTGGACCTTCGGAAAAAAAATCGCGGCCGGGTTTTCTATCGCCGCGCTGGTCTTGCTGGTGGTGGCGATGGCCGGCTATCAGAACATCCACCGGCTGATCGAAAATGACGTGCAGGTCAGCCACACGCAGCTGGTCCGGCGCGACATCAGCGAGCTGCTGTCACTGCTGAAAGACGCGGAGACTGGCCAGCGTGGTTTCGTCATCACCGGCGCAGATAGTTTTCTTGAGCCGTATCAGGCGGCCACCAGCGAGATCGACAAGGCGGTGGAGGATCTGCGCCAGCTGATCGCCGACAATCCCGAGCAGCAGCACCGACTGGATTCGGCGCGGCCATTCATCGAGGCCAAGCTGGCCGAATTGAAAGCCACCGTGGACATGCGGCGCAGCGCCGGCTTCGAGGCCACGGCCAAGGTGGTGGCGGCTGGCGAAGGCAAGAAATCCATGGACGGGATCCGCCGCGTTCTCGGCGACATGGATCGCGAGGAGCGCGAGCTGCTGGAGCGCCGGCGCGAGGCCGCCGAGTCCAGCGCGCAGCTCACCAAGGCGGTGATCCTGTGGGGCAGCGTGGCCGGCCTTTTGTTGGTGCTGGCGATCGGCTGGTTCATCACCAACTCGCTGTCGCAGCAGATCGGATCGGCGGTGCGGCACATGCAAAGCTCGTCGGCCGAGCTGCAATCGGCGTCCAGCCAGCAGGCGACCGGCAGCCGCGAGCAGGCCACCGCCATGAACGAGATCACCACCACCATCAGCGAGCTTCTGGCCACCTCGCGCCAGATCGCCGAGAGCGCCGATCGGGTGGTGCAGATCGCCGAACAGACCGCCAGCGCTGCCCGGACCGGCGACGCCACCGTCGAGCGCGGACAGGATTCGATCAACGGCATCCGCCGCCAGGTCGATCTGATCGTGAACCACATGCTGGAGCTGGGGAAGAAATCGCAGCAGGTCGGCGCGGTGCTGGAGATTGTCGCCGAGCTGGCCGAACAGACAAACATCTTGGCCATCAACGCCACCATCGAAGCGGCCGGCGCCGGCGAAGCGGGCAAGCGATTCGCCGTGGTCGCCGACGAGATCCGCAAGCTGGCCGATCGGGTGGCCGGCTCGACCAAGGAGATCCGCGAGCTGGTCGACGACGTGCGCAGCGCCGTGAACACCACGGTGATGACCACCGAGACCGGCTCCAAGGCCGTCGACACCGGGTCCAAGCAGTTCACCGACGTGGCCTCGGCCTTCCGCCAGATCGCCGACCTGGTGGCCACCACGACCGCCGCCGCCAAGGAGATCGGTCTTTCCACCAAGCAGCAGTCGACCGCCGTCGAGCAGGTCAACGTCGCCGCCACCAACGTCGCCCAGGCCGCCAAGGAAAGCGAGAACAGCACCGGTCAGACGCTGCAGACGGCGTCGCAGCTGGCCGGGCTGTCGCGCGATCTGCTGCGTCTGGTGCAGCCACAGATCAACGCCTGAACGCGACGATGGCGCCCGATCCGTACAAATACTTTCGCGTCGAATCGCGCGATCTGCTGGATCAGATGGGTCGCGGCGTGCTGGATCTTGAAAAGGGCGGCGGCGCCGAGATCGTCGCCCAGCTGCTGCGCCAGGCGCACACGCTGAAAGGCGCCGCCCGGGTGGTCAAGCAGCCGGAGATCGCCGACCTGGCCCACGCGGTGGAAGACGTGCTGTCGCCGTTTCGCGATCAACCGGCGGTGCCGCACGATCGCATCGACGGCCTGTTGCAACGGCTGGACGCCATCGCCGTGCGGGTGAAGGCCCTCGGCCAGGCAACCGACGGTGCGGCAACAGCGCTCGCCTCGGCCACACCCGCCGCGCTGCCGGCGCCACCGACGGCGGCGGCCATCGCGGCAAACGACCGCGGACCCGTCGACGAGGACGAGATCGGCGCCCTACTGGACGGCATCACCGAGACCTACGTCCAGGTGTCGGCGCTCAAGCGATCGCTGGGCGCGGTCGAACGGGTGCGCCACCTGGCGGAGCTGGCGGTGGATCAACTGGGCGCGCCGCGGGCCCAGCGCAGCGGCGACGCCATCGCCCCCAAGCTGCGCGCCGTGGTCGACGAGCTGCGCGGCCTGGTGGCGGGGGTCGAACGCAACCTGTCCATCGGCGTCGAACAGGTCGGGCGCGAGCTGCGCCAGGTGCGCGAGTCGGCCGAGCGCCTGCGCCTGTCGGCGTCGCAGCTGATGTTCGTGGTGCTGGAACGCGCGGCGCGCGACGTGGCCGCCAGCCAGGGCAAGCGGGTGACGTTTGAAGCGCGCGGCGGCGACGTGCGCCTGTCGCCGCAGGTCTTGAACGTGATCCAAAACGCCTTGGTGCAAGCGGTGCGCAACGCCGTCGCCCACGGCATCGAACGGCCCGCCGATCGGATCGCCGCCGGCAAGCCGCCGGTCGGAAAGGTCAGCCTGACGGTGGCGAGGCGCGGAAGTCGGGTGGTCTTTCTTTGTCACGACGATGGCCGCGGCGTCGATCTGCAAGCGGTCCGGCGCGCGCTGGCCGAAAAAGGGGCGGCGGCGGACGGCGGCCCGCTGGACGCCGCCCACCTGTTGCGGCGCATGTTGAGCGGCGGGATCAGCACCGCCAGCACGGTCTCCGAGCTGGCCGGTCGAGGCGTGGGCCTCGACGTGATTCGTGAAGCGGCCGATCGCCTGGGCGGCCAGGTGGAAATTCGCACCGAGGCGGGCCAGGGCACCACGCTGGAGATCGTCGTGCCGCTGTCGCTGTCGTCGATGGAAGCACTGCTGGTCGAAGCCGGTCACCACGCCGCGGCCATTCCGCTGGATGCCGTGCGCCGCACGGTGCGCCTGCCGGCGGCCGAGCTGGCGCACTCGGCGACGGGCGCGTCGATGGTGTTCGATGGACAGGTCATCCCGTTCGTTCCGTTGTGGCGATCGTTGCGCGGCCAGGCGCCGCCCGCCGACCACAATCGCACCTGGACCGTGGTGGTCGTCGACGGCAACCATCAGCAGGCAGCGATCGGCGTCGATCGGCTGCTGGGCACAGAGGAGATCGTGGTGCGCCCGCTGCCGGACTTCACGCCCGCCGACGCGGTGGTGGTGGGCGCGTCGCTGGACGCCGCCGGCAACCCGCAGATCGTGCTGGATCCCGAACGGCTGGTGCGGGGCGCGCGCCAGGTCCGCACCAGCGAGAGCACCACCAAGACGCCCGCGCCCATTTTGGTCATCGACGATTCGATGACCACCCGCATGCTGGAGCAAAGCATCCTCGAATCGGCTGGCTACGCCGTCGAGGTGGCGGCGTCGGCCGAGGAAGCGTACGAAAAAGCGCTGGCTCGCCCGTACGCCTTGTTCCTGGTCGACGTGGAAATGCCGGGGATGGACGGGTTCACCTTCGTCGAACGGACCCGCGCCGATCCGGCGTTGCGCGCGGTGCCGGCCATTTTGGTCACATCGCGCGATGCGCCCGCCGATCGCCAGCGGGGCCTGGACGCCGGGGCCAGCGCCTACGTCATCAAGAGCGAGTTCGATCAAGCCGATCTCCTGCAACGGATCCGCAATCTGGTGGGGTGATGGCAAACGCGACGGACAAAGTACGGGTGCTGGTGGTCGAAGATTCGCTGACCGTGCGGCGGCGCCTGTGCGACGTGCTGGCGGCCGATCCAGAGATCGAAGTGGTGGGCGAAGCCGAGGACGGCAAGGCCGCCATTGAACTGTGCGACAAGCTGCGCCCGAGCGTGATCACTTTGGACATGATCCTGCCGGTGATGAGCGGCCTGGCCGCCACCGAATATGTGATGGCGCACTTCCCCACGCCGATCCTGGTGGTGTCGGCGTCGTTCAACCGCGGCGAGGTTTTCAAGACCTTCGACGCGCTGGCCGCCGGCGCCGTCGACGTGCTGGAGAAACCGCGCGGCGACGAGCCGGATGGTCAATGGGAGCGGACGTTCCTCTCGACGGTGAAGCTGGTCTCGCGCATCAAGGTCATCACCCACCTGCGAGCACGTCTTGGCCCGTATGGGCGGGCGGCGCGCCCGACGCCGCTGGCGCTGCCGACCGCCGTGAACGCGCTGGCCAGCAACGGCGGCAAGGCGCTGCGCGTGGCGGCACTGGGCGCGTCGACCGGCGGACCGGGCGCGCTGGTCGAGGTCCTGCGCGCGCTGCCCGAATCGTTTTCACTACCGGTGCTGATGGTCCTGCACATCGACGAACCGTTCGGGGCCAGCTTTGCCGACTGGCTGAGCAGCCAGACGGGGCGCAGCGTGGGTTACCCGCGCGAAGGCGAGCTGCTGTCGGCGAACGTCGGGCGGGTGGTGATGGCGCCGCCCGGATCGCACCTGGTGGTCGACGGCGCCCGGCTGCGCCTGACCGCCGCGCCAGAGCGCCATTCCTGCCGTCCATCGGTGGACGTGCTGTTCGAATCGCTGGCGCAGGAGCTGGGTCCGGCGACGGTGGCCTGTCTTTTGACCGGGATGGGACGCGACGGCGCCGCCGGCCTTTTGCGGATTCGCCAGGCGGGCGGGCGAACCATCGCCCAGGACGAGGCGACGTCGGTGGTGTACGGCATGCCGCGCGAGGCGGCGCTGCTGGGCGCCGCCGAGCAGGTGCTGCCGCTGCCCGAGATCGGACCGGCGCTGCTGACCATCGTCAATCACGCGGCGCTGAGGCAGGCATGACCGGCACGGTCCTGATCGTCGACGACAGCCTGACCGTGCGCATGGATCTGGCCGAGGCGTTCGCCAGCGCCGGCTTTCGCCCCCTGCCCTGCGCGACGGTGGCGGCGTCCCGAGAAGCGCTGGCCCGTGAGGCGGTGTCGCTGGCGGTTCTCGACGTCATCTTGCCCGACGGCGACGGCATCGATCTGCTGCAAGAGATCCGTCAAGCCAAGTCCACCTCGACCATCCCGATCTTGATGCTGTCGTCGGAGGCCGAGGTGAAAGACCGCATCCGCGGGCTGCAGACCGGCGCCGATGACTACGTCGGCAAACCGTACGACACCGGTTATGTGGTGGCGCGCGCGCGCGAACTTTTGCGCGACCACGACAGCGCCGCCGCCCACGGCCTGACCACCATCCTGGTGATCGACGACAGCCTCACCTTCCGCGAGGAGCTGCGGCAGGGACTGGAGCAGGCCGGTTACGCCGTCCTGTCGGCGACCAACGGCGAGGAAGGCCTGCGGGTCGCCGCCAGCAGCCGCCCGCACGCCATCGTCGTCGACGGCGAGATGCCCGGGATCGACGGCAGCACGGTGGTGCGACGGGTGCGCCTGGACGCTGCCCTGCGCGGCACGCCTTGCCTGCTACTGACGGCGTCCGAAGATCGCGGCGCCGAGTTGCGGGCGCTGGACTCGGGCGCCGACGCCTTCGTGCGCAAGGAAGAAGATCTGACGGTGATCCTGGCGCGGGTGGCGGCGGTGCTACGCAGTTCGGCCAATGCCCCCGACGGAGCGGCCAGCCTGCTGGGACCAAAACGCATCCTGGCCGTCGACGACAGCATCACGTATCTGCAAGAGCTGGCCTCCACCTTGCGTATCGAAGGCTATGACGTCGTGCTGGCTCACTCGGGCGAAGAGGCGCTGGAGATGCTGGCGGCGCAGCCGGTGGACTGCATCCTGCTGGATCTGATGATGCCGGGTCTGTCGGGGCAAGAGACCTGCCGGCGCATCAAATCGTCGCCGGCGGTGCGGGAGATCCCGCTGATCATGATCACCGCCGTCGAGGACCGCGGCGCCATGATCGACGGCCTCGGCGCCGGCGCCGACGACTACATCCCCAAGGCCAGCGAGTTCGAGGTGCTGAAGGCCCGCCTGCGCGCCCAGCTGCGCCGCAAACAATTCGAGGACGAGCACCGGAAGATCCGCGAAGATCTTCTGCGCAGCGAACTGGAGGCGTCGGAGGCGCGGGCCGCCCGCCAGGTGGCCGAGACGCGCGCCGCCCTGACCGAAGAGTTACAGCGAAAGAACGAAGAGCTGGAGGCGTTCAGCTATTCGGTCTCCCACGATCTACGGGC
>DASXQB010000160.1:0-3323 GCA_036493295.1 Polyangia bacterium | reverse complement strand
AGCCCACCGATCAGATCGCCATCACCGGCGGCGTTGTGGCCACGGTCATCCATCCGTCGATCTTTCAGCATGTTCCGGTGGTCGGCGCCTTCATCGGTCGCCACACCGCACGGTTCCTGCAGTCCAAAGCGTAGACGCCGCGGCGTCAGCGCCGAAGCGCGTTCGGCGCGCCCGACGGGCGGCGGCCGCGGCGGGGTGACACGTCCACCGCCGATGGCGGAAGGCCCGCGCTGACCCGATAACGTCCCGGGTGCGGCGCCACCGTCGGTTGCTGCGCCGCCAATTCGTCGTAGGCGGCGCGCGAGATCCGGCGCTGCACGCGGGTCAACTGATGCCAGATGGCGGCCTCGCGTTCCTGCGCCGCCGCCGTCTCCTCGAGCGCGAATCGCGCCGGGAAGGTGTGCGCCTCGGCTCCGATGACGCCGCCTTGCACCTGACCGGCCAGCCGCTGGATGACGTCCGGGCCGAAGCGGTCGTAGTACAGCACCGTGTGCGCCGTCGACAGCGATCCGGCCCAAGGATAGCGCCGCAGCAACCAGCCCGCCGACAAGCGATCCAGCGCCCGGTCGAGGCGGGCGCGTTCGGCGGGCCGCTTCGACGGCGTGTTTTCTTCGTAGAAAAGCGCCGTGCCCAGCTGATCGCCGTCGACCTGCCAGGTCTCGCGCAGACCGAAGCGCTGCGGATCCTGCGCCACCAGCGCGCCGTGCGTGAGATCGAACTCGCCCACGATGAACGCCGCCACCCGATCGCGGTGCTGATCGAGAAACCGCAGGGTGTCCATCGCCTCGGCGCTGGTCTCGGTCGGGAAACCGGTGAAGCACATCGCCTCGGGCGCGATGCCGGCGGCGGCCAGGTGATCCATCACGTCGGCGACGACGGTGATGGGCGCGCCCTTGTCGATCATCTTCAAGACGCGCGGGTTGGCCGATTCGACGCCCAGCGCGCAAGCCACGGCGCCGCCTCGACGCAAGACCGCCGCGCGCTCGGCGGTGAGGTATTTCTCCGGCTTGAGATCGGTCGCCCAGCGCAGCCCGAGCCCCGAGGCCTCCAGCGCCGCCGCCAGCTTGACCAGCGTCTTCGGCGCCACCGAGTCCTGCGACAGATAAAAATAATGCGTGTCAAAGCGGCGCGACAGCGCGCCCAGGTGCGCGACGACGTCGTCGACGGCGCGCTCGCGGTAGCTGGCGGTTCCCACCTCGGCCAGGCCGTAGTGACAGAACGTGCACTTGCCCCAGTAGCAGCCGCGGGTTGGATCATACGGCAGCACCACCCGCGGCGAAAAATACCGGTCAAGCGGCAGGCCGTCGAAATCGGGTGGTGGCAGCTGCCGCATGTCTTCGCTGGCGTGGCCGGGCAAATATTTGGCCCCCAGCAAGGGATCGCGGTGCACCAGGTTGGGGATCGCCGCCAGCGCCGCGCGTCCGCCGCCGGCATCCAGCGCGCGGCAGAGGGACAGCAGCGTGTGCTCGCCTTCGAAGACGACCGCGGTGTCGAACGGGCCCAGCGCGCGCAGGAGATCCACGCCGCGTAGGCGAATCAAAAGCTGGGTGATGGCCGGCCCGCCGACGGTCAGGTGCACGCCGGGCAGCGCCGCTTTCAATTTCAAGGCAAAGGCGTACGCCGGTTGCAGCTGCCCGGGAAAACAGATCGACAGCCCGACGGCCGCCACGCCCTCGCGGCGTAGGCGCGGGATCAGCTGCTGGGTGACGTAGCCGTCGTACGGATCGCGCTCGGGCGCGGCGTCGCGGGCGATCTCCTCGGGTGTGGTGAGAGCGAACGGCGTGCGGTAAGCGGTGAAGTCCACCGCCAGCGGCGCGTGCGCCGCCGAGATCACCCGCAACGCCGCATCGACGGTGTCGACGGCGCCGGCGTAGAGCTCAGCGTCGAAGAAACGCTCGCCGTCGCGCAGGATCGCCGTGGCGTCGTCGATGACCTCGGGAACCGCCTGAGCATCACCGCGTGCCCGCCACAGAACGCTGTACGCAAGCTGCCCGGCGTGGTCCAGATGCGGCCGCCCATCAAAGTCGGCCAGCCGATCTTCGATGCGCTGGCGCAGCCCCGCCAGCGGCGTCGGGCGCAGCAAGAAATCGTAGGCCTCGACGTTGGCGTCGACCGGCAGGACGTCGACGCCGTTGCCGCGCAGAAACCCGGTCAGCATCGGCACCGCCAGATACGGCGCGGTTGGATCGCAGGTCGGCGGGTAAATCAGGGCAATTTTCATCGAACGGGCGCCTAGTCTTGGCGCGAATGTCGCCCCAGGCAAGGAATGAATCGAACCGGTGGGCCGACGCGTCTCTTCGTGCGATGCTGCGCCCCATGATGCAGACGCATTCGTCGATGGGTTCGTCCGTCTCGCGGTTCAGCCGGCCGCGCGCGCTGGCGGCGGTGGTCTTCGTGGCGGTGGGCGGGCAAGCCATGGCCGCGCGGGCCGGGGTGACGATCGTTTTCCAGCACGGGGCCGCAGAGCCGTCGACGGCGGAGATCGAGGGCGATCACGCGCGCATCGATAGCCCGATGCGCCAGAAGTTCACCGCCGTGATCGTCGACGCCGCCGGCAAGAAGATGACCATGGTCGACGACAACACCAAGAGCTACGTCGACATCACCGAAGAGGACATGAAGAAATTCCGCGGCCAGCTGGAGGCGATGCGCTCGCAGATGCAAGAACGCCTGAAGAACCTGCCGCCCGAGCAGCGCCAGAAGATGGAGGCGCTGATGGGCAAAATGGGTAACGGCCCGGGCAACGGCGCGGCGGGCGGGAAACCGGAGAAGCACGTCTTCAAGTTCGATTCGATGGGCCAGAAGAAAACCGTCAACGGAATGTCCTGCCAGATGTTCAAGGTCAACCGCGACGGCAAACCGTTCGAACAGGACTGCATCTCGCCGTGGAGCGCGGGTCTGCTCAAGAAGAGCGACTTTGAATCGATGCGCAAGTTCGGCCAGGAGATGGCGCAAGGAATGGGAATGAAGGGCGGCGGTTCGGGCCAGCTGTTCGAAGATATGGATCAGTATCCGGGCATTCCGGTCTCGCGCGTGCGTCTGAACGACGACGGTACGCTCGGCGAAGAAGATCAGATCAAGAGCATCAGCCGCGGCAGCATCGCCGCCGCGCGCTTTGCCGTGCCGGCCGGGTACGCGAAGAAAGACGTGTCGTCGCTCATGGGTGGGGCGGGTGCTGGCACGGGCCGCGGCGATGGCGTGCAGCACCTCGGGCCGATGCATCCATAGACGGGGGGGAGATGGGATCTTGTGGCGTCCGCCGGCTTCGCGTGGGCGGGGCCTGTCGCTGCGTGGACGCCTTCCCAGCGGGTTGGCTCGTCGGG
>DASXQB010000159.1:0-10535 GCA_036493295.1 Polyangia bacterium | reverse complement strand
GCGTTGGTGGCATCGGTGCCGGCGTCGTTGCCGCTGGCGCCGCCGGTGGCCGACGCGCCGCCGCTGCCGCCGTCGGTGGTCGTGGCGCCGCCGCTGCCGACAACTCCACCGCTGCCGCTCGTCTGTCCGCCGCTGCCGGTGGCGCCGCCACTGCCGGTGGTCTGCGCGCCGCCCGAGCCGGTCGCTCCGCCTGACCCGGCACTGCTGCCACCGGCGCCACCCGAACCCGAACCGGACGGACTGCTAGAACAAGCGACCGCGCCGGTCGCCATCACGATCGCCGCCAAAAAACGCGCACGCTGCGGAAAGTTCATGGACTGCCTCCAAAGGTAAGCCTTGCCCCGGCCCGTCCCGCCGCAACCGCAATCCAGGCACACTAGCACGAGAAGCGATCCACCGGCCCGACCGCCCGCAGCGCCGCAGCCAGCCAACCGCTCGCAGCGCCTCTATTAAATAGTGAGCTAAACGCCGAGAAACGACGCAATCGCGGCGCTGGTCTCTTCGGGGCGCTCGGCGGTCATGGTGTGGCCGGCTTTGGGAATGCACACCAGCTCGGCGCCGGCGATCGCCGCTTGCAAGCGCTGGCCGCACGGCAGCGGACACGAAACGTCCAGGTCGCCGACCACCACTCGCACCGGCATGCGCAGCGCCGTCACGGAACCCAGCAGCGGGCGACGCCCGGTCCAGGCGCGCATCGCCGCGCGCGCCACTCGACGATCCAGCGCCGCGATGCGATCGCGAAACACGACATAACGATCGGCGGCTTCGGTGCGAAACCATTTCCCGAACAGGGTCTGCAAGACGCCGCTGAGCAAGAACCAGCGCATCCCGATCACCATCACCAGCCGACAAAACAATCCGTTGCGCAGGCGGGCCAGCACCCCGTCGGGCGCAGCGTCGGCGCCCATCAACACCAGCCGCTCCACCCGCGCGGGTGCGCGCAGAGCCAGCTCCATCGCCACGGTGGCGCCGATTGACAGACCGACCACCGCGGCGCGTGCCATGCGTTCCTGATCCATTGCGGCCAGAACGTCGCTGACCAGATCGTCGATAGAAAACGGCGCTGCCCCCAGCGCGCTGTCGCCGTGGCCGCGAAAATCGACGGCCAGAACGCGAAAACGCGGGCGCAGCGTGGCGAGGGTGTGCGCGAACACCCGGCGATCGCACATGATGTTGTGAAGCAACACCACCGCCGGCGCGGACGCTGCCGGCGGCGAGGGCGACGACACTTCGTAGGCGATGGCCACGCCGTCGCGGGTGACGGTGGGCATCGCGGTGACTACGCCTCCGTCGATGGAGCGGGCGGCGCGCTGAGCCCGAAGTACAGCACCAGGCGGGCGCGTTTTTTGGTCAGCAGATAGGCCTGGCCCAGGTACAGGCCGGGGCGAACGCGGCGAATCTCGTCCTTGATGGCGCGGATATAGAAAGGATTACCCGCGTTGTCGTAGTCCAGGTGAAAGGCGTCGAAGTCGCCGGCGCGCGATGGGCCGATCTTGGTTTCAAAACGAAACCACTGGCGCGGCTTGCTATCGCCGAACCCGAACACGCGGTTGATGCCTTCGCCGTGGTCGGCGCCCAGGGTTTTGAAGCTCTTGCCGCGCCAGGGAAAGAACCGCCAGGCCGCGAACGCGCGCAGCAGCCGCGCCAAAAGCCCGCGGCCAAGGCCCAAGTTACGAAAATTGAAAGCCAGCATGCGCCCGCGCAGATCGCCCGCCACCTCGGCGATGGTGGGCGTGGCGGCCGCTTGATAGATGTCCTGCAGTTGGGTGGCGGTCAGCGCCGCCAGATCATCCAGCGTGGCCGGTGCAGCGGCCGTCTGGGCAGACGCCACGGCCGAGCG
Source organism: Polyangia bacterium (assembly GCA_036493295.1). Taxonomy (GTDB): domain Bacteria; phylum Myxococcota_A; class Polyangia; order Fen-1088; family Fen-1088; genus DATKEU01. The sequence goes on along the minus strand of DASXQB010000159.1, from coordinate 8,695 downwards.
CGGCGAGCGAACCGACGATGTCTCCGGGGCGGTCATGGTCAGGTTGGACATGCCGGATATACGGTCGGCCAGGCGCGCGGGATCATCGATCGGCCCCCTTTTTCACGGCAGCTTGGCCAGAAAGTCTTCGTGCGGGGCCGGGATGATCTCCGTCCCCAGCAACAAAGCCCGGTCGGTAATGCCGATGGCAGCGTCGACCGCCGCTTCGATGTCCGCCAGCGGCCCGGACAAGGAAAAGAATGCCTTGCCGCCGATCCCGCGCGCAAGCTGCATCTCCACCAGGCGCACCGCGGCAGCCTTGGCCGCCGCGTCCGCCGCCAGCAGCGCCGCTGCCACCGACAGCGTCTCGACCACGGCGTACGATTCGACCCCGGCGCTGGCGTTGCTTTCACCGCGCACCGCCGGTCCCAGCTGCGGGTGGGCCTGCGGCAAGAACAGTTTGTCGACCAGGCGATCGCCGGCCACCTCGATGCCGCGCCGAAACGCTTCGTCCACCGACGCCACGTCGCCGTCGAACAGAACCAGGAATTTTCCTGGGCTGACGGGACGGCAATCGCGCAAGACCACCGGCGCTTTTTTCACCACCGCGTCCGCCACCTGATAGCCGCGCGCGATCGACGACAGCTCTATCAAGGCCAGCGCCTCGCTCATACGAACCGAAAATAATCTTTCAAGGTGCAGCGCCGCTCGCGCGTGAAGTTAAGAACCGTGGTCAGCCCCTCGCCGGTCGGCGACGCGATGGTGAACGACGTGTGGCCCTCGCCGCCCTCGCCCAGGCCCGCCAGGTTCGAGGCATTCTTGACGAAGATGGACGTGTTGATGGTGCGGGCCATGGCGTGCATGTTTTCGATGTTGCGCGAGTACATCACCGCCGTGTGCCCGAACCCATGCTCGACCCGCTTGGCCATGGCGATGGCCTCGGCGGCGTCGGACGCGCGCACCAACGGCAGCACCGGCATCAGCATTTCAAGCTGCACGAACGGGTGCGTCTCGTCGACCTCGGCCATCACCAGGCGCAGGTTGTCGTCGGCGCGCACGCCGATCTGCCGCAAGATCACCGCCGCGTTCTTGCCGATGAAATCCTTGTTCGGGTGGACGGCGCCCTTGTCGCCCGGGTGAAGGACGATCTTTTCCAGCGCGGCCAGTTGCTTGCCGTCGACGAAGATGCAGCCGTTGGCGGTGAGCTTTTCTTTCAAGCGATCGGCGATGGCGGCCACGGCGATCACCTCTTTTTCCGCCGTGCAGATGATGTTGTTGTCGATCGACGCGCCCAGGACGATGTTCTTGGCGGCGATGTCCAGATCCGCGCTTTCATCGACCACGGCGGGCGGGTTGCCGGGGCCGGCGGCGATGACCTTCTTGCCAGCGTTCATCGCTTCCTTCACCACGCCCGGTCCGCCGGTCACCACCAGCAGGCGCACGCCGGGGTGGCGCATCAGCTGCTGCGCGCTTTCAATGGTCGGGCGTTCGATGCAGGTCAGAAGATTTTCCGGCCCACCGGCGCCGACGATGGCTTCGTTCAGCAGGTGAATGAACCAGGCGCTGACCTTGGCGGCGTACGGGTGCACGTTGAACACCACCGCGTTGCCGCCGGAGATCATCCCGATGCCGTTGTTGATGACGGTCTCGGTGGGATTGGTGGTCGGCGTGATCGAACCGATGACGCCATAGCTGGCCCGTTCCACCACCGTCAGTCCGTCGTCGCCCGAATAGGCCTGCGGCTTCAGCCATTCGGGCCCGGGCGTCTTGCGAATGCAGAGGCGATTCTTCTTCACCTTGTCGTCGACGCGGCCGTAACCGGTCTCCTCCACGGCGTAACGGGCCAGATCGCCGACGTGCTTGCCGGCGATGTCGCGCATGGCTGCCACCCAGCGATGGCGCGCCTCCAGCGTCGAGGCTTCGTTCTGCTCGAAAGCGCGGCGGGCGGCGCGCACGGCGGCTTCGACGTCGGGGAAGACACCACGCCGGCCGCGGGGCACATCGACGTCGCGGCGGCGGGCGGGCGGCGGCGCCGGCGCGGCGCTGGCGAGGTAACCGGGCGGCGGGTTCTTGACCGCTTCCATCGGCGTTTCGGGTAGCTGGCCGATGCGCGCCACCACCCGATCGACGATCTCCTGGATCCGCGCCTCTTCCACGCGGCAAAATACTAAACCAATGCGCCCGTCCGAGACAGCAGTCGATGAGCTGGCGGCTTTGTTGACCCACGCCCGCGCGTTGGTCGGCGTCGAGCTGTCGGACCTGGCCGATCAACTGGGTCTGCCGGTCCCCGTCGGTGGCGTGCGCACCAAAGGTTGGTCGGGGCAAATCATCGAACACGAGCTGGGTGTGGAAACCGGCGGCACGCGTGGCCCCGATTTCGCCGCCCTGGGAATCGAATTGAAGACCGTCCCCGTCGACGCCGACCGAGTCCCGCTGGAATCGACCGCCGTCTGCCAGATCGATCCCATCGCCGTCGCCGCCGAATCATGGGAATCAAGCTATGTGCGCGAGAAATTGGCGCGCGTTTTATTCGTCGCCTTGGAGGTGCCGCCGGACAGCGACTCCGTGGGCGAACGGCGCGTCTCTGCCGCCGGCCTGTGGTCACCCTCGCCGACCGAGGAGCAGACCCTGCGTGACGACTTCACCTTGTTCGTGCGCGAATACTTCCGCCGCGGCCGCGTCGATGAAATCACCGGCCACCTCGGCACGGCGCTGCAGGTGCGACCAAAAGGAAAAAATGCTGCTGACCAGCGCGACGGTTACGACGCCGACGGCCGGCCCACGCGCGTCGGCAAGTGCGGATTCTATTTGCGGCCGGGATTCGTGGCGGCGATCTTGCGCCGGCTGTGACGCCTAAGGTTCCTTCGGCACCTCGATCAGCACCGGCAACAAATCAGCCCCCGGTGCGCGCCCGACCGGAAAGGCGTGGTCGGCGAAGTACGCGACGATGATCAGGCGCGCCGGCCCATCACTCATCGTCACCGCGGGCAGCATTTCACCGCCGTTCACCGGTGCCGCCTCCGCGCCGGCGGGGAAAATAATCTGCTCCGCTTGCCCCCCGCCGCGCCGGCGAACCTCCAGGTAACGCGGCCGATCGGTGCGCACTTTCAGCAACAGGCGATCGCCGGTGCGCAACCCGTTGCCTGGCTCCAGCGCCTGCACCTCGTCGCCGCGCTGGCGATAGACGATCAAACCGGCTGCCTTGACCAGCGAAGCGCCATGCACGCCGGCGTACGGCACGGCAGCCGGCGCCTCAGCCCGCGGCCGAGCCACCAACGCCGCAATCGCCGCCATCAACAGAATCACGCCGGCCAATATCAGCGGCCGTTTGGGGATCGTCATCTCGAAAACCGATCGCCGGCCTTGCAGGCCGGGGCGCGTTTACTCGCCCTTCGAGTTCGTTCTGCCGAGCGGCAGCACGATGTCCACGTTGACGTGCGGACGCGGGATGATGTGGACAGCGACCATCTCGCCGATGCGTTCGGCGGCCCGCTGGCCGGCTTCGGTGGCCGCCTTCACCGCGGCGACGTCGCCGCGCACGATGGCGGTGACAAAACCACCGCCGATTTTTTCATAGCCGACCAGTTCGACCTTGGCCGCCTTCACCATGGCGTCCGCCGCCTCGACCATCGCCACGAATCCTTTGGTTTCGATCATTCCAAGCGCGTCTGCCATGGGCTCTCCTGTCTATTTATCCACGAACTTCTCGCCGCTGCGTCCGGGCAATCCTTCGATGGCGGCGATGGCCGCCTTGGCCGCCGCGTCGATCTCCGCCTCCGGTCCCGACAGCCACAAGCGCCCGAAGGCGCCGTACGGCTGGACCTGTACCAGAAAAATGTGCGCCGCTTTCTCTGCTTCATTGGCGGCGAAGGCGACGTAGCCGGCCGGCTCGGTCTCCAGAATGAACAGCGACTGCCCAGGCAAGATCATCATGCCCTGCGAGTTGCGGTTGATGATCTGGGCCTGGTGCGCCTCGATCGATCGAATGATCTGATTGGTGACCACCTGGGGCTTCAGGCGATCCTCTTCGCGCACTTCGAGATGCGACAGGATGGCCGCGCCGGCGTTGCGCACGTCGCCTTGATCATCGGCGTGCACTTCCAGCAGGCCATACGCGCGCTCGACGATCTGCAACGCCGGCACCACGCGCGTGGCCTTCAGCGCGATGTCGGTGACGCGGTTGATGGTGATCCCAGGCGCGATCTCGACAAACAGCGACGCCTGGCCCGGCACCGGCAGGAACCCACGCGCCGTCTTGCCCATGAAGCTGGCCAACTGCGGCTGCAACGAATCCAGGAAGGTGTAGCAGCGTAAAGTGGTGGCGCCCACGGCGTGCCTAACGTATCAGCCGCTCACGGCCCCTTCAAGCAACGGCGCCGCGACAACTGTGACGGCGCTAAGGTCCGCGCGCGACGATGAACCCGACCATCTGGCCGGTGTGGCCGGCATCGCGCCGGTAGGAAAAAAAACGCGCCCGATCGCAGGCGGTGCACTCCGGCCCGGCTTCGATGTTCGCCGCCGGTACGCCGGCCCGTTCCAGCAGCAGCACATTGAGCAACTTCAGATCAACGTGCGCCTTGGCGCCAGCGCCGCCGCGCCGGATGGCCCCGGCATCATCGGCGCCCGGGATCGCCGCGGTCACCGCCTGCACAACCTCGTCGCCCACTTCGAAGCAGCACACGCCGATGGCCGGACCCAGCGCCACCCGCAGGTCGGCCGGACGCGTGCCGAACTCGTCGGCCATCCGCCGCACCGCCGCCGGGACGACGCCCGCCACCGTGCCGCGCCAGCCAGCGTGAACGGCGGCCACCGCACCGGTGCGAGCATCGGCCATCAGCACCGGAATGCAATCGGCCACATAAATCGAAACCACCGCTCCTGGCGCGTCGATGCAAAGTCCGTCGGCGTTCAACCGGGCGATCGCCGCTTCGTCATCGCCGGCGCGCACGCGCGCCACCGTCGCGCCGTGCACCTGCGTGGCTGCGTACATGACGTCGTGGCCGGCGGCGCGGCGCAAGCGGCGGCGATTCTCGAGCACGTTTTCGCGGGTGTCGCCCCACTTGCTGCCCAGGTTCATGCTGGCGAAGGCACCCGCGCTGACGCCGCCGCCCCGCAGGGAAAAGCCGTGGCGAAACCCGGCCGGCATCACCGCCGACCGCAAGAGCGGCACCACCAGCGGGCCTTCGATGAACGGTTCTTCGTGCATCAGCAGGCTTATTTTACCGCGGCCGCCGCCCGCAGCGCCGCCAGCGCTTGCTGAAAATCAGCGGGCGGCGCCGCCTCGAACCGCAGCGTCTCGCCGGTGGCGGGATGACGAAAGCCCAGCACACGCGCGTGCAGCGCCTGCCGGCCCAGCGTCTTTCCGATCTCGCGCAGCGCCGGATCCTTCGGCGGTTTGCCGTAGACCGCGTCGCCCAGCAGCGGACAGCCCAGCGCCGCCAGGTGCAGCCGCACCTGGTGCGTGCGCCCGGTTTCGAGCTGCGCTTCCATCCGCGCGGCGCCGCCCAGCCGTTCCAGCACGCGCCAGTTGGTGACGGCGCGCCGGCCGGTCTTCACGCGTGTAGAGAATTTCTTCCGATCGTGCGGGTCGCGCCCGTGCAGCGTATCGATGCGGCCGCTCGCTGCCGGCGGCTTGCCGACCGCCAGCGCTTCGTAGACGCGGGTGATGTCGTGGGCCTTGAATGCCGCGCCCAGCGCACCCATCGTTGAATCGTCCTTCGCCACCACCAGCAAGCCGGACGTGTCCTTGTCGATGCGGTGGACGATCCCCGGCCGCAGCTCGCCGCCGATGCCGCGCAGGTCCTGGCAGTGGGCCAAGAGCGCGTTCACCAGCGTGCCATCCTCGTGGCCGGGCGCCGGGTGCACCACCAACCCGGCTGGCTTGTCGATCACCACCAGCCAGCGATCTTCGTAGATCACCGTCAGTGGAATTTCTTCGGCGGCGAGCTCGGTCTTTTGCACCGCTGGCGGCGACCAGATCACTTCGTCGCCGGCGCGCAGCTTGCGCGACGGCGCTATGGCGACGGCGCCACCGACGGTGACCGCGCCTTGTCCGACGTGCCGCCCAAGTTGCGTGCGCGACACCTCCGGCACCTGCGCGGCCAGAAAAACATCCAGCCGCTGCCCGGCGGCGTCCGGGCCGACGACGAACCGGCGCGTGGCGGCTACCAGATGCGCGACTTGATGTGCGCCTTGGACTTCAGCATGACGTCCACCAGCGCGCGGTCGTAAATGTTCAACTGGTAGATCTCCGGCGTGACCCGGCTTTTGTACAGCGTGCGCCCTTCTTCGATCTCGTCGCGCATCACATCGAACAAGGTGTCGCGTTCAATCCCCTGCAGGATTTTCGCTTCGTGGTACAGCGTCAGGTCGGAGGCAATGGCGCGCGCCAGCTGGCGGGCCCGTTCCGGCTTGTCGATAAGAGCCATGCGCAGAAGATTACACTAAAGATCGATCGAGCCACCCAAACGGTCCACATCGACGGGCAGGGTCGAATCGATGCGCACCGCCACCTGGCCCCCCTTGGTCACGCGGACCACCTCACCGAGGATGTGCACCACCTCGTCGCTGACCCGGTGGGGTAGCTCGAATTCGACCAACTCACCCGGGCGGCCGCGGCCCAAGCGATCCTCGAACATCATCCCGCCGTCGGAGACGTTCGAAATTTTGCGCAGGTATCTGGCCCCTTCGACCAGCTCCACGCCGTAGAAATCCGCCGGCAACCTTTGTCGCGATCGCCGGTCCTCATTGGCAGGTCCCCAAAAGCGCTTTGTCACCATCGTCCTCCACACCTACATCCGCCTACCAGGCTCGTCAAATTTTTCACCGTCGGCGATCGTCGCGCCAGACAGCGCTAGCGCCCGTCGCGGTTGCCCCCTAGTCTTCCAAGACGGAGGTTTCTGGATGTCCTGTCGCTCGCCCCTGCGCCTGCTTTTGTTCGCCATCTTGTTGGTTCCCTTCGCGCTTGGCCTGTCTGCGCCCGCGCGCGCCGAAGGACCGACCTACGAGCTCAAGAAGACCGAACCCAAAGTGGCCGTCGGCGCCAAGTCGACCGCATCGTTGACCATCGCCGCCCGCAACGGCTGGCACGTCAACGGCGAAGCGCCGATCAGCATCTCGCTGGTGGCACCCGCGGGCCTGACACTGATCAAGACCAAGCTTCTGCGCGCGGACCTGGCCGAAAGCACGCAGGAAGCCGCTCGCTTCGAGATCCCCTTCGAGGCCATCGATGTCGGGACCAAGGTGGTCACCGGCGAGGCCCGCTTCGTCATGTGCCAGGAGAGCGCCTGCAAGCCCGTGAAGGAGACGCTGTCCTTCAACATCGAGGTGTCGGCCGCGCCCGCCGCCGCGCCCAAGGCGAAGGCCGCGGGCAAAAAGAAACGCGCCTAGTTTTCGGCGCGGGGGTTAGCGAAAACCCTTCACCACCGCCGTCACCTTGCGCGCCACCGCGCGCGGCAACGAGCCGACCACCACGACGTTCAACCGTTCGCGCGTGATCACCCGTCGGGCCACGCGCTGGATGTGCTCGGGACGAATGCGTTCGACCTCGCGCGCCCGCTGCTCTTGCGAGCGCGGCCGATAGAACAGCTCCGTTCCGCCGAACCATCCGCACAGGCTGTCGAGATCGTCGTAACAGGCTTCCAGATCGCCGACGAAGCGGCGCTTGGCCTTGTCCAGTTCCTGCGGCGAGACCAGCTCGCTGCGAAAGCGCGCCAGGATCGCCAGCGCCTCGCTGATCAGCGCCGGCAGCTTGGCGTGCGCGCAGGCAGCGTCGATCTCCAGCAGCGCGGCGTCGTGAAACGAATAAAGGCCCGCCGACGCCGAATACGCCAGGCCTTTCTGATCGCAGATCTGATAGTGCAGCCGCGTGGACATGCCGTCGTCCAGCACGCGCATCAACGCCCGCAGCGCTTGATAGTCGGGATCGCGCTCGGGCAAGGCGTGAAACAGGATCTGCACCTGGGTCTGCGCCGATTCGTTGTGGATGGAACGAAAATGCGGCCCGCGCAGCGACGGGTGCGGGGCCACGGCGCGGCGGCGCTGACCACGCGGCACCCGCGCGAAAGCGCCGCGCACCACCGCGTCCACCGCGCGCGGGCGCACCGGACCGGCGATGCACAGGACCATGTTGGACGCGCCGTAGAACTGCTTGAAGTGGGCGCGGACATCTTCCACCTTGAACCGCCGCACGTTGCGCAGCGGACCGGTGATGGTGAACCCCAGCGGGTGCCCACCCCAGGCCGCCGCCCGCGACAGATCGTCCAGGTTCACGTTGTGCCCGTCCTCGTCGAGATCTTCCAGGATCTCTTCCTCGATGATCTGGCGTTCCAGATCGATGTCGCGAAAGGCCGGCGTGCTGAAGAGATCGCCCAGGATCTCCAGGCCGCGCGGCAAGTGACGCGGATGCAGCGGCACCTGGTACAGCGAGTAGTCGCGCCCGGTCTCCGCGTACAGCGTGCCGCCCAGGTCTTCGATGGCCTGGTTCAGCGTGAACGAGTCAGGAAACCCGCCCGAGCCACGAAATAGCATGTGCTCAACAAAATGCGAGAGCCCATTTGTTTTTGGGGTTTCGTACCGCGATCCCGCCCGCACATACAGCGACGCCACCGCCGTGTGCAGGTGCGGCGTCTCGATGGTGACCAGCCGCAAGCCATTGGGAAGCCGCGAACGAGTGACTTTATAGGGCGCCTTCTGCAGTTTTTGTTCAAGCAATGTC
>DASXQB010000158.1:0-25806 GCA_036493295.1 Polyangia bacterium | reverse complement strand
ACAGAAATGAAGAAGCGGTTCGCTCTCCTCATCGCTCTCTCGGTCATCCTGTTGCCGCTGGCGGCACAGGCGCAGCGGCAAAGCCCACTGGCCGACGCGCCCGCCATCCGCAAGCGCCTTGAACTGCGGGCCATCCGCCTGGAGTTCGGCGGCGGCGCCGGCACCACGATCAATCAGGACTTCTATCACAGCGTTTTTGCCAACCTGAAGCTGGGGTTCCACTTCACGGATTGGTTGTCCCTGTCGGCATTCGGCGGCTTCGTGGTTTCCAATATGGAGACCGGTTTTCAAGGCCAGCTCGTCGATAGCTTGAAGACGCCCGACCCGACACGCCCAGCGCCGACTCCAGCCACGGCTCAGGCCTCTATGTCGAAGATCAAGCAGATCTTGGCGGCGCAGCTTGAGTTCGCGCCCTTCACCGGCAAGTACTCACTGTTCGGCAAGCTGTTCGCGCACTATGACTTTTATCTCTTCGGTGGGCCGGGCTTCCTGAACCTGGAGCCAACCGATTCTTCCGTACCGGCCTGTTCGTCGACCAACACCGGCCAGTCGTGCGGCGTGACCGGTTACAAGTTGGGCGCGAACTTCGGGGTGGGCGTTCACAGCTACCTCAACCAGTTCCTCGCTCTGAACCTCGAGCTACGTGACATCATGGCGTCAATCAACCCGGCCGGCCGCGACACCAACGGCGATCAAAAGGCCAATGCCAGCGACTCGACCTGGCAGTCGACGTACATGGTCAGCCTGAACATCGTGCTGTACCTGCCCGCCACCGCCGACATCTCGCCGTAACCTAGCGGCCGCGCTCTCACAGCGCTGGGCAGGACGGCGCGGGTTGCGCGTCTTGCAACAGCAAGCAACTGGTCGGGCTCTGCTCGCCGTCGTGGCCCTCGGCGGAAATGTCGATCCGGTCGCCGGCGGTCCCGTCGAAGGTCTGTGATCGGAACGAACCGTCGTTGGCGGCCTGAGTGATGACGCCGCTGCTGGTCGCCAGATTGAACACGAACACCCGGGCCGCGGCCGGCGCGCTGCCCGCTTCGCCGATCGCCACCCACACTGTCTTCTGTCCGCCGTTGCCATCCGAAACCAGCGCCGACATGAACCCGGTCTGGGCCGGCGGCGGCACCGGTATGAACGGCGCGTTGCATGACCACACCGCGGCCCACGCCACCATTCCCACGGCGAGGCGAAGCAGTCGTGTACGCAGGCTGGTCATTCGATCGGTCCTTCCCCGGTCAGGTGATGCAACCGGCGAGCCCAATAAAAATAGCTGAATCGCGGCGATTTCGCCCCTCGAGGTGGCAACCTGATTGGCACCCGAACCAACCCGGTTGATGCCGGTCTGGGTATTTCCAAGTCACACCAACCGGTATCGTTTGAGCTTCTTTTGCAGCCCAAACCGAGAAAGGCCCAGGACCACCGCCGCCTTGGTCTGGTTGTTCCCGCAGCGAGCCAAAGCCTCGCGCACCAGTGATCGCTCCAGCCGCTCGACCCGCCGCCGCAGGTGAAGGCTGTCGGGATCGTCGCTGAGGACGGCGCCAGCCTCTGTGTTGGTGGCGATGGCCGGCGACAGATCGCTGATCGTCACGCGCGCGCCCGACAGAGCCACCGCGCGCACGATCTCGTTTTCCAGCTCGCGCACATTGCCGGGCCACCGATAGGCGATGAGACGCGCCAGCACCGCCGGGTCCAGCGGCTTGCGTGCCCCGCCCGGCTGCCGCGCCAGGAAGTGCTCGACGATGAGCGGGATGTCCTCGCGCCGCTCGCGCAGCGGCGGCAGGAAGATGCGCGCCACATTCAGCCGGAAATATAGATCCTGGCGAAATTTTCCTTCGTCCACCAGACGCGCCAGATCGCGGTTGGTCGCCGCCACGATGCGCACGTCCACTTTGCGCGTACGTTCGCCGCCGACGCGCCGGAACTCGCCCTCTTGCAGGACACGCAGCAGCTTGCCTTGCATGCCGGGCGACATCTCGGCCACCTCGTCCAGGAACAACGTGCCGCCGTCCGCGACCTCGAACAGGCCGCGCGTGTCGTGCTCGGCGCCGGTAAAAGCGCCCCGCACATAACCGAACAGCGTCGACTCCAGCAGCGTCTCGGGAATGGCGGCGCAGTTCTCCGAGACGAACGGGCGTTCCCGGCGCGGACCGTTGAAGTGGATGGCGCGCGCCACCAGCTCTTTGCCAGTGCCGCTTTCGCCTTGAATCACCACCGGCAGCGCCGTGTCGGTCACGCGATCAAGCAAGCGGAACAGCTCCAGCATGCGCGGCGTCCGCCCGACGATGTTGCGGTAGTCGTAACGAACCGCCAGCGCTTCACGATTTTCGCGCAGCTCCTGCTTCATGCCAGACAGCTCTTCGCGCCGTGCCGACAGCTCGACCTCCAGCCGGCTGTTGAGGGCCGCAACCTGGCGCTCGCGGCGGCGCAGTTCGGACAGCAGGCGGGCGTTCTCGATGGCGATCGCCGCCTGCTCGGCGAAGTCCAGGACCAGGGCGACGTCGTCGTCGGCGAAGACGCCCTTGCGCAGGCGGTGGTCGGCGTAGATCGTCCCCGCCGACTTTCCCTTGATCAAAAGCGGCACCGCCAGCACCGAGCGCAGATGCAGATCCGACACCGACATGGCCTGCTTGAACCGTTCGTCGCCAGTGGCGTCGACGGTTACGATGGGCGCCTGCCCGTCGGCCGCCTGGCGCGCGATCGAGCGCGACAGCGCGAACTCGGCCGCCTCCAGCGTGCGCTGATCGATGTTGCGCGCGGCGCGCACCGCCAGCTCGCCTGTCTCGTCTTCCAGCAGAATGAAGCCGCGTTCGGCGTCGGTCAGCTCGATGACGCAGTCGATGATGGTCTCCAGCAAGCGCGACAGTCGTAGCTCGCTGTTGAGGCGTTTGTTGACGCGCAAAAGGCGCCGCAGGCGATCCTCGTTGCGGGCCGCACGCAGCGCCAGCGCGGCATCGCCGGCGTTCGCTCCCCCGCCGACCGGGCCGGCCAGCCAGCGTGCGTCCGGATCGGCGTCCAGTCCTGATTGATGCGCGTCGGGTGTTGCCATGCGGACCTCCTGAAACATGAGACGAGCGTCTTCCAGTGCGCGGCGGGCGTTGTCCTCTTCGCCGGCGCGGTGAAACAACCGCGCCCCCAGCAGCATCGCGCGCCAGGCCAGCGGCAGGCGGGTCTGCTGTCGCGCTTGCTGGGCCAGCGTCACCAACCGCGCGGCGACCAGCGGCGGGCGATTGATTTCACCGTCGACAATCCCGCCCGCCAACAGCAGGCGCGCGGTGGCTTGCTCGCGCTCTGGATCTGTCGCGGTTTCGACGGGGCCAGCACCGGTGGCGCGCTGGTCTTGTGCTGCTACTTCCAGCAGCGCAGCGCGCCCGTCATCCAGACGGCCCGCGCCGGCCCACGCCTCGACCAGCGCCAGCGAAATCTGGCGCGCGGCGCGAGCCTGTCCGGCGGCGATCAGGTGGCGACGAGCAGACTGATACGCCGCCACCGCCGCCGTGCTGTCGCCCTGCCGTCGCTCCAGATCGCCTTCGACGAAATGCGCGTATCCCAGTATCGCGTCGCCGCCGCGCGCGCTCGCCTCATCCAGCGCACGTGTGACCGCCCGGCGGGCAGCGCCGAGATCGCCCAGCACCACCAGCAGATTGGCGGCGTTCAGCAACGCCGTACCCAGCTCGGCTGTGGACCCGAGACGCGCCAGCAAGCGAATGGCGCGCTCGCTGGCCGCCAGCGCGCCGGCGTATCGTCCTTGGTCGGCCAGCACAGCGGCCAGATTCAGAACCACCGCCGCTTCGGTGTGGACGTCATTGCTGGCCGCGCACACGGTCCGCGCGCGTTCATAACCAGCCGCCGCCTCGGCCAGACGGCCGCTGAGCTGATCCAGCAAAGCGCCGACGTAATCCGCGTGGCTGGACGGGGCCGCTCTGCCGGTGCGGGCCTCTCTCGCGGCCCAGCGCTGGTGCAACGCGCGCGCCTCCGTCAGCTCGCCGGCGTACGCGCGCGCCAGCACCGCAGTCTCCAGTGCCGCCCCGTCGTCGCCGTCGTCGCCGCGAGCGAGAAGCGGGGCCAAGACCAGCGTCGCGTCGCCATAGCGCCCGGCGCTGACCAGCAACCGACCAAGACGGGTCCGCAAGCGATTGCGGCTCGCGCCGGGAGACGCGGCCGCTGGCTCCGGTGCCGCTTCCAGCATCGTTTTCAGGGTGGCGATCGCGTCGCCCAGCCGACCTTGCCGGCCTTGCAGCCAGGCGCGACGCTCGCCCACCCGCCGCTGCTCCTCCGCGCCGACGGCGCTTCCCGTCGCGGCGCCGAGTGCGCTCTCCGCATCGCCATAACGACCCAACGCCGCCAGGCCCGTCACCAAGGTCAGGCGATCGTCAAGCGTCAGGCACAGGCCTTGATAACCCGCGGCCCGCTGCAACAAACCAGCCGCGCGAGCAAAGTCGCCCACGGCCGCTGCCGCCTGTGCCGCCGCCCGATAAGCCGCGGCGGCCCCCGCGCCATCGTCCACGGCGGCGTGCGCGGCCGCGCGCCGCGCGTCGTCGCTTGGCAGTCGCGTGGTGGCCGCCAAGGCAACGGCGCGCAGATCGTCGTCGGCGAGAGCATCCAGCACCACTTGCTCGTGAACCGCGCTGGGCAAACGCGGCCCAACGTTGTCGCCTTCGTTTTCGAGCAGCCAGCCAGCGCGGCGAGCCGCTTCAGCGGCGTCTTCCCTGGCGTCGGCTTCAAACGCTGTCAGTTCGGCGTCGACTCCAGCGCCTCGCAAGGCGACGGCGGCCAACCATTGGCGCGCGCTTGATGGCAAGCCACGAAACGCGGTAGCCAACAGCCGCGGCAGATCGGGGATCGACTCCACCCGATGTTCGGCGCCGCGACCCTGACGAATATCCTCGACCAGAGGCCTTGCCAGCACAGCCACCGTCGCCGCGTGCCCGGCCGAAGCACGCACCAACGCTTTCAGCGCAGCCGCTGGGGCCGCGGCACCGGCGGCTGCCGACACCAACTCGGCGATGGCCTTCGCGGGCAGAGGCCCCACCGTCACGGCGCGCGCGGAGGGCAGCGCCAAGGCTTCGGCGGTGGGCAGGAGCAGCAGCACATTGCCTGAGGGTTCAGCGGCCGCCAGCGCCCGCGCCAACGCGACGTCATCGGGCGCGCCGGGAAGGACCAGGCACAAGGGACATGCGGCCGCCTTTTTCTCCAGCGCTTCTGCCAGGGCGGCGAATCGATCTGCGGGGGCGTCGAGGTCGTCTCCCGCTGACGGCGCGACGCCCAGGCCTTTTTGTAGCCCGGGCAGGTCGGTTCGCCACACCGAAAACGCTGGCAGCAAGCCGGCCGCGCGGGCCAGCGCCGCCTCTGCCAGCGCCAGATCGATCACCGTGCGCCGACCGCTGCCGGGCGGCCCGACGACGGCGGCCACCGCGCAGGGCGCCGCGCCTTCGCTCAGGCGCTCGACCAGCAGGCGGATGGCGTCGGGCTCGTGCGCGCGTCCGACCACAATGCCGGCCAGGGGATCACCGCCGGGAAACGGCGCCTGCAGATCGACGGCGATGGACACCGCCTGGCCTTCGCCAGCGCGGATGATGTCGCGCAGGACGTCGCGGGCGCTGGGGTGGCGATGACGCGGCTGCTGTGCCAGCAAGCGCGCCAGAAGAGGGTCCCACACCACCGGCAATCCCGCGCGAACCGTCGACAACTGCGGCGCACGCGTCGAGAGCATGCGCTGGACGGCCTCCAACCCCAGGCCGAACGGCGGCGCGCCGGTCCAGGCTTCGAACAGCGTGGCGCCCAGGCTGAAGAGGTCCGATGCCGGTGAGACCTGTCCGATCAACGCCTCGGGCGCGGCATAGCCCAAGGTGCCGCGCGCTGCGGTGGCCGTGAACGAGGCGCCAACTGTCGGCGTTGGCAGCGCCAGGTCGAAGTCGAGCAACACCGGCTGGCCGTCAGGCCGCAGCCGCACATTGGCCGGACAGATATCCGCATGCACCAGCCGGCGCGCGTGCAGATAGGCCACAGCGTCGGTCAGCGCCCGCGCCGCGCTTTCGAACGCGAGCCGTCGCGCCGTCTCGTCATTCAGCACGGCGATCGAAGACAGCGGTGGTCCAGTCACCAGGTCCATCACCAGAAAGGCGCGACCGCCAGCGGTGACGCCCACGTCGTGGACTTTCACCAGCCCGGGATGATTCAAGCTGCGCAGGCGGCGGAACGTGTCGCCAGCGCGGCCATCGGCGGCGGACTCGCCGAACACCTTCACCGCACACGCCGCGCCGGTCGATTCATCCAACGCGCGGAATGTCTCGCCGGCAGCGCCGTGGCCGATGCGCTCGCCTAGCTGATAACGGCCATCGAGTCGGTCGCCTGGCTGCGGCGGCTCGCTCACCGCAGCGCCCGCTCTGCCAACAGAATTGGCGACCGCCATCGTTCTTATATCATTGTATTTCAGGTATTTTTGTCAACCGACGAACAAGGTTGGCGGTTTAGTGACCGGCGTCCAGGCGGCGCAGCAGGCGCTGGCGGGCCTCGGCTGCCTGGGCGCGGATCTCGTCGTCGTCATGGGTTGCCGCAACGAACGACAGGTAATCCAACGCCTCCTCCCCGCCCAGCAGCGAGATGGCCTCGATAATCTTTCGCATCTCGCGGCGGTCGCGCAGCGAGCGCGATTTGGTCAGCACCGGGACGGCGCGCGGCTCTTTCATGGTGATGAGCGCGCCCAGCGCGGCGTCGCGCGTGGCCTCGTCGTCGTTGGTCAAAAGGTCGAGCAGGCGCGGCACCTCTTCGTGCAACTGCCGCTGGCCGGCCAGACGGATCGCCTCCTCGCGCAGCTCGCCGGCGTCGGCGGTCAGCGCGGCGTGAATGGACGCCGGCGACGCGTTTCGCAATTTCAAGCCGGCCAGCGTTCCGTCCAGCAGATCGCCGGCCACGCGATCGGCCAGCGTGGCGAACACCTGCTGTTGCAGTGCCCGGGTGGCGGCGGCGCTGCCGCCTTTGGCGACGACGTAGGTTTTCTCGCCCTCTGCCGCAAGCTGCTCGTCGATGGCGCCGGGCGCGTCGGACGGTCGGGTATCGAGCTGCATCCGCACCGCCACGCGGGCCAGGGCCTTGCCCGGCACCTCGGCCCCGTCCAGCGCCACCTCGGCGCGCAGCCGCACCGTCCGCGTCGGGGCGGTGGTTTCGGTGGCGGCGCGTCCGTCGGTAGCAGCGGGCGCGACGACCACCCCGCTCTTCAGCAGACGGTTGCGCAGGGATTCTTCCAGCGCGTCCGTGTCCAGGGTGACCGCCACGGCGCCCGCGGGCGTGAGATCGGCAACCGACACCGCGCCCAGAAACGGCGGAGGCACCGGCGGTGGCGCACCGTCGGCGGCGTGACGGTGGCAGCCTGTCGCTCCCACGAAGGTGACGACGACGGTCAGAAAGGCCAGCGCCGTCGCCGGCAGCGGCCGTCGTTCAGACCGAGCGGACGCGCCGGCGCGAAATGCGTTCGGTGGCGACGCCTTCGGCGGGCGTGGCCAAGGTGCCGGCGGCGCGACGCGTGCGCCGAGCGGTTCGCGCGGGTGAAAGCGGGATGGTGTCGACATTGGGTCGTCTCAACAAGGCCAGCTCGACCAGCCGGAGGATCACCTCATCGTAGCTGAGCCCGCCGGCCTTCGCTGCCTTGGAGAAGCCACCGGCGATGTCCGACAGATCGCAGTTGGGATTGACGTCGATGATGTATGGGGTCCCGTCCCGCGCCAGTCGAATATCGAAGCGCGCATAATCGCGCAGCTCCATGGCCTCGAAGGCGGCAAGCACGATGGCCCGGATGCGCGCCTCGACCTCCGCCGGCAGGCCCTGGCAACGAACCGGCTTGGTGCCGCGGTACTCGTCGGACGATTCGATCCATTTTCCTTCGAAGGAAACGATGTGCGGGCGGCCGGGCGGCATCTCCGAGAAATCGATCTCGTAGAAGGGAAAGATCTGCGGCGGACCGCTGGGCTGACCGAACAGCGAGACGTAGATCTCGCGACCGTCGATGTAGCGTTCGACCAGGGCCGGCTGGCGATAGCGTGACAGCACGGTCGCCACCCGCTGCACGAGCGACGCGCGATCGTGAACCACCGACTCGCTGTAGATGCCCACCGAGGCGTCTTCGCGCGACGGCTTTACGATCAGCGGGAACGGCAGGTTCACGCCGCTGACGTCCTCGCTGGCCACGAACATCGCCTCGGGCGTGGGCACGCCGCGCGAGCGCAGCACGTCTTTGGCCTTGTGTTTGTGCAAGGCCAGCGTCAGCGCCAGCGGGCCCGAGCCGGTGTAGGCGATCCCTTCGCGATCCAGCAGCAACGGCAAAAGCGGTTCGAACCGATTGTCGCCGCCGATCGATTCGCACAGATTGAAAACCACGTCGGGATGCAATTCGCGCAGCGTGCTGATCGCCGCCAACACATCGCCGGTGACACCCAGCCCCGAGGCGGCAAATCCGTGCGCGCCCAAGATCCCGATGATGTTCTCCGCGATGTCTTTGATGTCTTCGCGGGCTTTGTTCTCGGGGTCCGCTTCCGCGCCCTCGAAGTCCCGGTTGTAGACAACAACGATGCGCGGGTTCATTTGGTGGTCACGTTGATCCCATTCTAATAATCCCGTCCTGCATTGCAATCGGTTAGAGCGAATTGAAAGTTAAGACGCGCTCTGCGCGATGAACGTTCCCGGCGTGGTCAGGTCATCGCGTTCGGCGCGCGCGAAGTCGATTCCGAAGCGACAGGCGAACGAATGCGCGACTTCCTCCGCCAGCGCATCGACCGCGGGCGCGCCGTCGCCGAGCAGGCGTTTCATCGACGTCACGCGCGCATCGGACAAACCACAAGGAACGATCAAACGAAAAGCGTCGAGGTCCGAGGCGACGTTCAAGGCGAAGCCGTGGATCGACACGCGCTGGCGGACATGAACGCCGAAGGCGGCGATCTTCGCCGGCGGCGCCCCCGCTTCGTCGACCCAGAGACCGGGCGCCTCGCGATCCCAGCGGGCGGCGATTCCGTGGGTGGCCAGCACGTCCGCCAGTCCGTCGGCCATCGCCCGCATGTGGCCAACGATGCCAGCGCGCAGCCGGACGATCGGGTAACCAACCAGCTGCCCGGGGCCGTGATAGGTGACGTCACCGCCGCGCGCCGAGTGGTGGACGGTGATCCCCCGCCGCTGCAGCTCGTCCGGCGCGGCCAGCACATGAGCAGGGTCGGCCGACCGCCCGAGGGTGATGACCGGCTGGTGTTCCAGCAGCAGCAGCGTCTCCGGGCCAACGCCGGCCGCCACCTGTTGCCGCAGGCGTTCTTGCAAGGCAGCGGTCGCGCCGTACGGCACGCGACCCAGCCACGCCCAGCGCGGGTGCAAGACCCGCGACAGGTTATCCCTCCGCCAGCTCGGTGAAGAAGTCGGCGTCCACGAAATCGACGCTGACCACGCTGTTGATGGTGCCGATGCCGTGGCGCACGCAGGTCTCGGCAACTGCTTGACCGTCAGCGATCTCCAGCGGCGATCCGGCCTGCTTCCATTCGGCGATGCCGTCTTCAGCCAGGCGACCGGCCATCAACAAGAGGCCTTCGTCCTGGCTGCGAGCGCGGATCCCGGCGCGCAGCTCGCCGATGGCGCGGCGACCGGCGGGATTGACGCCTGGGCGAAGAGCGATCAGGCACTTCGACGGGCGTGAGCCGCGACCGCGCAACGCTTCGACATAGATCGTGCCCTCGACGCGCTTGACGAACGTCGTGGGGCCGAAGCCTTCGCGCTGCAACAGGACGCGGGCCAGCGCTTCAAACGCCGAGGCCGGCAGCTCGGCGACCCGGCGTTCCAGTGCGGCCAGCGTTCGTTCGCGCAGCGCGCGCCGGGCCTCGCCGAAGACGTGCTCGGCGCGTTCCAGCTCGGTGTCGGGCGGACGGCGGGCCAGGGCAAACAGGCCGCTGCCCGCAGAACGGACGCGCGGGCGCTGCCCGGCGCGCAGACGTTCGCGCGGCTCGGCCGCCAGCGCGGTCCGCATCACCCGCCAGGCCTCGTTCGGCTCGCCGTGAATCAGGCGGCGGCGCGCGGCGGCGTCGGCGATCTGACGAACGTGCACACCGCGCCCCGGCGCCTGGCCGCGCAGGATCTCGATCGCGGCGTCGATGGGGGTCATGATCTTGCGCGGGGCCTGAGGGTCGCCCTGATCGGCGCTGCCACCGTCGCCGCCGGTCGCTTCGCGCGCGCCTTCGCCGCGCAGGTCGCCTTCGCCGGCCGAACCGCTCGGGGCCGGACCGCCAGCACCCTCGCCCGTCGCAGGCCCGAAACCCGCGCTGGCACCGCTGGCACCGCTGGCACCGCTGGCACCTTCGAAGGCGCCGCCTTCGCTGGGACGCCCGCCGAATCCACCCGGAGCGGCTTCATCGCCGCGACCGCGACGGCGGCGACGGCGGCGACGGCGGCGGCCAAGCTCGTCGGTGGCGCCGTCGCGCGGTGCCTCGCCGGGTCGGGGGGGCGCGGCGAACGCGCCTTCGTTCGACTGACCCTCGCCCTCGCCTTCGGGCTCGTCATCGTCGTCGTCGTCGCCATCAGTGTCACCACCAGCAGACGACGCCGGGCTTGCCGGGAAACCGCCGCCTGCGCCGGCAGCAGACTGATCGTCCAGGTCGCCGTCGGCGTCGGCGGCTTCGTCGCCATCGCCGTCTTCGTCACCTTCCAGCACGCCGGTCTCGGCCAGCGCCGCGGCCCGCGCCTCGGCCGACAGCGAACCGCCCCGGGGTTCGTGCTCGTCGCCGCCCTCGTCAGAATCACCACCGTCGCCTTCGGTCGCACCCGTCGCGTCTTCGGCGCCGCCCTCGGCTTTCGTCGCCTCGTCGCCGCGCGAGCGCCCGCGCCCACCGCGCCGTCGCCGGCGCCGCCCGCGTCCGGCTTCGGCGTCGGCGCTGTCCGCCTTGCTGCTGTCGGCCTTGCCTTTGTTGCCGACCGCGGCTTCCTTGGTGGCATCCGCCTCGCGCTCTTCGGCGGTCACCTCCGGATAGCGGAGCAGCCCAAAAACACCCGGTTTCACCCGCACGAACGGGCTGCCGGGCGCTTTCTTCACCGCCGCCGTCAGCTGCGTCTGCATGGTCACTTCGGGGGTCCGACCGACGAAGGTCAGAAGTTTTTTCGTCATCGCACGCTCGGTCAGATCCTTGTAGTGGAGGGGCTTTCCCTCCTTGCGCAGGATCTCCAGGGCGGCCTCGAGAAAGGTCATGGCGCCCGTCTTTATCACAATTAGTGTTGTTTTGTTGCCTGACGACGGGCGGCGGGCAAAGGCGGACGGTCGATCGCCAGCGCGGCGAGGAAAAGCGTCGTGTTTTTTGACGGCCCGTCGCAGGAAGGTTACCCGTGAAGAATGACGGGTCATCGCAAGATCGGTGTGCTGCTGGGCGGTCTGTCGGGCGAGCGTGACGTCTCCATCCGGTCCGGGGAAGCGATCGTGGCGGCGTTGCAGGAGCGTGGCCACGACGCGGTCCCGGTGTTCGTCGATCGCGACATCGATCTGGTCTTGCGGCAGATGCGCATCGACGTGGCGTTCGTCGCCTTGCACGGTCGCTATGGCGAAGACGGCTGCATTCAAGGGTTACTTGAAGTATTGGGGATCCCCTACACCGGCTCGGGTGTGCTGGCGTCGGCGCTGGCCATGAACAAGGCCAAGACGAAGGAGATCCTGCGCCTGCACAACCTGCCCACCGCGCCCGGTTACGTCATCGCCGCCGATTCGGGCGAAGACCTGATCGAAAGCCACGGGTCGTTCGGGTTTCCGGTGGTGGTCAAGCCGTCGGGTGAAGGTTCGTCGCTGGGCGTGCAGGTGGCGCGCGACGAGATGGAGCTGGAATCGGGCGTCGAAGAAGCGATGCGGTTTGACGACGACGTGCTGATCGAACGCTTCGTCGAAGGCAAGGAGATCTCCGTCGGCGTCCTGGAAGGCAAGGCGCTTGGCGCGGTGGAGATCGTCCCGCGGCGCGGGTTCTATGACTTTCAAAACAAGTACACCGCTGGTCGGTCGGATTATTACTTTCCGGCCCGGCTGTCGCCGGAGCGGTACCGCTCGGTGCTGCGCCTCGGGACGCTGGCCTGCGAGGCGCTGGGCTGCGAGGGCGCGGCGCGCGTCGACCTGATCGTCAGCGAGCGCGGCAACGAGATCATCCTGGAGGTGAACACGCTGCCGGGGATGACCCCCACCAGCCTGCTGCCGAAGATCGCCCACGGCGCCGGCCTGTCCTTCGAAGACCTGGTCGACGAGATCTTGAAAGGCGCCCGGCTGCGCGCCCACGGCCACCGCCGCGACCGGCGCGCCGTTCAGGTGGACTTCCAGGGGCCGGAACGCCGCACCGGCTTTCTCCCCGAAGCGCACTAGCTGAGCGCGGTGGGCCGCGCGGGCAAAGCCCGCGTTCCTGGCTGAAATGGCGACGCCGCTGGCCGGACGGGGAAGCGGGCTGGGGCGCGCGGAGCTCGGCGGCGTGCGGTAGACTTGATCTCTCGTGGCGCGCCGATCTCGCAAGCCCGTCCTGGTCAAGCCTCCGTCAGCGAACGACGCGGCCAGCGCGGCGCTGTTCATCAACCGCGAGCTGTCCTGGCTGGAGTTCAACGGTCGCGTCCTGGAAGAAGCGCGCGATCCGTCGGTGCCGCTGCTGGAACGCCTGAAGTTCCTGACCATCGTGGCGTCCAACCTGGACGAGTTCTTCATGGTCCGCGTGGCCGGTTTGAAGCAGCAGCTGTCCGGTAACGTGGCCGAGACGCCGCCCGACGGCTTGACTGCCGCGCAACAGCTGGCCGCCATCAGCGCCCGCGCTCACGCCATGGTGGCGGAGCAGTACCGGCTTTGGCGCACGGACATCGGTCCAGGCCTGGAACAGGCCGGCGTGCGCTGGCGACGGCCGGCGCAGCTGGGACCCGAACAAAAAACGGCGTTTTTGTCGTATTTCTCGCGCGAGGTGTGGCCGGTGCTGACGCCGCTGGCGGTGGATCCCGGCCATCCGTTTCCCATCCTGCGCAACCGCAGCCTGAACCTGGCCATCCTGCTGCACAAGGAACGCGAGAAGGTGGCCCGCCGCGAGACCATCATTGCCGTGGTGCAGGTGCCGTCGGTGCTGGCGCGGGTGATGGACGTGCCCTCGGCCCTTGCGAACGGCGCGCCGGCCGACGGCGCCGCGCCGACCCGGTTTTCGTATCTGCTGCTGGAAGATCTGATCGCCATGCAGGCCGGCGAGCTGTTCCCTGGTTTTCGCGTGGTGGGCTGCAGCGCCTTCCGGGTGACGCGCAACTTCGACCTCAGCATCGACGAGGACGAGGCCGACGATCTGGTGAAGACCATCCAGAAAGAGCTGCGCCGGCGCGAACGCGGCAGCGCCGTGCGCCTGGAGATCGCCCACGACTCGCCGCCCGAGGTGGTAAATTTCCTGCGCACCGCCCTGCGCCTCGAGAACGACGACGTCTATTTGATCGACGGGCCACTGCACCTGGCGGATCTGGCGCCCATCTACGCCCGCGACGAGCTGCGCGAGTACAAGGACGAGGCGTTCTCGCCGCAGATCGTGCCGCCGCTGCAAGAATACGACGACATTTTTCGGGTGATCGGCCAGCGCGACATCCTGTTGCAACACCCGTACGAATCATTCGAAGACGTGGTCGAATTCATTTCCGAGGCGGCCAGCGATCCCAACGTTTTGGCCATCAAACAGACGCTGTACCGGACCAGCGCCGACTCGCCCATCGTGCGGGCGCTGACCCGCGCCGCCGAAAACGGCAAGCAGGTCACCGCGGTGGTCGAGCTGAAGGCGCGTTTTGACGAGGCGCCCAACATTCAGTGGGCGCGCACGCTGGAAGACGCCGGCGTGCACGTGGTCTACGGCCTGCTGGGACTCAAGACCCATTGCAAGGTTGCGCTGGTGGTGCGGCGCGAAGGCGCGCACATCAAACGGTACGTCCACCTGTCGACCGGCAACTACAACCCCAGCACCGCCCGGGTCTACGGCGACATTTCTTATTTCACCGCTCGCGACGCGTACGCCGACGACGCCGGCGCGCTGTTTAACTTGTTGACCGGGTATTCGTCTCCGCCGTCGTGGAAACGTTTCGAGGTGGCGCCGCTGGGCTTGCACGAGCGCATCCTGGCGCTCATCGAACGCGAGACGGCGCTGGGCCCGCGCGGGAAAATTGTCGCCAAGATGAACGCCCTGGTCGACGCGCCGGTGATCAAGGCGCTGTACCGGGCGTCACAGGCGGGCGTGTCGATCGATCTCATCGTGCGCGGCATCTGCTGCCTGCGCCCCGGCGTGCCCGGCACCAGCGACAACATCCGGGTGGTCAGCGTGGTCGATCGCTTCCTGGAACACGCCCGGGTCTTCTATTTTGAAAACGGCGGCAAACGCGAGGTGTACCTGTCGTCAGCCGACTGGATGCCGCGCAACTTCCTACGCCGGGTCGAGGTGATGTTCCCGGTCGACGACGAAGGCCTGCGCGACCGGGTGGTCGATGAGATCCTGCAGACCACATTGGCCGACAACGTCAAGGCGCGACGCCTTTTGGCCGATGGAACGTACGTGCGCTCACGACAGGAACCGGCCGGCGCTGCACCGGCCAGCAACGGCGTGGCAACTCTGCGTCCAGCCCTGCGCAGCCAGGCGCGTTTCATGGAGCTGGCGCGCGAGAAAGCGCAGACCCCCGCGGTGCCCGGCGGTGGCAACGGCGGCTACCCGGTGCGTTCGACGCCGCTGGCCGCGCGCGCCGGCGGCAGCGGCGCCCCGCCTGCAGGCGTGTTGACCCCCGCGCCAGAGCTCAGCCCTCTTTCATCAATACCACCGGCGCCGGTGGTGCCTAAATCCGGAGGATCGTCGGGATGACTGCCGTGATTGTCCGTCGTGTGTTGGTGGTCGTGTTGGCGCTGGCATTCGCCGGGCTGGGCGAGGTCGCGCCGGCGCAGGCCTCGCTGATGGTGGCGCTGGATCTGAATCAGCTGGTCGCCCATGCCGATCACATCGTGATCACCGACGTGGTCTCGGTGCAGTCAGCGTGGGACGCCAAGCACGAGGGCATTGTCTCGACCATTCAGTTGAACGTGGTCGAATCGTGGAAGGGCCCGGCCACGCCGCAAAGCCGCATCACCGTCGTGCAACCCGGCGGCACCGTCGACGACATCACCATGGTGGTCTTCGGGATGACCCAGTTTCACCCCGGTGAACGCTCGCTGATCTTTCTGCGCGGCCGCGTGACCGCCGCCAGCGTGGTCGGGATGGCCCAGGGCAAGCGGGCGTTATTTCGCGAGGCCACCACCGGCCGCTGGATGGCCGACGGCCCTGATCGCTCGGGCGCGCTGTTCGTGCGACCGGATGCCGCCACGCCCGCCGCGGCAGCCGCCGCCACGGAGAACGCTCTGCGCCGGCGCGCGCTGGACGATCTGCACCAGGACATACGCGCGATGATGAAAGCCGGCCGATGAACGCGGCGCGATCGCGCCGGGCGCTGTGGCCCGGGCTGGCGGCCTTTTTCCTGGCCACGCCGGCGCACGCCTACGTCCGATACATCACCGAGGTCGACAAAAAACCTTTCCAGTGGATGCAAAGCTGCGTGCACCTCACCGGCTATCCGAATCAGGACGACTTCCCCGATATGACCTCGGACCAGGTGCTGACCGCCGTGACCGGCGCCGCGAACGCCTGGAGCAGCGTCTCGCTGTCGTGCACGTTCCTGACCATCGACGTGTCGCTGTCGTCGGCCACGGCGCCGATGGCCATCGCCGACAACAAGAGCTCGCTGATCTTTCGCCACCAGGATTGGTGCAGCCCGACCGATTCACCGTGGACCTGCAGCTATGACCCGTCGGCGCTGGCCATCACGTCGGTGTTCGTCCAGCGTAGCACCGGCCGCATTCAAGAGGCCGACATCGAGGTCAACGATCGCTGGTTCGGCTGGACCGACCTTGATCTGTTCCCCGAGAACACCACCAGACAAGATCTGCAAAACGCGCTGACGCACGAGATGGGCCACCTCATCGGCCTGGATCACACGTGCTACACGGCCGGCACCAACACCACGCGCCCGAACGACAACAACGGCAACCCGGTTCCCGACTGCGACAACGCGCCGCCCGAGGTGCAGGCGACCACCATGTTTGCTTCTGCAAAACCGGGCGACATCTCGAAGCGCACGCTGGAAGCCGACGACCAGCAGGCGGTCTGTGACATCTACCCGCTGGCCAACGATCCGGCGTATTGCCCGGCCGCCACCGCCACCGCCACCGTCGCCGACCAGAGCAAGCTTTTGGATTGCGCCGTCGCCAGCGCCCCGAAAACGACCAGCTCGCTGGGAATGACCGGGATTTTCGTGATCACCGCGGCCCTGGAGTTGCGTCGCCGCAAACGCGCCGGCCGCGCGCCCAGGTAAACCGTGCGCGCATCGGGGGTCATCGCGCTTGGGCTTGTGCTGGCGGCTCCGGCCGCGGCGTTCGCCTTCGTCCCCTACCGCACCGCCGACAACGCGCACGCGTTCTACTGGCCGACCACCTGCGTGGGCCTCACCGCCTACGCCGACAATTTTCAGGAGGTCCCTTACGACCAGACCATGAACGCCATCCGCGCCGCCGCCCGCACCTGGAGCCACGCCTCGCTGTCGTGCACCTATCTGAATCTGGAGATCTTGGTCGGCGGCGGCGTTGCGCCCCACGCCGCCAACGACGCGCGCAACATCCTGGTCTTTCGCACCGACCGCTGGTGCAAGTGGAACGATTCGCCCGAAGAATGCAGCTATGATCCATCGGCGCTGGCCATCACGTCGGTGTTCGCCAAGGGCGACGGCCACATCATCGACGCCGACATCGAGGTGAACGCCGCCATGGGCGACATCCAATGGATGAACGCCGACGTCATGCGCGTGCCCGGCAAGCACGATCTGCAAAACGCGCTCACCCACGAGATGGGCCACTTCATCGGCCTGGACCACACCTGCTACAAACCGGGCGCCAACAAGGCGCGCCCGCTGGACAACCTGGGCAACATGGTCCCCGATTGCGACAGCGCGCCGCCCGAAGTGCAGATGACAACCATGTTCGACGAGACCACCGCCGGCGAGACGTCGAAGCGTATGCTGGCGATGGACGATCAGAACGGCGTCTGCGACACCTACCCGCCGGCGCTGGATCCGATGGTCTGCAACGTCAATCTGCCCGACGACACGTTCGGCTGCGCCACCCGCCCGGGCCGTGCCCAGACCGGCGAGCTTGGGGCGACGCTGATTTTTTTGATCGCAGCGGTGATCGCCGGCCGCCTGCGCGCCCGGACTCGTCGCTGATCGTCAGCGCGCCGGCTGCAGGTTGATGCGCACGTCGCGCACCGAAGGCTCGCCCAGTGTGCTGCTGGCCGGGACGTCGACGGCGCTCTCGGCGGATTCATAGCCGGACGCATCGACGGTGATGGTCCAGCGGCCGGGAAAAAGCGCGACCAGCGAAAACGCCCCGCCCTTGCGCACGCTGCCCGTGGCGCTGCGTCCGCCGGGGCCGCGCGCCTCGAGGCGAAACCTGATCACGGCGGCGCCGCTGCGAACGTCGTGAACCTCGCCGGCCACGGCGCCGGGAATGGGCACCACCACCGACGCGAAGGTGCCCGGCGTGGCGGCCGTCTTCGTCGATGGGTACGCCGACTGCCGAACCTCCAGCACCAGCGGCACCGCCGGCAATTGCGCCAGGCGAAAGTGCCCGCCTACGTCCGCCACCGTGGTGGCCAGGATCGATGCCCCGTCGGGGATGCGCGGGTCGATGGCAACGGCACCCGCGCCGGCATCACTGGCCGGCGCGGCGGGCGCGGCTGGCCAGGCGACCACCAGCGCGCGACCAATCGGTCGGCCCCCGCTGTCTTGCACCAACCCTTCCAGGGCGGCGTCGGCGCGCACCAGCGACACCTCCAGCGGCGCCGGCGCTCCGCCGTCGGTGGCGGCCACCGCCAATTGCTGATTGCGCATGCCGGGCGCGGACACCGTCAGCGTGTAACGCCCAGGCGGCAACGACAACGAAAATTGCCCGGCTCCGTCGGTCAAGGCGAACGGTCCGGCGGCCACGGCGACGCGCGCGCCTTCCAGCGGCGAATGAAATTCGTCCAGCACCCGACCGGCCACCGCGAGGCCGTCGGCGAGAACCAGATCGGCGACGTCGCGGCGCTGGCCCGGCCCAAGGGCGATCTCGTCGCTGCGCACCGGCACCCGGCCGGTGGCGCTGGCGTCCAGGCGGATTTTTCCAGGCAAAAGATCCGACAACACAAAGTGCCCGCCGGCATCGGTCAGCGCGCTGCGAGCGGTGGCCACCAGCCGCTCGCCGCTGGTCGGCACGGCCGCTGCCTCCGCCGCCAGCGGCAACGGCTCGCTGATCACCGCCAGATCGATCGGCCCCGGAGCCAGGCAGCGCACGACGGCCGCCGCCACGCCGCGCCCGTGCTGGTCGACGACGCGGCCGGCGACGGCGGCGCCGCGCACCAGCTCCAGCGTGATGGGCTTTGGCGCGTGGGCGCCCGTCGCTGGCGGCAGCGTGGCTTGAATGATCCGGCGTGGCAGATAACCGGCGTGGCGCGCGGTCAGCCGATACTCGCCCGCCGGC
Source organism: Polyangia bacterium (assembly GCA_036493295.1). Classification (GTDB taxonomy): domain Bacteria; phylum Myxococcota_A; class Polyangia; order Fen-1088; family Fen-1088; genus DATKEU01. Next base: position 7,232 of record DASXQB010000158.1, on the reverse strand, counting down.
AGCGCGCTGCAGGTCCAGTTGCCGCTGCCGTCGACGCGCGCCACGTCCATGACCCCGGTGGCATCCGCCGCGATCGCGATGCGCACGTCGCTGCCCGGCAAGGGAGTCCCGTCGTCGTCGATCACCCGCCCGTTCAGCGTTGACCCTGGCTCCAGTTGCAAGCGGGACGGCGGCGGAGGCGGACCGGCGCGCGACAGAATGATCTCCGGGGTGGACTTCGACGCCAGGCTGGCGCGCACAGCCCGCACCGTGTACACGCCCGGTCCCAGACCGGCGAAGGTGAACCGGCCATCGCCACCGGTCTGGGTCTGCCGCTGCGGTTCGACGGTCTCGCCGCCCAGCAGAACCAGTGCGCCGGCGGCGGGGGCGCCGGCGTTGACCACCACGCCGCTCAGGCTTTGAGCCGCGCCGTCCAGACGAACCGACAACGGCGTTGACGCCGGCGGCAGCGGACCGAGACGCGCGGGTGGAAAACCGGGCGCTTCCACCAGCAGCTGGCGCGCGCCCGGGCGTGGCGCCGCAAAAACGAAGCGGCCGGCGCTGTCGGCGATGGTTTGCTCGGGCGCGCCGGCGTCGGCCTGCGGCTCGGTCCACAGCAGCACGCGCGCCGACGGCACCGGCCGCGCCTGATTGTCCAGGATCTGGCCAGCCAGCGGCGCCGGTCCGGGTGCAGCAGCGTCGGCGATCGCCTGAGCGGGTGCCGGCGCCGCTTTCGGCCGCGCCGCGGGTTGCCGGCGACAGCCCGCGGCGCTGGCCAGAATCAACAGGCCCAGCACGCGCCAACGCCCGGCCCGAAGAGGGAAGGCGGGAGCGCGGCTTGCGGAAACCATCCGTGGATGCTAAACGTACGCGCCTTCCGGAGGAAATTATGCCAGCGCAGTGTGCCGTCTGCGGGAAACAACGTCGGGTCGCCAACAACGTTAGCCACTCGAACATCAAGACCAAAAGCATCCAGCGTCCCAACCTTCGCCGCGTTCACGCCAAGGTGAACGGCGCGAACACCCACATCCGCGTTTGCGCTCGCTGCCTGCGCTCCGGCGCGGTCAGCAAAGCCGGTTAAGACGCGCCCATTCCGTCGCCCCTGCCCGCAACGCTGTTGCGGCGGCGGGCGCGACGCGTATGCTGAGTTCGTGATGAAGCCGGCGCGTGGTCCGATTGTGCACCGCAAGCGCCGCGAGGCGATGCTGACGCCGGAGACCTCCGCCGACTTGATGGGCGCGACGCTGGCCCGCCTGGGCGGACACGGCCGCGCTCTCGAGTTTCGCGTCTTCGAGAGTTACCAGTCCACCGTCGGCGCGATGCTGCGCGCGCGCACCGCGCCGGAGCGCCTGCTGGGCACGACGCTGATGGTGCGGGTGGAAAGCTCGGCGCTGGGTCACGAGCTGACCATGCTGAAGGGCGAGATTCTGGTGAAGATGACGGCGACGTTGGGCGCGGGGATCGTCGCCGACATCCGCACGCGCGTCGGTCCTCTGGCGACCACTTTCGCGCCCCGCTGACCAGGGCGCGCGGCGCAGACCCGGTTATCCAGCGATGGCGTCGCGCAGCGAGCGCACGAAGGCGCCAAGCTCGATCGCCGGGTCGCGTCCGGCGGCGACGGCTTTCTCCACCAGTTGGACGGCGGCGCTGCCCACCACCACGCCGTCGGCGAAGTCAGCCACCGCGCGCGCGTCGGCGGGCGTCTTGATGCCGAAGCCGACCACCACCGGGACCTTGCCGCCGGTGGCGGCGCGGATGGCGTCGACCTGGATGCGCGGCTCGGCGACGTTGACCAGCCGCGTGCCGGTGATGCCGGTCAGCGAGACGTAATAAATAAAACCGCTGGCCACCGCGGCCGCCGCGGCGATGCGCGCCGCCGTCGACGTCGGCGCCAGCAGCGGAATGAAATCGAGACCGCGACGGGTCAGAGCATGGGTCAACTCGGTGTCCTCGTCGGGCGGATAGTCGACGCACAGGACGGCGTCGGCGCCGGCGTCGGCGGCGCGCAGAGCAAACACCTCCGGTCCCATCACCACGATCGGGTTGGCGTAACCGAACAGCACCAGGCCGACGTGCGGCTGTTTTTGGCGCACTGCCTGGCACAGCTCCAGCGTGTGGCGCAGGCCGCCGCCAGCCGCCAGCGCGCGGTGCATGGCCGCCTGGATGACCGCGCCGTCGGCGGAGGGATCGCTCCACGGAACCCCGATCTCGATGACGTCGGCGCCGGCCTCGGCAGCGGCCAGCAACAAACGCAAGCTGGTGGGTCCGTCGGGATCGTACGCCGTCAGGTACAGCACCAGCGCTTTGCGTTTTTCGGCGCGGGCGCGGGCAAAGCAAGCGCCAAGGCGGCTCACAACACCACGTTCAATCGCTTGGCGATCGTCCCCATGTCCTTGTCGCCGCGGCCGGAGACGTTCACGATCACCACGCTCTTCTCCGGCAACGCCGCCACCACTTTGCCCAGCGCCGCGACGGCGTGCGAGCTCTCCAGCGCCGGCAAGATCCCCTCGGTGCGCGCCAGACGCTGAAAACCGCCCAGCGCTTCGTCGTCGGTGACGGACAGATAAGACGCCCGCCCGGAATCTTTCAGGAACGAATGCTCGGGTCCCACCCCCGGATAGTCGAGGCCGGCCGAGATCGAATGCGCCTCGGCGATCTGCCCGTCGTCGTCGCACAGCACGTACGAACGCGCGCCGTGCAGCACGCCGACCCTGCCCAGGGCCAGCGTCGCCGCGTGACGCCCGGTGGAGAGGCCGTCGCCCGCCGCCTCGACGCCGAACAGCTTGACGCCGGCGTCAGGGACGAAGGCGTGGAACAGGCCCATGGCGTTCGAACCGCCGCCCACGCAGGCCACGGCAGCATCGGGCAAGCGGCCCTCGGCCTCTTGAATTTGATCGCGCGCCTCGCGGCCGATCACCGCTTGCAGCTCGCGCACCAGCAGCGGGTACGGGTGCGGCCCGGCGACCGACCCGATGACGTAATGGGTGTCGCGCACGTTGGTCACCCAGTCGCGCAAGGCTTCGTTCATGGCGTCCTTCAAAGTCGCGGTGCCTTGCGAGACGGCGTGAACCTTGGCGCCCAGTAGCTTCATGCGAAAGACGTTCAGCGACTGGCGCTGGACGTCGACGGCGCCCATGTAGATCTCGCACGGCAGACCGAACAGCGCGCAGGCGGTGGCGGTGGCGACACCGTGCTGGCCGGCGCCGGTCTCGGCGATGATGCGCGTCTTGCCCATCCTGCGCGCCAAAATCAATTGCCCAAGGCAGTTGTTGATCTTGTGCGCGCCGGTATGACAGAGGTCCTCGCGCTTGAGGTAAAGGCGCACGCCCCGGCCAAGTTCAGCCGACAGCCGCCCGGCGAAGGTCAGCGGCGTCGGGCGGCCGACGTAGTCGCGCAGCAGGCGATCGAACTCCTCGGCGAAGGCCGGATCAACGCTGGCGGCGGCCCAGGCGGCGCTGAGCTGATCCAGCGACGGGATCAACGTCTCCGACACGTACCGGCCGCCGAAGCCACCGAACCGTCCAGGTGTTTGCGTCGTCGAGGAACCGGGCACCGTCATGGCGAAAGACTATATCCGAGCGTTGCGACCGCGGCACGGGCCGCCGCGACGAAAGCGGCCACGCGCGCCGGATCTTTGCGGCCCGGCGCTGACTCGACGCCGCTGGCCACGTCGACACCGTCGGGCGCGGTGGCGGCGATCGCGGCCGCGACGTTTTCGGGCGTCAAGCCACCGGCCAGCCAGAACGGCCGCGCACCCTGCCCGAAGATCAATCCCCACGGCGCCGGCTGGCCACCTCCGCCGAAGCCGTCGACGAAGGCGTCGTACAAGTGGACCGCGGCGCGTGTCTTCCACTCATGGGCGTCGGCGAAGGACGCGGCATCGCGCACGCGCACGGCGCGAATCAGGCGCGCGGGATCAAGGTCGGCAAAGGCCGCTGCGGTTTCGTCGCCGTGCAGTTGGGCCCGATCCAATCCCAGATCGTCGACGGCGCGGCGGACCTCGTCGGGGGCGGCGTTGACGAACACGCCCACCTTCAACACGTCAGCCGGGATGGCCGCCAGCACGGCGCGCGCGGTGGCGTGATCGCCGACGAAGCGCTTCGACCCCGGCCACAAGTTGACGCCGATGGCGCCGGCGCCGGCGCGCGCGACCAGCGCGGCGTCGGCGGGCGTGGTGACGCCGCAGATCTTGATCAAGAACGGTGGTCTGTTACTTGACGCCACGACATCACGCCAACAGCGCGCGCAGCGCCGCGCCTGGATCCGCCGCCCGCATCAACGTCTCGCCCACCAGCACCGCGTCGATGCCGGCGGCGTGAAGGCTGCGCACGTCGGCGACGTCGCGGATGCCCGATTCGGCCACCATCACCCGGTCGGGCGGCACCAGCGGGCGCAGGCGAATGCAGAGCTCGCGATCCATGGTGAAGGTCTTGAGGTCGCGGTTGTTGACGCCGACGATGCGCGCGCCCAGCGCGACGGCGCGCCGCACTTCCGATTCGTCGTGCGCTTCGACCAGGGCATCGACGCTGAACTCGGCCGCGGCGTGTAACAGGCCCGCGATGTCGTCGTCGTTCAGCGCCGCCACGATGATCAAGATGGCGTCGGCGCCGGCGGCGCGCGCCTCGGCCACTTGATAGCGATCGACCATGAAGTCCTTGCGCAGGATCGGCAGCGCCGGCGTGGCCGCGCGCGCCGCCCGCAGATCCTCCAGGCTGCCGCCGAAGAACGGCTCGTCGGTCAGCACGGACATCGCCGCCGCGCCGGCCGCAGCGTAGGTCGCAGCGATCGGTCCTGGTTCGGCGCCGTCCCGGATCGCGCCCGCCGACGGCGAGCGGCGTTTGAACTCGGCGATGCAGGTGATCTGGCCGGGGCGGCGCAAGGCTGCGCCGAAACTGCGCGCCGCCGGCTGAGCGCGCGCCGCGGACACCAGCGCGTCCAGCGGGCGCTGCCGCTGGCGCACGGCCAGGTCGGCGCGCGTCCGCCCCAGGATCTCGTCGAGGATCATGCGGACGGCGCCGCGGCCGGCGGCGGCAAAGGCACGATGGTGCGCAGCTTCTCCAGCACCGCGCCGGCGGCGCCGCTGCGCAACGATTCGGCGGCGCGCGCCGTGCCGGCGCGCAGATCAGGCACCGCGCCGATGACGTACAACCCGGCGGCGGCGGCCATCAACGCCGCGGTCTGCACCGCCGGGTGGGCGCGGCCGGCCAAGGCTTCACTGATCACGCTGGCGTTGAACGACGGATCGCCGCCCAGCAGGCCGGCGGGATCGGCCGGTTGCAAACCAAAATCCGCCGGGCCGATCTCGTAGACGCGGACTGCGCCGTCGCGCAGCTCGGCGACGTGGGTCTGGCCGTGCGGCGCCAGCTCGTCCAGGCCGCCGGCGCCGTGAATGACCATCGCCCGCCGCGAGCCCAGATCACCGTGCGCGCGGGCCAGCGGCTCGCAGCGCTCGCGGCTGAAGATGCCGTTGACGTGAAAGCGCGCGCCGCACGGGTTGGTCAGCGGCCCCAGAAGATTGAACAGCGTGCGCAGGCCCAGCTCCTTGCGCACGCCGCCCACGTGGCGGGTGGCGGCATGGTGCACGGGCGCGAACATGAACGCTAAATGAGCCTCGTGCAGGCAGCGCGACGCCTCGTCGGGGGTGGGCGCCGGTTTCAAACCCAGCGCTTCGATCACGTCGTGCGATCCCGACCGCGACGACTGCGCGCGGTTGCCGTGCTTGGCCACCGGAACGCCGCAGCCGGCGATGATGAACGAAGCCAGCGTCGAGATGTTCACCGACCGCGAGCCGTCGCCGCCCGTGCCGCAAGTGTCCAGCACCGCCTGGTGGCTGGTCGTCACCGGCGTCATGCGCGCCCGCATGGCCTGGGCGGCGCCGACGATCTCGCTGACGGTCTCGCCCTTCATGCGCAGGGCCACCAGCAGCGCGCTGATCAAGGCGGGCGTGCCCTCGCCGTCCATGATCAGGCCCACCGCCGCCGCCATCTGCTCGGCTGACAGATCGTGCCCGTCGACGACGCGCGCGATGGTCTCGCGCAACTGCGCCGCGCTGGTCGCCGCTGCCGTCGTCGTTGGCACGGTCGCGGTCATGGGCGCCCTCGTTTCTGCAGGAAGTTCTTCAACAGATCTTTGCCCACCGTGGTCAGGAACGACTCCGGGTGAAACTGCACGCCTTCCACGGCCAGGGTCTTGTGGCGCAAGCCCATGATCTCCTCGTCCCAAGTTTTGGCGGAGACCTCCAGACAGTCGGGCAGCGTGTGCCGCTCGACGATCAGCGAGTGATAGCGTGTGGCCTCGAACGGGTTCGGCAGGCCAGTGAAGGCGCCGCGCTCGTCGTGGAAGATCTTCGACGTCTTTCCGTGCATGACCTGCCGCGCGCGAATCACCTTGCCGCCGAAGGCTTGTCCTATCGCCTGATGACCCAGGCACACGCCAAAGATCGGGATCTGACCGCCGTAGAGTTTGATCACCTCCAGGCTGATGCCCGCTTCGTTCGGCGTGCACGGCCCGGGCGAGATCACGATGTGCGACGGCGCCAGCGCGGCGATCCCGGACGCCGGCAGCTCGTCGTTGCGGATCACCCGCACGTCTTCGCCCAGCTCGCCCAGGTATTGAACCAGGTTGTAGGTGAACGAATCGTAGTTGTCGATGCAGAGCAGCATGTCAGCCTGCGCCCATTCCCCGGCGGGCGATCTCCACCGCGGTGACCACCGCGCGCGCCTTGTTCACGCACTCGGCGTATTCGTCGGCGGGAACGCTGTCGGCGACGATGCCGGCGCCCGCCTGCACGTTGATGGTGTCGCCCACCGTGACCAGCGTGCGGATGGCGATGGCCAGGTCCAGATTGCCAGCGTACGAGATGTAGCCGACAGCGCCGCCGTAGATGCCGCGACGATTCGGCTCCAGCTCTTCGATGATCTGCATGGCGCGGATCTTGGGCGCGCCGCTCAGCGTGCCGGCGGGGAAGGCCGCGCGGATGACGTCGACCGGCCGCTTGCCCGGCGCCAGGCGACCGCGCACGTTCGAGACGATGTGCATGACGTGCGAGTACCGTTCGATGGTCATCACGTCGCTAATACGCACCGATCCGGGATCGGTCACCCGGCCGACGTCGTTGCGGCCGAGATCGATCAGCATGAGATGCTCGGCCCGTTCCTTCGGGTCGCCCATCAGTTCTTCGGCGAGCGCGGTGTCTTCCTCGCGCGTCGCGCCGCGTTTGCGCGTCCCGGCGATGGGGCGGATGGTGACGACGC
>DASXQB010000157.1:0-10131 GCA_036493295.1 Polyangia bacterium | reverse complement strand
CCGCTCAACCTCGCGCTCGCGCGCCATCTGACCTACGGCGCGCACCATGGCGTGTTCGACCCCGCGACCCAGCACCCGGCAGCTCAGCAGGAAGGTATCCACCGCCAGCGCGTCCACGTCGTGGCCGACGATCATCACGCCGACCAGGCCATAGTCGCCGAAGCGATCGCGCACCTCGACTGCCCGACACACGAGGCCACCGGTCGACAGGCGGCGGAGATCGGCTTCGGTGCGCCGGAGGGTGGTGAAGTTGAACTGGTTCGTGCGCTGGGTCAGCTGGGCCACCCGCGCCATCTGTTCGTCACGCGGAGGAGCGATGGTGATCGACAGATCCAGGCCGGCCACGAAATCGCCGATGCTGGGCGCCGCGCGCTGATAGCGATCGCGTTCCAGGTTCTGCCGGTAAAGCTCGGTCCGCCGGCCGTCCTCGTCGGTAAAGTCGATCTGATCCAGCGGCCAGACGTTGCGCAGAAAGGCGGTCGGATCCTGATCAAGCGGAAGGTTCAACACCAGCACGCCCGGGCAAGTTGCCGTCACCTCGGCGCACTCGACCGGGTTGTCGTCGACGAAGACGAAACTGTCCAGGCCCAGCTTCAGCTCGCCGGCCAGCGCGTGCAGGTTCTGAGACTTCGGCAACCAGTTGATGCGGGTGGCCACGATGTCGCCCAGCTGCAGGACCATCTCGGACCGTTCGCGAAAGACGGCAAGCACGTCGCCTTCACTGTTCTTGCTGGCCAGGCAAATGATCATGCCGGCATGTTTCTTCGCCACGACGAAGGTCTGCAAATGCCGGTGGGCCTCGGTGATCTCGATGCCGTGCACGCCATCCTCGCCGACCACGCCCTTCCACAAGGTGTTGTCGCAATCCAAGACCAACACCTTGTGCGGCGGCATGCGCAGCGCGTGCAGCAGCCGCGCCAGCGCGCGGCCCAGGGAAGCAAAGAACACCGGTCGATACGGAACATGGGCCAGGCGATCCCGCTCGGCGTCGTGAACGCTGTTGGCGTCGAACGCGCCGGTCTGATCTTCGGTCAAAAGACGTGCGTTGGGAACGCCGATCATTCCTTGCGCCAGGCGCGTCTCCAGCGCGGTGTAAAAGACCCGGTCCTCGCGCTCGGCCACGTCGCCGGGCGCCGACGGACAGACGCAGACCACGAACGTCGCCGGCGTTGCGGCGGCCGCCTGGCGCACCGCCGCCACCAGATCGCGCACGTTGCGTTCCAACAAAATCCGCCCGCTGGCGGGCTCCGGCCCGGCGGCACTGTTGCGCAGCCAATCGCCAAAACGCACCAGAACCACGTTGACGCCGTCGCGATTGGCGGCGAACAAGCGGCCGGGGTCCAGCAACTCTTGAAACACCTGGGCGTACGGCGCCACCGTGACGTCCAACTCCAATCCGGTCTCACCCAGCAGCACCGCCAAAGGATCCACCAGCGGATCGACGGTGAAAGTAGCGGACAGCACGACGCTGGGCCGCCGCGCGCTCAGCAGTGGAACAGCCTGGGAATATTGCACGCTCACGTCGTCCTCCCCTTCCCCTAAGTTATTTTTGGTTCGTCAAAAGACCGGGGCCGAAAGCGACCCAGGCCAAGCCATTGGTTCCGCGGGGCAGCGTCGCTGTCCACGCCACACCGTCGACCGAGCGGCGCACGGCGCCGGTGTTGTCGACCAAAACGTACGTTCCATGTCCATAAGCCAGACTGCCGCCGCCCACCCCCGCCACCGCCTGATCGCTCCACGCCTGCCCGTCGGACGACATCAGCAGATGACCGTTCGCCACCACGGTGAAATGCCCGCGCGCAAAGACGACGCTCTGGGCCGCCACTGTCAGCGACGGCGCCACCGTCCAGCTGAGGCCACCGTCGCGAGAGATCACCACGTCCGTGCCGCCCACCCCGACCAGCACGCCGTTGCCTTGGGCTAACAACGTGCTCTTGGCCCCGTCGGCGCCGGTGGCGTACGTCCAGGTCATGCCGTCGGGCGAGTGGGCGCGCTGCCCGCTGTCGTTGGTGCTGACGAACTGACCAGCGCCGTCGACGAACAGCAGACCGCTGCCGGCGTGAGAGGCGATGGTGTCGATGTCGTGGCGTTTCCAGGTGACGCCGTCGGGGCTGCTGACGCGCAGGCCGAAGCCGCCCACGGCGATGAACAACCCCTGCCCGCGCACCACCGCGCCCAGCCACTGATTCAAGGTGGCGCCGTGATCGATCCAGGTTTTTCCGTCCAGCGACGCCATCACCCGATAACCGACGGCCAGAAACCCCTGGTCGCCGAAGCTCACCGCGCGCAGCAAGGTCTGATCGTCGGTGCCGTTCGGCATCAACGCCATGTCGTCGACCCAGGTCTGACCATCGTCGAGCGATCGCGCGCGCCGCCCACCGTACCCCACCACCACGAACACGCCCGGCTGTTCATTGACGTCTGGGCCGTCGGTGACGAAGCCATCCGCGCCGACGGTGGTGTCAGCAGGGGTTGCCGTGTCGCCCAAAACGGATCCCTCGTCGGCCGGCACGGCGTCGATGCCGCCTGCGCCACCGTCGTCGCCACCCGAACCGACCGCGCCGCCGCTGTCCGATTCGCCACCCCCGCCCATCGATGACGGTCCACTGTCGGCCGCGCTGCCACCGCCCGACGAACAGGCCAGCGCCATCAGCGGCGCGGCCAGCCATCCGATGCGTGCGCTGTGGGCCATCACCAGCGACGGTCGCCCCATCATGACGGCGTCCGTCCCTGCCGCCACAGCCGCCACCGGTGCAGCCCCGCTCGGCCGAACAGCTCAAAGGCGAACGGCAGATCGTCGACGAGATAGCGACGAAATAGCCGGCGTGGCTCTTGCGCCAGACGCCACATCCATTCCAGGCCCGTCTGCTGCAACCAGCGCGGCGCCCGCCGCATGTCGCCGGCGATGAAGCTGAAGCTGACGCCCACCCCGATCATCCAGGCCCAAGGTAAGTCCGATCGCAACGCGCGGATCAGGTTCTCCTGCTTGGGCGAGCCCATCCCCACCAGGACGATGTCAGGACGAGCGCCGATGATGGCCGCGCGCAGCGGTTCAAGCTGCGCCGCCGTCGGCTCGCGATCCACTTGTGGGCTGGACTGTCCCGACACCACCAGCGTCGGCCACCTCCGTCGCAGCTCGCCGAGCGCGCGATCGATGGTGGCGGCGTCGCTGCCCAGAAAGAACAACGACCTTCCTTCGGCAGCGGCCCGTTCGGCGATCAGCCAAACCAGCGACGACCCGGCCACACGCTCGGGCAGCGGCTGACCTTGCAGGCGGGCCGCCCAAACCAGCGGCATCCCGTCGGCGACGCGCAGATCGGCCGCCGCGTACAGATCGCGAATCCCACCGTCGCGGGCGTGGCGGCGCAAGAAATCCAGATTGGCGGTGACCAGCCAGCCGCCTTTGCCGCCCGCCAGCGAGGCGAACAGGTGCTGCAGAACGCCCGCGCTGTCCGCACAGGCCAGTGACATCCCCAAAAGGTCGCACACCGGAAACGGTTGCTTCAGCGCCGACACCGGAGCGGTCATGCGGCTCTTCCTTCTTCGATTGTGCGGCGAAACAAACCGGCCAGTCGCGCTGCTTCGTCGTTGGCGTCGTGACGGGCGGCCACGGCAGCGGCGCCCTGCTGCCCCATGCGTTGCAGAACTTCGGGCGACGTGGCCAGCGCGCTGCGAATGGCGGCCACCATCGCCGGCACGGAGCCGGCGGGGATGAGCCAGCCGTTTTCGCCGGGTAGGATCAACTCGGGGATGCCGGCCACATAGGTGCTGATGGCGGGCCGGCCCAGGGCCAGCGCCTCCATCAACACCACCGGCAAGCCCTCGGCGAAACTGGGCAGTAAAAGAATGCGCGCCTCCAGCAGCTCGCGGCGGACGTCGTCGTTGCTCAGCCAGCCGGTGATGCGCACGCGCGACTGCAAACCCAGTTCACGCAGGCGTTTTTCGATGGCCGCACGCATGGGACCGTCGCCGGCAAGCACCAACTCGAACGACACGCCCTCAGCGGCTAGCAAGGCGACCGCCTCCAAGATCAAGAGCTGGCCCTTCTGCTCGCACAGCCGGCCCACGCAAATCAATCGCTGGGTGTCGGCCATCGCCTGCGGACCGGCGGCCAGGAAAGCCGCGTCGACGCCGCAGCGAACGACGTGCACCTTGCGCCAATCACTGTGGGCGATCCAGCGGTAGATCTGGCTGCGCCCAAATTCGCTGACCGCCACCACGGCCGCGGCGTGCGCGATCTTCTCGTGCAGCGACAGCTCGGCGGGGTGATCAAATTCTTCGGGGCCGTGAATCGTAAAACTGTACGGTGGGCCGCCCAAGATGCGCGCCAGCATCACCACCGCCGCGGGGTTGGTGCCGAAGTGCGCGTGCACGTGGACCACCTGCCCCTCTTCGCGCAGCCATTGCAGCAGGAGGCAAGCTTCGGCCAGATAGACCAGGTGGCGAAGAACGCCACGCTCGGAACGCCGGCCCAGGCGCACGGCCCCGCGCGCCGCCGCCAACCACGCCGGCGGCGAGCGTAGCGCCGCGATCATCAGCGCGTGCAGAAGGCCGAGTGGACCGGCGCGCAGCAGCACCCGGGTCCGCTGCTGTTCCGCCTTGTCGGCGGCGTCGACCGGCTCGACCGCCGGTGGACGGATGGAGAAACGAATCACCGCGACGCCTTGCTTTTCCAGCGCGACAATTTCGCGACGAATAAAACTGTGACTGACGTGCGGATATTGATTGACGACGTAAGCGACCTTGATGGGCTCATCTCTGTCCATCCCACCACCCTGACCATTTCCTTCAACCAACAACTGATCCACTGAACCACGATTTTCCGTCGACGACCTCTTGCCGTTCGGTTCAGATATAGTATCGACAAACGAACCGGACGATCGCGTGGCGCTGAATTTTTTAAATATCGACATCGATTTGTAGCATTTTCAAAAACCCATGCATCGTCTTTCAGCAAAGTGACTATAAGACGGGTAATTAATTATTCGCTCTTCTCTTGGTTGTGACTTTTGTGTCAACGGGTGATTTCCAAACAAACAAGATGCCTCTGAACACTCCCGGCCTCGGCCTGATCGCGCTGGCCGCATTGGCCTCGCCGCTGGCTGCAGACGAGGCGGCAACGGCCACCCCGTCTGCGCGCCCGACAAGCGATCCTGGTCCCCTGCGCGATTCAGCGGGCTGGACCATCGAATGCGGCGCCGACGGCGCAGGCCGGCTGCGTTATGCCTTCGCCGACGTGCTGACGTTTCAGTATCTCTTCTGGGGTCAGGGTTGGCGCTGGGTGGGCGTCGACGCCCGACCTGCGGTGGCGCCGCCGGGAGCGTTGGCGGCGTTCACTCTGACCGTCGCTGATCTCGGCGTGACAATCGATTTGCAAGTGCGCCCGTCCGACGCCCAGACGCTGGTTTACAGCTATTCGATCAAGGCGACGCGACCGCTGCACGACATTATCGGGGGCGCTATTGAATTTCATCTTGCGTTGGATGCCCCGGCTTTTTCGCAAGGCAGCCCACCGGAAATTGCCACCGATGCGCGTGCGTTCTCCTGGACCGCCCGAAAGAACCAGACTGTCCGCGTCGCCTTCGATCACCGGCCCGAGCAGCTGGTCTTCGAGCGCGGCAACAAAAATCAGATCCGGGCGTTTCTACTGGGCAGTGACGTACAACCGGGACAGCGGCAATTCACCATGACCGTGCGCGCGCCCGACGGCGCCGTCCGCCGTCTCACCGACGACCAACGGTACGGCGCCGCGCGCGGGCCCGACTGGCACGGCCCGACGCTGGAATGGGATCGCTGGCCGGTCGACGTCAGTTTTCTGTCCGACGGCGATCGACCAGCCGGCCGGCACGGGCGTGTGCACGCGCAAGGCGATCGGCTGGTTTTCGCCGACGGGACCGAAGCGCGCTTTTGGGGCACCAACGTTCAGGCCTACGCGCTTTTTTACGGCTCGAAGGACGCGGTGGCGAACCAGGCCCGGCGCATCGCCGCGCTGGGATACAACCTGGTGCGCATTCATCATCATGATTCGGCCTGGGTCTCGCCCAATGTTTTCGCCGCCGGCCAAACCACGCAGCAGCTGGACGACGCCGCGCTGGATCGTCTGGACTGGTGGATCAATTGCCTGCGTCGCGAAGGCGTCTACGTCTGGTTGGATCTGCACGTGGGGCGAACCTTTCGCGTCGGCGACGGCATCGGTGGCTTTGACGAGGTGGCGAAGAGCGAGCCCACCGGCCGCGGATTCGATTACGTCAACCCGCGATTGGAACAGTTAGAACAGGAATTCGCCCGCCAGTACCTGGGGCGCGTGAACCGCTATACAGGCGTCGCTATCGCCGACGATCCGGCCGTGCTGGGCGTGCTGGTCACCAACGAAGATGATCTGACCTCTCACTTTGGCAATCTGATGCTGGCGGATAAAGGCAATCCCGCGCACCAGAAAATGTTCGAAGCGCTGGCGGCGACCACCGCCCAGACTTTGCACATCTCGGCATCGGACGCCTTGCGTACGTGGGAGCCCGGCCCGGCGAAAATGGTCCTGGCGGATCTCGAAGCGCGTTTTTATCGGCGCGCCACCGCGAACCTGCGCCAGCTAGGCTTTCAAGGTCTGGTCGCCGGGACCAGCTATTGGGGCGACGAAGATCTGGCCAGCGTGGCGTCTTTGCGCATCGGTGACGTGATCGACGTTCACGCTTACGGCAACCCAGAAACGCTGGGCACCAACCCGCACATGGAGGCGAATTTCATCTCGTACATCGCCGCCGCCAGCGTGGGCAAGCCGGTATTTATCAGCGAATGGAACGTCGGGTATCCGGCCCGAGATCGCTTTGTGGCACCGCTGTACGTGGCCTCGATCGCCAGCCTGCAGGGTTGGGACGCCCCGATGATTTACGGGTACTCGCAACAGAGTGTCGAGACGCCGGAGCACCCGGATGGCTGGTCGACCGGTCCCGATCCGGCGCTGACTGCGCTGATGCCGGCCGCCGCGGTGATGTACCGGCAGCGCCACGTCCGCGAGGCCATCAAGACATACCGGCTGGAACTGGATCGACAGCAGCTCTTCTTCCAATCGACTGGCCCGCGTTCCAGCGCCGCCATTCGCACGCTGGCCGAGCAAAGCCGACTGACTGTCGGCCTGCCTGACTGGCCGGTGGCCGGCGGCAGCCAACCAACCGCCGACGCCACCGTGGTCCACGATCCGACGCAGGATTTCTTGGCCGCCGACGCCACGTCGGTCACCTCCGACACGGGCGAGCTGCGACGCGATTGGGCCCAGGGAACCCAGACCATCGATACCACGCGCACGCAGGCGGCGGCCGGTTGGATCGGTGGCAGCACCATCAACCTGCACGACGTGCGTTTCCAGATCCGCACGCCGAAGGCCACGGTGGCCGTCACCAGCCTGGACGGAAAGCCGATCTCCCAGTCGCGGCGCATGCTGGTGACTGTGGTGGGCCAGGTGGTGGCCTCGCCCGGCGACAAGATGCCGCTTTTGGCGCAACCGATCGCCGGCACCATCACGCTGCGCACCGCCCGTCCGTTGCGCGCCACCGCTTTGTCACCGCGCGCCTGGCCGATTGAGCGAAACGAGCACGGTTCACCGTCGGCCGGTGCTTGGCAAAAGCCCTTGCCCAGGCACGACAGTGAATCCACTTTTGAAATTCCCAGCGAACTCGTCACCCATTGGTTTCTTCTGACCCCCCAGCAATAAGAAATTCAGCATCCGCCCTTCGTCTCATGCAGAAAAACAGCGACAAAACGCCTCCCGGACGAGCGAGAGCCGGCGACAGTGGCCCGGTGTTACGCACCGATACGGTGTTGGCGGCGTCGCAACGGTTGACCTCGCGCTGGGCATCCAGCCTGCCCCATCCGGGCGCGCGCGCGGTCTCGGGTTCCAGCGTCGCGCTGCCCATGCTGCGTCAGGAAGAACGATCCTTGTTGGGCCTGACCGACGGGCAGCGGACGGTGGCCGAGATCATCCGTCTGTCGCTGCTGCCGGCGACGGCGGCGCTGCGCCACCTGACCGCGTTGTGCGGCCGAGGAATTCTGGTGATCGTCGAACCGGCGGCGCCCGTGAAGCCGTTGGGCAATCCCCCCAGCGAGAGCGACGCGCTCAATCTCAACACCGAAGTCGTCCAAGCGGCGGGCGGCGACGAAAAGGCGACCGAAAGCGCGGCCAAGCCATTTCGGGTTGGCGAATACCAGGTCGCGCTGCGCCTGGGCCAAGGCGGAATGGCCTCCAGCTATTTGTGCCGGCGGGTGGGTGCGGGCGGGTTTCAACGTCTCTTCACCCTGAAAGTGGTCCGCCAGCACGTCCACTCAGCGCACGCGGTCACGTCGTTTCAGCGCGAGGCGCGGGTCAGCGGACTGGTCGATCACCCGAACATACAGCGCGTGGTCGATGTCGGGACGTACAAGACGCAACCTTATCTCGTTCTGGATTACGTCGACGGAGCAACATTGAGCGACTGGCTGGTAGACGGCGGGCGACCGCCGGCGCCGATAACCGTGGCGTTGATGCTGGATCTGCTGCGCGCGCTTGCGCACGCCCATTCGCGAACGGACGACGATGGGCGGCCCGTCGGCCTGATCCACGCCGATGTCTCGCCACAAAATTTGCTCATCGGCGCTGACGGAGTCGCCCGTCTGACGGACTTTGGCAGCGCGCGCCTGACCAGCAACGATGCGGCGGCCGATCATGCAGCCAACTGGGGGAAACCACGTTACATGGCGCCCGAGCAACTTTGTAGCCAGCCGCTGGACGCCCGCACGGACCTGTTCGCCGCCGGCGCGGTGATGTGGGAAGCGCTGACCGGCCGAGCGCTGTTCGCTGACGCCTCTTACGAAGAGACGGTGTTGAAAGTGATGAAGCGGGACATCCCCGCGCCCAGCACGTTCGGCAGCCCAACGGCGCTGGACAACATCTGCCTGCGCGCCCTCTGCCGCTCGCGCGAGGGACGATTCGCCGGCGCGGACGAGATGGCGCGCGCGCTGTTTTTGGCTGCCAGCGAGGCCGGCCTGCAAGCCACACCCGACGACGTCCGCCAGCACGTGCAGAAGAAATTCGGCGACACCCTGGCCGACCGACGACGGCGCGCCAGGGCCTTGTTCGGCACGGCGGAGCGCCCACCAAGTGAGCCGATCGTGGTTCCCACCATGGGTGACGATCCCTTCACCGATGCGCTGACCGTTCCCACCAAACCGGGCGTGCGTGGGCTGGCGCCAACCGTGGTCCTGAACGCGTATTCCGAGCCGCAAGGGTGGGACAAACCACGCCGTCTGGCCATCCGCCCCATCCAAAAGGCCGTGCTGACAGTGGTCGGTTTGGCGGCGGCGTTGACGCTGGGATATTGGGTCTCGCGATCGCCGCGAGCGGGTGTTTCACCAGGAGCCACCACCGCGGTCGGCGCCGAGCGGGCCGCGGAGGCGCGGCGTTGACTGATCCGGTGGACTAACTCTGGCGGCGCGCGGTGCGCTCCCAGGTGCGCTGGCGGCGGCGGACCAGCAGCGCGGCGTAAAGAGGAATCTTCCACAGCAAATAAAACGGCACGAACAGAAGCCCGCGCGCCGGCAAGGCGCGTCGGCCAAAGCGCAACCACGCGCCGCCCACCGCCGCACCGACGGCCGCCAGCCCCGCGATCGCCAGCAGCGCCGGCGTCGACGACGTCACACCGACCAACGCCAGACCACTGGCCGACGCCACCAATGACAATTGCAACGCCACCAGCAACGCCAGCGGCGGGACCATCAGATCAAGCCCGATGGCGAACAAGTCGGCCCGGCCACGGCGCAGGCCCGCCAGCAACAGCCGCGGAACGTACGTGCGCAGCGTCAGCAGCTGACCGTGTTCCCATCGTCGACGCTGCGTCATGCCGGCCTGGTTTTCGTCCGGCAATTCACTGGCAATTTGCACCGCAGAACACAGCAGCGGAGGTTGTCCGCGCAGCGCCATTTCGATGCCCATCACCAGATCCTCGACGAGATTGGCCTCCATCTCGGGCGCATCGCGCAGCACCCGCCATGGGAACGCCATCCCGCTGCCCGTCAAGTGACAGGGCAACCCTAGTCGCCGCATGCCTCGGGGCCGCACCTGATTCCGCAGCAGCACCGCCAGCGCGCTGACCACGATCATCG
>DASXQB010000156.1:0-13300 GCA_036493295.1 Polyangia bacterium | reverse complement strand
GGGAAGACGAGCGCGCCCACGCCGCTGGCTGCGCTGGCGTCGCCGCAGGCCCGCGCCCCGGCCGCCCACAAACGAAAGTCTCCGCCGGCGGTGGACCGATCGGCGGTGGTGTGCTGGCGTTCCTCGGTGCCCAACGCCGACAGTTCGGCCCGCCAGCGTCCGCGGCGCAGGCCCGCCGCCAAGCCGCCGCTCAACGCTGGTTCCGGCAACAGCGCCAGCGTCACGCCGGCGAAGGCACGCGCGAATGGCTGCCACGACGACGACGGCGCCGACACCGGGGCGCCCGCCAGCGGTTTGGTTTCCGTCGCCGGCGGGGGCGGAGGCGGCGCTTTCAAAGGTTGCGGTAGGTCGATCACCGCGTTCGGATCGATGGTCAGCGCCAGGATCAACGCCGCGGCAGAGGCCACCGTCCAGCACGAGTCGCCTTCCAGCGTGCGCTGGCCAGGGACGCCATCCAGCATGGTCTGCAGCTGCACGCTCCAGGAGTTGCCGGGCGTGCGTGTGACGGTCGCGGTGGCGTCAAGGTGCTTGCGGCTGGGCTTGCGGCGGACGCCACCCAGCAGGCGCGCGAACTGTCCTTCAACGTCGGCGGCGCTGGGGCAGTCGGCGGGCGCGCGCCAGCTCAGCGTCAGTTCGGGCGGCGGCTGTTCGTCGTCGGCGCGCGCCGCCAGCGGCGCCGCGGTCGCCAGTGCCGCGATCAACGCGGCCGCCGCCTGGCCCGCGCCGCTGCGGCCGCGCCGCCACCGTCGACGAAAGCTCCCGATCACCGGGCCATGATAGTCGGACGCGGCAGCCGCGCAATTCGCGGCGCGCTCGCGCATGCCTGGCGTCAGTTCACGGTCGCGCCGTTGACTGTGACCCGGGTGTACGTCACCGCCTTGGTGAACGTGACGGTGCTGGTCGCTTGTGTGATCGTGGTGAAGGTGGCGTCGCTGATGCTGAACGGCCCGAGCATGCTGGCCGACAAACCTTCTGCGTCCAGCACGCGCGCCGCGCCGTCAACCGTGACATGGCTGAGGCTGACCGGACCAAACGTCGACGGGAAGTCGCCGGCGGTCACGCCCGTCCACGTCAAGGTGGCGACGAAGAAGGTGCCGCGCAGGTTGCTCGCGTTGATCGCGTCCAAGAACAGATCGCTGACCACGCCTCCGCGCGTGGGCGTCGCTTTCATGAACAGCACCGTATCGATGCCAGTCCCCATCGTCGCCAGATCGGACGCGTAGATGTTCTGTACGCCGCCCGTTTCCTCGCTGCCCACCGCCAGCAGGCCGCCCGCGCCCTGGCAGCGCACGTGAATCAAGACCACGTTTTTGGTGGGGACGTTCACTCGACGGCCGTCATTGTCGCGGCCAGCTTTCAGCGCGACGCAGTCCGAACCCGCCACGAACGATCCGTTCTGCAGCACGACGTCGTTGCTGGACTCGATGACCAGGCCGGTGGCTTCGCTGCCGCTGCTGGCGGTGCTGACGTCTTGCAAAGTCACGTTCGACGACAGTGTCGGGTGGATCTGCCAGAACGGTGAATTCTTCACTGAGAGGCCGGCGATCAAAACGTTCTGGCTTTGATACGGCATCACCACCGATGTCCGCAGGTGGCTGCCGGCGGGCAGGACGCGTTGGTTGACCGGCGTGCCGTCATCGCCCCAGGCCACCAAAGTCGTCCAGGCGCTGTCGTCGGTCTTGTTCCACGAAACCGTCTGCGCGGCGTCCAGCACGCCTGAGCCGGTGACAGCGATGTTCTTGCGCCCGAGAGCGTAGATCATCGGCGACCGGTTCATCAGCTCGATGCCTTGATAGCGAGTCAGCACCAAGGGGTATTTGGTTTCGTCGCCGCTGAAAGCGAGCGTGGTGCCAGCGTCGATATGCAGATCGATGTTGTCCAGCAATGCGATCGCGCCGGTCACGAAGGTTCCGGCCGCCACGGTGACGTGACCGCCACCAGCCTTGCTGCAGGCGGCGATGGCGGCGGCGAAGGCCGCGGTGTTGTCAGTGACACCATCGCCGTTGCCGCCGTAGTCAGCCAGCGCGCAGGTCTTGTTTGGAAACGTAGGCGGCTTGACGGCGGTGACGATGGCGACCGCTGCGGGCCACGGCAAAAGGGGACCGCCCGTTCCGTCAGCGGTGGTGGCGGTGTCCCGAGGCAGGACATCGGGCATCGCTGTCCCGGCGTCGGGTGCCGGCAAGACGATCGGCGTGTCCACCGCGCCACCGCCGGCGTCTACCGTGACGACGGTTGCCGGGGCGCCACTGTCGTCGGTCGCCGGCGCCTGATCGACGCTGACAAAGACGTCGGAGGCGGCGCCATCGCTGATCATCACGCCCGTGAGATTCGCTTGTTCGGCGCCGCAGCTGGCCGCGGCCATCGCGGCGATGAGCAGCGCCGCGCGTCCCTGCCGCAGATGCCACCGCGGACGCATCGATGCGATCAATATCACGGACTGACGGTGGTCCAGCGCGTCGTTTATGGTTTTTTGCGCGAAATTTCGTGGATCTGGCGCGATTGCGACGATTGGCCCGCTGTGCTGAATAGATATTTTTGCGCAACCCGCGCAACGGTTGGGTTAACTAGTGGGAAGCATGTCTAGTCGCTTGGGTCCGAATTCTTGCCTAAGAAAAGCACCTTCCGCGTCCCGGATAAGTTTCGGGCTTGTGGTGATCTGGTTGTTGGTCGGGTGGTCGCCGATCAGCCGCGCCGACACCTCGGCCGACAAGAAGCGCGCCACGACGCTGCTGCAGGAAGGGGCCAAGCTGCTGGACAAGAAAGAATTCGCCGCCGCGCTGGAGCGATTCACCGATGCCTACCGGCTGGTGGCCAGCGCCAAGATCCAGTTCAACATTGGCCTGGCCCAAGAAGGATTGAATCGCCCGGCGGAGGCCATCCGCGCCTACCGCATCTACACCGCCGAGGCGACCAGCGATCTGGCCGCCCGCCGGGCCGACGCCCGCATTCGCATCGATGCGCTTCGGCCCCACGTCACGCTGGTGCAGATCAGCGCCGACGTTCCGGACGCCACTGTTTCGATCGATGGCGTCGAGGAAGGGCACGCGCCGCTGGCTCAACCGGCGGTGGTGAACCCCGGCTTGCATCTGGTTGCCGTGCAGTCTCCCGCCGGCGGCGCACCGTGGACGCGAACCATCCGCGGCGAGCCGGGAGCCAAGCTGGATGTGGTGGCCGTGCTGGCCGCGCCGCCACCGCTGCCGGTCCCGCCGCTGCCGCCGGCTCTGGCCGGTGCCGCAGAGCGGGCGAGCGATCAAGCCGGCCAGCCGACGTTGCTGGCCGCATCGCCCAATGGCGCTTCGGCTGACCAACCCCCGCCCATCTACAAGCGCGCCTGGTTCTGGGGCGTGGTGGCGGGCGTCGTCGCGGCGGGCGTGGTGGGAGTGGTCCTCGCTACCCGAGGCGGATCGACCACGTATCCTTGTGACTTCCAGCCCACTTGCCTTGGTAGCAAATAGATATGAACAAAAATAAAATGGGATCGCGGCTTATGGTGGCGGCGGTGCTGTTGCTGGCGACGGTCGCCAACAGCGGCTGCGGAAAGACCGAGAACACCGGTCTGGTGATCGAGGTTCGCGCCGTCGGGCTGACGGCCGGGACCGATCTTGACCAGGCGGTGGTCACCGTCGGCAAGGATATTTCGACGACGTTCACCCTGTCGGCGTCGGCGACAGGAGCGGTCAGTTTTCCTTTTCGTTTTGGTCTGGTGCCGCCGACCAGCTCGTCCGACGCGGTGGATATCGTGGTGGTCGGACGATGGAAGGGCGTGGACAAGGTCCAGACCAGTTCGCACATCGGCTTCGTGAAGAACGAGAGACGGGTGTTGGTGCTGACCTTGTACGCCGTCTGCGGCGTCGGCGCGCCGGCCTGCGCTTCTGGCCAGCGCTGCGTGGCGGATCCAAACGACGCCGCCAAATCGACGTGCGTGTCGAACCAGGACAAGGCCAGCCAGTTGCCGCTGTTCGATCCATCGCAGAACGACGGCGGCGCGGCGGGCAGCGGAGGAGGCGCGGGAACTGGCGGCAGCGCTGTCGGCAGCGGCGGCACACCCGGCAATGATGGCGGCAGTGGCGGCACCCCCGGCAATGACGGCGGCAGCGGCGGCGCCAGCGGTTCCGGCGGCGTCACCACCGACGGAGGCCCGCCAGCGTGCACCGCCGACTCCACCCGCTGCGCGACCGTCGGACAGGCCATCGAGGTCTGCGGCACCGACGGAAACTGGACCAAGAAGATGGATTGCCCCAACGCTTGCCGCGCCGGCGCCTGCGTCGGCGATTGCGTGCCCGCCACCAAACGTTGCGGCGCCAATCAGGTCCCGCAGATGTGCAACGATCTGGGGGTGTGGGAGAACCTGACCGCTTGCGCGTCGGTGTGCACCGGCGCGGGCGATTGCGCCGGCACTTGCTCGCCTGGTGCGATGGATTGCCAGGGCAGCACGGGCGGCACGCCGCGTGTGTGTGACGGCTCAGGCAACTGGATGGCGAAGACGCCGTGCCCGTTCGTTTGCCAGGGCGGTGCCTGCGCGGGCTTGTGTGTCCCCGGCGCCACCGATTGTTCCGACACGCTGTCGCGTCAGTGCGACAACAATGGCAACTGGCAAGTGCAGATGACCTGCAAGTACGCTTGTCGTGGCGCTGGCATGTGTACCAGCTGCGATCCCAGCGTCACTCACGCCTGCAGCACCGACGGCACCAACCTGCAACTTTGCAAGCCGGACGGCTCGGGCTTCGCGGACGACACCGCGTGCCCGAACGGCTGCAGCACCGCCCGCCTGCAATGCAACACCTGCAAGCCACAGTCAGTGATGTGTAACCAAGGCGCGTCGTCGATCTGCAACGCCGACGGCAATGGCTATACGCCCAGCATGACCTGCGACGACCAGTGCGGCTGGGCGCAATGTCCGTCGACCGGTGGGCCGTGCTACCAGAAGATGAAGACCTACGTCATCAATGGCGCGCGGCAGCCGGTGTATCAATTCTGCGAGATTCGCGCCGTCGCGCTGGCGTACACGCCGCCGCTGACCGGCCCTTGTGATTATTTGGGAACGGAGCCGATCTTCATCTATACGCAGACCAGCGACGACGCCTGGATGCCCGCCGATACGAATTACTATCTCTGTCGGGGCCAGGCCACGACCCATTGGGTCCAGGAGGACTACCTCACGAATCCGCCGCCTTGATTGCCAGCGTCGACCGCGACCGCGATTACGAGCGCCACGACGCGCGCGCAGATCGCGCGCGGACCAAGCCGGCGACGGCGCGCTCTCGGAAGTGGCGCGCGCCGCGGCCGCCGTCTCTTTTAGCCGGTCACTTCTTTCAGGTCGCTGTTCAGCGCCGCCATATCAAAACCGGACGGCGCTTCTTTGGACTTCGGCGCCCACAAATCCGACAGCAGCGCGTAGGCTTCGTCGCAATAGGTGTCCCAGAACGACCAGGTCATGCGCTTGGGCTGGCCCCAGGTGATGCACGTGAGGCCATGACCGTCGTAGGCTTCGATGACCACCGCATGGCCACCCCACGAACCGGGCGCGCCGGTGCCGGTGGCGCCGCCGGGAGGCACCGACCAAATGGTCTGTTTTTGCGCCGACACCGGCAGCGACACGCCGATGTACGAGCCGCCAAACAGATCAACCGCCGCCATCACGTGCTGGTGGTTCTTTGGCTCCAGGGCGACGTAGGCCTTGATCTTGTGGCCGCCGATTCCGTGCTTGCGCCAGTACTGCAACACGTCCATTTCCACCGCGCCTTGATCGGTGTTGGGATGGCCGGGCTTGTAGTGACCGACCGCCTCGTACGCCTTCTCGACGTCACCGTCGGAGATGGTCAGCTCTTGAGGGCCGGCGTTGGCGGTCCAGGCTTGCGTGATGTGTCCGGCCGCTGCGCAGGTGCAGTCGCCTAGCTTATCATTCAGCATCATCCCCCAGGACGATGCGGCTTTTTTTGTCCAGTCGCACGCCGCCGGGATGGTCGGCAAGGTCAGGTAGTTGGCCATCTGCAACGTGCGCGGATCGTGGCGAGCGGGGTTCTTGCCAAGCTTGAGACGGGAGTGATCGACAGACATGACGGGCCTCCTGGATGGGACATTGCGCCTGTGACGTCCCCCTGCTCGTCACGTTTCGGCGTGCCTTGTTTCTAACGAAACGCGACCAGACTGTCGATCTTCCCGTACGCTGCGCGCAACAATTTGGCAAAAACACTCACGCCGGGAAGCGCCCTCCGGCCCCGGCGTGAGGAAGAACACGTTACTTCTTACAGCTGTCCTCGCCCATCGGCTGATAGCCCTTGCCGAAGTCGACCTCGAACTTGTGGAAGGCGCTCTTGTCCTTCGTCTCCATCACTTCGCGGGTCTTCACCTTCTGACCGCCCATGAAGCCCTCTTCGACGAAGGTGGCCGAATTGCCGGTGATGGGGCCGCTGCCGCTGGCCAGGCCGCCCATGTTGTCGATGCCGGTGATGAGCGCCTGCTTGGTGCCCGGATCAAAACCGACGAAGAAGTAGCCTTTGAATCCAGGCATGGTCTTGGTCTTCTTCAGCTCGTACTCGCCGCGCCACCAGAAGCCGCCCAGATCTTTTTTGATCTTCACCGTCGACTTGGTGGTCATCTCGGGCGAGCCCGGACCGAAGGCGTTGGGCGCGAACTTCGTTTCGCATTTCCAGCTGCCGTCGAAGCCTTTCATGAACGCGTCCAGCTCCGCTGAAGGAGCAGGGGCGGGCGGCGCCGCCGGAGCTGCAGCGGCTGGAGCCGCCGGGGCGGCAGCGGCGGGTTTGGCAACGGCTGGCGCGGCGGGTTTGGCAGCGGGAGCCGCCTTGTCCTCGGCGCGAACCACAACCGGCAGAAGCAACATCAGGGCACAGGTTCCGAACATGCGGTCAATTCTCATAGTCCCTCCTTGGTGGAGCCGCACCTTAGCCCATCACCGCGGCGATGAGAAACCCAGCGCCGCCGTTTTGCTTCCGCGGGCGGGTGGTCCATTTCCGGTATTCCTGATCTCCGTCTAAGTTGCGCGGAACATGGTTGAGAGTTTCGTTGCGGAAGACAGCCAATCCGTGACTGTCACTGTGGCGAAAAATGGCCAATGGACGGCGCGAAATATCCGCAACAAGAACTGCAATCAATTTCCAAACCAGCGTGCACGTTCATTGTGCGCGCATCGTTGGCCACCGACGGCATCCAGGTCGCGGCGCAGCGCAGAAACGGAGTGGTATTGACACCGAGAAATCGATCAAACCCATTTGAAATCCAGGTCTTTTGCCGCTTCTTCCTTGCGCTGGTCCTGAAATCTTTCTATCGTCAGTTTCCCCGTTGTGAGCTCTTGATTGTCTCGAGCTCCACCCGTTGCGACTGCGCCGGAGGCGTGTAATGCGATTCGCCGACCCCCCGTTCCAACTGTCCCGCCGAAGTCGGATCAATCTTTCTGCCCTCGTGCTGGGCGGCCTTCTTTCGCTGGTGTCCACGCGGGCGCACGCCGATCAATTCATGCTGTTTGACGCCATGTTCACTTACACGTGGGACGAGGCAGAAGCCGCGGCGGAAAAATCGCATTTCTACGTCACCGAGAAGAACTTCCTGAACAAGATGCGACCGACCAATATGGTCACGCCGGTCAATTATAAAGACGGCACCGTCCACATTCGCGCCGAGGTCATCGACAAGCCGCCCGGCACCCAAATGGCTGGGTGGGCGCTGTGCTACGTGGACAATGCCGGCCACTACGGCTGCCCCTACACCGACTATTACACCAAGGTTGGCGTCTACGAAAAGGACGCCGACATGCACACGTTCTTTCAAGCGAGCACCCTCCAATGGCAGACCGGCGTCAAAGAGGTCGATCTGGTCTACACAATCAACGGCAGCGGCGCGGGGCACATCACGAACTTCCCCGCGCTGATGAACCTGACCACGCCGACCACCGTGCGCATCACGATGGTCCAGGTGTCGATGGGAGCCAAGTACGATCCCAGCATCATTCCGAATACGGGCTCGACGCCGGAGCCGGGCGTTGACGGCGGCTCGGTCAACGATGGCGGCGCCGACGCACCAACGGCGAGTACGGATGCTTCGACGGGCGGAACCGGCGGCGCCAGCGGTGGCAGCGGCGGCGCGGCGATGCCCGCCACCGGCACAGGCGGCGACAGCGGTGGTGGCAGCGGCGGCGCCAGCGCCGTCGGTGGCAGCGGGGGATCAACCAGCAGCAGCACCGGCACCGGAGGCGCCAGTGGCGGCAATGCGCCCGGCGTATCGACAAGTTCGGGCTGCGTTGTGGGTGCGGGCGTGCCGCTGGGCAGCGCTGCGCCGGTCGGTCTGTTCGCCGTTGCGTTGGGCTTCTTGATTCGCCGCCGGCGCCGCCAATAGACCGTTACTCGGGCGCCAGGATCTGAATCTCTCCTGGCGCCAGCGCGACAAACAATGCGGCGGCAGACCCCGGCGTTGCCGGCTGGTCGTGGTCGTCCCAGAACACCGCCGACGAGATCAACGCGACCGTACCAGCGCCGCTCGTGCCACGATTGCTGAAGGCCACCCGGTACGTTTGCGGTGTCCGATTGAGATCGAGGTCCACCGCAACGAACCCACGCCATGGGGCCGCGCCACCATCACCCTGGCAGTTGGCCACCACCACGAGCTCGCGGCCCGACAAGATGCGCGCGTACGCCAGCAGCCCGCCGTTGCCGCGCGATGAACCAAAGTCGGCTCCGTTGGCCGACACCGGCCGAAAATACAAACGGCCAAAACGCAGCGCGGGTTCGCCGGCGCGCAATGCCGCCAGTTGTTTGATGGCGGTGACTGTCGCGCCGGTGGTGTCGAAGGCGTGCGGCTTGCCCCACAGCGCCTCGCGCACACCCTCGTATTGCGGTCGCGTTGGTTGGGTTCCGGTCAGCTCCTGTTCGGTGCCGTAGTACAGCGACGGGATGCCTGGCAACGTGAACAGTGCGCCCAAAGCCAGCGTCACCTGATCGGCTGGCGTCGACGGTTGGCGGACACGGGCGTCCTGGTCGTGGTTGTCGAGAAAGCTGACGAAGTACTGCCCCGCCTCGCCGTGCGAGCTAAGCTGGCTTCTTTCAGCGTCCTTGCGGACCTGGTACACACCGGCGATTGACTCCACCGGCGCCAGGCCTTTGGCCACCGCCGGCAGCTGAAAAAACAGGGGAAAATCCAGGGCGGCGTCGATGCCGAAGCCCTCGCCGGCCGGAGCGTTGCGGCCGACGAAGGCGGCGATGGTCTTTTCGTCGTCGTAGATTTCTCCGAAGGTGAAAAAGTTCTTCTTGCCCATCCCCAGCGCGAACTCGCGAACCGCGTTGCCGAACTGCTGGACCATGCTCGGGCTGACGTACTTGACGGTGTCGATGCGAAATCCGTCAAAGTCATAGCGCGCGATCAAATACGAGTAGGCCTTCACCAGCACGTCCAGAACGGGATAACGCCCGCGCCTTTGTCGCAGCAGCGGATCACCGGCGGCGTCGGCGTCGTACTCGACCACCAGCTGGCGCATGGCTCCGAAATCGCCGGAAACAAACCCGCCGGTCGGAACCTGATCGGACAGCTTCTCGCCGCGGCGTCGGAATAAATCGGCGCGTTGCAGATCCGTCGGCCAGACCGCGTCGTCCCCGCCCAGGCCGGCCGCCGGCAACACGTTGGTCCAGTCGGCGCGCGGCAGCCCCAGGCCGTTCATCCATTCGATGGGCGGCTCTTGTCCGGCGGGTGCCTGCATGACGCCGTCATCGGTGAATTGATCGACTGTGCCGCCGCCGCGCACGTAGTCAAAGACGCGCCCGGCGTGGTTCAGCACGATGTCCAGGATGACGTAGATGCCCAGGTGATGAGCGCCATCGACCAGCGCGCGCAGCTCGGTCTCGGCGGTGGCGCGCGTACCGTCAGAGCCCAGTCTCTCGTCGACGTTCAGAAAATCCTGCGCGCCGTACCCGTGATAGTTGAAGGCCCAGCCGGCCGGCCGCGCGTTCTTGAGCACCGGCGACAGCCAGATCGCCTTGACGCCCAGCTCGGCCAGGTATGAAAGCTTCTGCCGCACGCCCTTGAGGTCGCCGCCCTGACGAAAGCCATACGGCGCGCCCCAGGCAACCGGGGGCTTGGCCTTCGTGCCCAGCGGCGCTTGCCCGTCATGGCGGTTGAAGCGATCAATCAACAGGAAATAAATCCACACATCGCGCCAGTCGGCCGGCGAGGGAAACGGCGTCGGAGTGAGGGTGCCTCTCTGCGCGGCGAGCAAAAGCTGTTGAACGGCGGGATCGTCGATCGAGGTCGGCACGGCTCCCTGAACGTACACCCGGGTGGGTGATCCAGACGCGGGTTCTCGGTGACAATTACGTGCGCTTGATGCGCAGGCCGTACACCAGATACGTGCGCTCCGGGCCGCCGGTCCACAGCCAGGGCTCGATCAGCGTCGGCTCGCCGCCGCGCCCGCGCAGACCATCCTCGCGGCGCAGGAGGCGCTTGATCAAGGTCGGGTTGGCGCTGACGTAGAACGCGTTCTTCCCCAGCACATCGTCCATCACCTGGCGCAAATCGCCGCCGGCGGGCAGGTCGTCCAGCGGGTAGAAACTGGACGACGTCAGATCGCAGATCAGGAGAGCCTCGCCGCCGGGACCGGTCAGCTCAAGCAGGGTTCCCAGGTGCGCCACCAGCAACGCCTGGCGGATCGCGCCCAGCATCGGGTGCTGCTGGTCGATAACGTCCGACAGATGAAAAGACATCTGCGTCAGCATGCAGGCCGACACCACCACGTCGAAGGGACCGGGCAAGCGGGCGACGTTGGCGACGACGGTGGCGGTGCTGTACGCTTGAATCTCGGCCAGGGTGGGCGGTTTTTTTTCCCAGGTGGGCAACCTTTGCGATAGTCCGGAAAGATCCACCGGCGCGTGTCGGTGCAATCGTCCACGCGCCGGGGCAGGGACGCGCGCGACCGCCGCGTTCAGCGCCGCCGCATCGATGTCCACCAGGTGAATCTCCGCAAACGTTGCCAGCAGTGCGTTCAAATCAACGTCGTTGCAGCGGCCGGCGCCGAGCAAGCACAGACGGCGGTCGCGCTCACCGCCTGGGTCCAGCAGCGCGGCGGTCATGCGCGCGCGGTGCTTGACGTAAAGCGCCCAGTCGTCTGGTTTCTCGGCAGCGGGAGCGATGGTGGTTTCTCTTCTCACTGGTTACAGCGGCAGCGGCGCCGGTTCACTAAGTTTCGCGGCGTTTCTGTCGATTTTCGCTGGGTGAGCCACCCAGGCGAATCGGCGGCATCCTTGCCCGAAGGCGTCTTCGTCAGCGGTGGGCTCTTCCGTTGCGTGCGCTAGCCTTGGTGATGGTCGTGCTATCGGCAGTGGGTTGTGGATCTTCCGTTTCTATCGGCGATGCCGGCGGGGGCGCGGCTGATTTGGCGGCGATGGGCGGCTCGCTCGGCGACGACTCTGGGATGAATCTTGGCCCTGGCGGCGCTGGGTCGGAAGATGCGGGCAATAGCGCCGACGGCTTCGACGTTCCGCCGGCGACGATGCCACTTGGGCGGCCGTTCGCCTATGTCGGCGGTGCTGACAACATCAGCATCTTCTCGCTCGATGTCACGCAGGGCACCTTGTCGCCGCAAGGGACTGGCGACTCGGGGCCGATGCCGTCGTTCCTGGCCTGGGATAGCAGCGTTCGGCACCTGTACGCTGTCAACGAAGTAAATCCCGGTGGCCAGGTGGTCGCGCTGGCCATCGATCAGACGACCGGCGCTTTGACCCGCATGAACGATCTGCCCTCCGGCGGTGACCAGCCGGTGCACCTATCCTTGGATCCGTCGGGAAAATGGCTGCTGGTGGCCAACTACGCCAGCGGCACGGTGAGTACATTCGCGGTCGGCGCCGACGGCAGCCTTGGTTTCCAGGTGAGCAGCCTCGGGCTGGGTGGCACGGCGATGCCGCACCAGATCATCACTGATCTCTACGGTCGTTTCGCTTTCGTTCCGTGCAAGGGCCTGGACCAGGTCGTACAGTTTCGTCTCGATGTCGGCAGCGGCGCCCTGACCCCGAGCGAGCCCCCGAGCATCAGCGTTGCCGCGCAAGCCCAGCCAAGGCATCTGGCCTTTCATCCCAGCGGTCGCGTCGCCTACGGCATCAACGAGTTGGCGTCGACCATTGATGCTTACGACTACGATCCGGATCTCGGCGCGCTGACCCCGTTTCAAACTCTCTCGACGCTGCCGGAGGGATTTGCCGGCGAGACATATGCCGCCGAGGTGGTGGTGCACCCATCTGGAAAATTTCTTTATGGCTCGAACCGAGGGCACGACAGCGTGGCGATGTTCAGCCTTAATGCGACCGGCCAAATGACCTTGCTCGGGTTCGAAACCGGTGATGGGGCCGTTGCCACACCCCGCAGCATAGCCATGGACCCAGGCGGGCGTTTTCTCCTGGTCGCCAATCAGCAAAGCGCGCTTGGCGAGGGGATCCTGTGGTTCCGGGTAGATGCGACCACCGGACGGCTGACGAAGGTAGGTGGTCTGACCGCCGTGCCCTCGCCGTACTTCGTGGGAATCGTCTATCTGCCGGGGTAGTCCTCGGCGCGCCCCACTTTGTTGCCTGTCCGATCAGCGCAGGCCGTCTATTAAGGCATTGGAATGGCTCTGTCGAACATGGGCGCTCGGTGGGAACAGAGCGCTCGGGGTCGTCATTCGTGGCGGCGCCGCCTGACAAGGCTGGCGGAGAAACACTGATGCGGATGGCCATGGCAACACCGGGTAATGGGCCGACCGACGCGGCGCTTGTGATCCAGGCGCAGCGGGGCACTGTCGAAGCAATGGAGCTGTTGTTTCGTCGGCATGCGCCGCGGGTTCGCGCCTTGGCGCTGGCCCTGATGGGCAGGGATTCGGATCTGGACGATCTGGTCCAAGACAGCTTTACCCAGGCGCTGCAGTCGCTGGACAAGCTGAAAGTGCCAGCGGCGTTCGCCTCCTGGCTGTCGGCCATCGTGGTCGGCACCGCGCACAAAGTCTTTCGCCGCCGCCACCTGCTGGCCAGGCTGGGCTTGCTCAACCGTGATCCCGCCGACCTGGACGATCTGGTGGCGCGCACGGTTTCTCCCGATGTCGCCGCCGAACTGAAGGCCGCTTATGCCGTCGTCGATCGGCTGCACGACGAATCGCGGACCGCTTTCTTGCTGCGCCGGGTGGAAGGCCTCCGGCTGGACGAGATCGCCACCCAACTGAATGTCTCTCTGTCGACCGTGAAGCGCCGCCTGGGCGCGGCCGAGCAGGTCATCGGTGACGCGCAGATCGCTGATGGGCACAGCGACGGGACCGAGACCCCGCCGGTGAAGTAGTCCG
>DASXQB010000155.1:0-22221 GCA_036493295.1 Polyangia bacterium | reverse complement strand
GAAACGCTCGACGGCCCACGCCACCACCGCTTGCGGATCGCCGCCGGTGAGGCGCGCCGCGGCCGATTCGATCTCGCTGGGACTCGGTTTCATGAGCCGCGCATTTTAGCAGCCGATGCGAAAATAGCCCTCGCTTCAGGCCACAATCGGCCAAGCGTTCTGGTGTATATCTCGCGCCCATGGCAGACGGGCAGACTGCGACCCAGCCGCAACGACTGAAGCGCTCGCTGACCCTGCGCGACCTGATCCTGTACGGGATCATCGTCATTCAACCGGTGGCGCCGATGTCCGTGTTCGGCGTGCTCAGCGAGCGCGGCAACGGACACGTGGTCACCACCATCTTGATTGCCATGGTGGCGATGTTGCTGACCGCGTTCAGCTACGGTCGCATGGCCCGCGCCTATCCCAGCGCCGGATCGGCCTTCACCTACGTCGGCCAAGAGATCCACCCGGCCCTGGGTTACGCCACCGGCTGGAGCATGGCCATGGATTACATGCTGAACCCGATGATTTGCATCATCTGGTGCAGCAAGGCGGCGATGAACTTCGCCCCCGCCGTTCCTTACTGGGCGTTCGTGCTGTTCTTCTTCGCCCTGTTCACTGGAATGAACCTGCGCGGCATCCGCACGTCGGCGCGCTTGAACACCGGCATGGCCATCGGCATGGGCGTGGTGATCGCCATCTTCTTCATCGCGGCGGCGCGCTATATCGGCGGAGTCCCGCATGACCAGGGCTTCTTCACGCGGCCGTTTTACGATCCGCATACGTTCAACGTGAGCTCCGTGCTGGGCGGCACGTCCATCGCCGTGCTGACCTACATCGGCTTTGACGGCATCTCCACGCTGTCGGAGGAAGCAGAGAACCCGCGGCGCAACATCTTGCTGGCCACCGTATTGACCTGTTTGGCCATCGGCATCCTGTCGGCGGTCCAGGTTTACCTGGCCCAGTTGATCTGGCCGGCGTCGGAGAAGTTTCCCGACGTCGACACGGCGTTCGTGCACGTCGCTGGACGCGCCGCCGGTCCGTGGTTCTTCGTGGTCATCAATCTGACGTTGCTGGTGGCCAACATCGGTTCGGGCATGGGCGCGCAGCTCGGAGCCGCGCGTCTGCTGTACGGCATGGGCCGCAGCAACGCCCTGCCGCCAAAGTTCTTCGCTGCCATCGATCCGAAGACGCACATCCCCCGCAACAACGTCTTGTTCGTCGGCGTCATCGCCGTGCTGGGCGCATTCGTGCTGTCTTACGGTCTGGGCGCCGAGCTGCTGAATTTCGGGGCCTTGATCGCCTTCATGGGCGTCAACCTGGCGGCGTTCGTCCGCTATTACGTCCGCGAGAAGAACAAGAAGCTCATCAACCTGGTTCCACCCTTGGCCGGTTTTCTGATCTGCGCCCTGCTCTGGATCAACCTTTCGCGCCTGGCGATGATTGCCGGCGCAATCTGGTTGGCGGTGGGCATCGCGTTCGGCGCCTGGAAGACCCGCGGCTTCAAGGGCGACCTGGTCAGCTTCGAGATCCCTCCCGACGACGTTTAAGGCGTCTCAGCTTTGGCGGCGTCCAGCGCCCGCCACAGATACCAGGCGGCCACCGAACGATACGGTTTCCAGCGCGCGCCGTGTTTTTGCAGCTGCTCGCGCGTCGGCAGCGCGCGTTTCTTGAAAGCGAGGGCGTAACCCTTGCGCACGCCGTAGTCGTCGGCGGGCAACACGTCGGGCCGGCCCAGGCGAAACATCAGCAGCATCTCGGCGGTCCAGCGGCCGATGCCGCGCACCTCCGTCAGGCTTTCAATGATCGCCTCGTCGTCCATCTGGTGCACGTCGTCCAGCGTGGGCAGCGCGCCGTCTTTCGTGCGCTGGGCCAGATCACGCAGCGACAGCAGCTTGGAACGCGACAAGCCGGCGCCGCGCAATTTCTCGTCTGAGGCGCGCAGGATCTGCTGCGGCGTCGGGCCTTGGTGGACGCGCGGAAACAGCGCCCGCACCCGTGCGTAGATGGTCGCCGCCGCCTTGCCGGACAGTTGCTGGTAGACGATCGCCTGCGCCAGGGCGGCGAAGATGCTGGCGGTGTGATCGCGCTGCATGGCGAACGGCCCGACCCGATCGATGAGACGCCCCAAGATCGGATCGGCGGCGCGCAGGTGAGTCACTGCGGCGACGGTGTCGAAGGCGAACGGCGGCGACGGTTCGGCCCCGCCGGCGACGCCGGTGTTTTTGCCGCCAGGCGCGCGCGCCGATTCGATGGCCAGCATGCGCAGCTTGGTGGTGATGCCGCCGGTGGCGGAAAATCCGCCCACTTTCCCGCCGGCCGCCAGCACGCGGTGGCATGGCACGACGATGGCGAATGGGTTGCGGCCCAGGGCCTGCCCCACCGCCCGCGACCCGCCCGGCGAGCCGGCCTGGGCGGCGATCTCGCCGTACGAGACGGTCGTCCCCGGCGGCACGGCGCGCGCCGCTTGGTAGACCCGGCGGTGAAACGGCGGCACGGCGTCCATGTCCAGGGCGATGGCCGACAGATCGCTCTGCTCGCCGCGCAACAAGGCGGCGATGCGTTCGATCGCCGCTTTCACGGTGACCGGCGGCGATGTCTCATTCGCGGTGGGAAACCGCTGCTGCATCCGGGCCCGCGTCGCCGCCTCACGCCCGTCGGGCAAGTTCACACCGACGATGCCGCGCGCGCCCCAGGCGATCGCGCAACGACCGATCGCTGTTTCGAACAACGCGAAGCCGTCCTTGTTCATCGCGCGCAAATGCTAGCACTCCTTGTGTAAACTGAGCGGCACCCTTGGCTGTCCTTTCACCGCCTGCCCCTGCCGTGCCCGCGCGCTGGACCGTTCTTGACGTGATCCGCTGGACCACCTCGCGCTTTGAAGAACGGGGCGTAGATTCGCCCCGCCTGGATGCCGAGCTTCTGGCCGCGCACGCGCTGAACATCGGGCGCGTGCAGCTTTATGTGCAGCACGATCGGCCGCTGTTGCCGGCCGAACTGACCACGCTGCGCGAACTGGTCAAGCGCCGCCAGGCCGGCGAGTCGGTGGCGTACATCGTAGGAAAAAAAGAATTCTTCGGTCTGGCGTTCACCGTCGACAAACGCGTGCTGGTCCCGCGCCCCGACACCGAGACGCTGGTCGATGAAGCGCTGGCCTTCTTGCGCGCCGCCACCACCGAGCCCGCCGCCGAGTCGACGCACGAGCGCCCGCCGCTGAAGGTGGCGGACGTCGGCACCGGCTCGGGTGCCATCGCCGTGGCCATCGCCAAGCACAGCACCGGCGCCTGGGTGGCGGCCACCGACGTTTCCGCCGACGCGCTGGCGTTGGCGCGCGAGAACGCCGAACACCACGGCGTGAAGGTGACCTTCGCGCAAGGTGATCTGGAAGAGGCGCTTTCGCCGCTGGCGCCGCTGGATCTCATCGTCGCCAACCTGCCGTACATTCCCAGCGCCACCATCGCCACGCTGGCGCCCGAGGTGCGCGCCGAGCCGGCGCTGGCTCTCGACGGCGGACCGGACGGGCTGACCTTGGTGCGGCGGTTGATCAGCGTCGCGCCGTCGTTGCTGAACGCGGGCGGTGGGCTGGCCCTGGAGATCGGCGCCGGCCAGGCCGCCGACACCGCGTCGCTGATGGAAGCGGCCGGCTTCATCGAGATCCGGCGGCGCCGCGATCTCGGGCAGATCGACCGCGTGGTCTCGGGGCGGCGACCGTGACCGACGCGCAATCGCAGACCGCCAGCCCGGCGGCGGGTCACGAAGCGGCGGTGGTGGCCGGGCGCGGAGCACTGTTCATCGGGTTCGCCAAGGTCTACTTCATGATCAGCGGTTTTCTGCAGCAGGTGCTGCTGACCCGCCTCATCGGCCTGCGCGAGTTCGGCGCCTTCGGGGTGGTGAACAATCTGATCTCGATCCTGAACAACACGGTCGTGCAGGCCACCATCCAGTCGATCTCCAAGTTCACCGCCGAGGATGACCAGCGCGCGGGCGCTGTCCAGCGCGCCGGCTTGAAGATTCAGCTGGGCGTCGGCGCGGCCCTGGGCCTGGGCTTTTTCATCGGCGCGCCCTGGCTGGCGGCGTTCGAAAAAGCGCCCAGCTACACCAACTACTTCCGCATCGCCGCGGCCATTCCGTTTCTGTACTCGCTGTACGCGGTCTTCGTTGGATCAGCCAACGGGCTGCGGCGGTTTCGCGTGCAAGCCAGCTTCGACGTCGGTTTCTCGACCGCCAAGGCCGTCTTGCTGCTGGGTGCGGCGGTGCTGTGGAAGGTGACCGGTGCCTTCTTCGGGTTCGCGGCGGCGGCGGCTTTCATCTTGATGGTGGCGGCGCGGGTGATGCGCTTGCCGGTGACGGCCGGCGTGGTGTTTCCCGCCCGCCGTTTGGGCCGCTACATGGGCGCGGTGGTGACGTACGGCCTCCTGCTGAACGTGGCGCTCAACTATGATCAGCCGCTGCTGCACCATTTCGCCGGCACCGTCGACGCGCAGGCGGCTGGCGTGGTGGCCGCGACCTATCAGGCTTTGCGCACCCTGGCCTTGCTGCCCTATCAGGCGCTGGTGGTGGTCACCTTCGTGATCTTTCCGCTGGTGTCGCGCTCGACCTTCACGCAGGACCGCGAGGCAACGCGCGCCTACGTCACCCAGACGCTGCGCTATGCGCTGCTGCTGGCGGTGGGCATGGGCCTGACGCTGGGTGCGCGTCCGGCAGCGCTGCTGGGGATCTTGTACAAGCCTGAATATGGTGACGGTGCGGCGGCGCTTCCCACGCTCGTGGCGGGCGAATGCTGCCTGGCCATGCTCAGCGTGTCGTGCGCGATCCTGAACGCCGCAGGCAAGACCACGGCGACGCTGATCTTGATGGCGCTGACAGTGGCGGTGGGCGCCGGCGCGGCCTCGGTGATGGTACCGGCCGCGCAGCCGGGACGACCGATGCTGATGGCGGCGGCGCTGGCGACCACGTTGGGCAACGCCGTCGGCTTCGCGGCGGCCATCGTCTATCTGCGACGCGAACTGGGTGGAAGCCCGCCGCTGCGCACGGTGGCGCGGGTGGCGCTGGCCATCGGTGTGGTGGTCTTGCTGGGGCGACTCATTCCCGCGCACGGCAAGCTGCTGGGCCTGGCAGCGACGGTGGCGCTGGGCGCGATCTATCTCGCGCTGCTGGTGATCACCGGCGAGTTCGGCCCCGATGATCGAGCGAAATTCGCCAGAATTTTGCGTCGGCGCTGAGGCGGGCTTACCGTCGTAGCGTGAGCATGCGCGCGCGTCTTTGCTGGTTGGCCGCGGTGACGGCCACGGTGGCCGTCGGTTGTTTGGCCCCGCAGCAACGACGCGAGGAAAACCTGACCAAGGCCGCTCAGGACTACAACAACGAG
This sequence comes from Polyangia bacterium, assembly GCA_036493295.1. Lineage (GTDB taxonomy): Bacteria > Myxococcota_A > Polyangia > Fen-1088 > Fen-1088 > DATKEU01. Next base: position 16,871 of record DASXQB010000155.1, on the reverse strand, counting down.
CTGCGATGGGGCCGCTATGAACACCTGTCGACGTATCTGTCGAAGGATGAATCGCAGGCCCTGCTGGTGCGCAGCCGCGATCTGGGCGACGACTTCAGCATCGCCGACAACGAAATGGCGCTGGTGCAGTTTGCTTCGGGTTCGGAGAAGGCCACCGTGGTCACCGAGGTGGCTTGGTTCAATCAGCGGCGCGCCCTGCTGAACAAGTCGACCATCGAACAACACTGGGAGTGGAGCGACGGCCAGTGGCGGCTGGCGGATCAGAAACGGATTCACGGCGCGCGGTTTCCACTGGTGCCAGAGCCGCTGGCGAAAAGCGCCGGCGACGGCGCCGTAACACCCTAACGCAGTTAGCGCACGCCAGACGATGGTGACCCGGGCGCCGTCTGCCCCGACGATCGCTTGGCCAGCAATGCCGCGACCGTGGCGCCCAGGAGCACCACGCCGATGGCCACGCCAATGACAAAGCTGCGCGCCGCGCGGTTGCGGGATTTCTGCCGCACGATGGTCGGCACGTTGGTCACCGACGGCTCCAGCACGCTGGCCAGAGTCTCCGGGCCCGGCGTGGGCCCGGTGACGGACGGGCTGGGCGGCAGCGGCGAATCGTCCATCGGCGGAGGCGGCGGCACGGGCATCTTCTGCGACGGCCGTCGGGTCTGTCGTGCTTGCGCCGCCTGCGACGCGATGGTGGGCGTCTCCTTCATCGTTTGCCGGTCTTCAAGAAGCTCGGGAACTTCGTGCAGGCCGATCACCGGCGTCATGCGCTCCGTGGACCACGCGCGCGGGTCGATGAAATCGCCCGTGGCATTTTCAAAGGGCGATGCATCGGACGGCGACAGATCGTCCTCCGACAGCGGCTTGGCGCCGGTGTCTTCGAAGTCGACCGACGTGAACTTGACGATCTCGTCCTGCAGCAGCGTGTTGATGATGCTGCCGGATTTTTTCGCCTCGCCCGACTGGGCGTTCATGTCGTCCAGGCACTGGCGCACCAGCTCAGCGATGTCGCGCGAGATGACCTTGAGTCCGCGCGAGTAGCTGTAGTGCGCCAGCGCGTCCTGGAGATCCAGCGCGCTTTGATAGCGATCCTCGGGCCGGCGGGCCAGCGATTTTCTGACGATGTCTTCCAGCTCGGGCTCGACCTGCGGGTTCTGCGCCTTGAGGGGCGGGATCTTGGCGTTGCGCACCAACTCCACGGTCTGGTAGTCGGTCTCGCCGTAGAACAGGCGCTTGCCGGTGAGCATCTCGTAAAGAAGGATGCCGACGGCGAAGATGTCCGCGCGGTGATCGACCTCCTCGCCGCGCGCGGCTTCGGGCGACAGATAGCTCATCTTGCCTTTGACCACGCCGGGGTCGGTGTTCTCCAGCTGGCTGGTGGCCTTGGCCAAACCGAAGTCCACCACCTTGACCTCGCCCTGCTTCGAGATGAGCACGTTGGGCGGCGAGATGTCGCGATGAACGATCCCCAGCGGCTTGCCGGTGTCGGGGTTCAAAAGCTCGTGCGCGTAGGAGAGGCCCTTGCACATCTCCATGATGATGTAGAGCGTGTGAGCGATGGGGATGCGGCGGCTGATGCGGCGGCGCCACTCCATCAACGACTTGAGGTGCACGCCGTCGACGTACTCCATCACGATGAAGTACGTGTCGTCGGCGTGGCCGATGTCGAACACCTGGACGATGTTGGCGTGCTGGAGGGCCAGCGAAAGCCGCGCCTCGTCCAGGAACATGGCGACGAACTTCTTGTTCTTGGTCAGGTTCGGAAGAATTCGCTTGATGGCGATGTTCTTCTTGAACCCCTGCAACGACTCGGCGACGCCGCGAAAAACCTCGGCCATGCCACCGGCTGCAACACGCTCGGTGATGCGATATCGACTGTCCGCCATCGTTTCACCGGCTCCGCGCCCGGAAAACTATAACAGATGGCGCGGGAGGGCTAGTGCAGCTTGGGTCGAAGGGCCAAACGGTCGACGCCTGCGTTAGTCTTCGATGCCGGTCGGAATCTTGGCGTCGCCGTCGCCGCCGGGGCCGACGTCGCCCAGCTCGGCCAGGCCGCCGCCGCGGCCAGCTTGCTCGGCGGCCTGCTCCTGGCGCTCGCTCTGCTCCTTGCAGTCGATGCACAGAGTCGTCACGGGCCGGGCCAGGAGGCGCCGGAACGAGATGGATTCGCCGCAGTCCTCGCAGACGTCGATCTCGTTTTTGCCCAGACGCAGCAGTTGCTTGTTGATCTTGTTCAGCAGGAACTTCTCGCGGTCGTGCAGGCGCATCTCCGTCGAGAAGAGCTCCTCTTCCATCGACTCGTCGATGGAATCGCGCCCGATGTTGCGCTCGTGGTTCATCGAGTAGGTCAGCGCGTTCTGGCTGGTGCGGGCCAGGCGCTTCTGCTCGTCCTCCAAAACCGTCCGGATCTGGGCCTTTTCCTTCTCAGTCAGCATGGTGATTTGCCCTCGGCCCTTTCGTTATTCGGTGGTGAAACAGACTCACGAACAAACGTATGACCCGCAGGGGTTAGCACACGTTCGAAGTGTCGACGCTCGGGCGCCGCAACTTTAGTCCGGTCCGGAGATTTTTAGGAAGCCTTCTTCTCCCGAACCAACTGCGGCCGGCCGCGCGAGACCACCACGTCGCGGGTCACCACGCACTCGGTGACGCCGGTCAGCGACGGAATCTCGTACATCACGTCCAACATGACTTCTTCCAGAATCGCCCGCAAGCCACGCGCGCCCGATTTTCGTCGGGCCGCTTCCTGCGCCACGCCTTGCAGCGCGTCCTCGGTGAAACGCAGCTTGACGCCTTCCATTTCGAACAGGCGTTCATATTGTTTCGCCAGCGCGTTCTTCGGCTTCCACAGGATCTCGACCAGCATCTCGACGTCCAGGTCGTCGGCCGAAACGATAATCGGCAAGCGGCCCATGAACTCGGGGATCATCCCGAACTTCACCAGGTCCTCGGTGCGGGCCATGGCGCGCAGCGCGTTCTTTGACTCTTCGCCTTTGCCGATGTGCGCGCCGAAACCCAGGCCGCGCTCGCCGACCCGGCGGCGCACCAGCTCTTCGATGCCGTTGAAGGCGCCGGTGCAGACGAACAGGATGTCGGTGGTGTCGACCTGGATCAATTCCTGTTGCGGCCGGTTGCGCGCGCCGTCGGGCGTGATCGACGCCTGCTTGCCTTCGAGGATCTTCAGAAGCGCCTGCTGCACGCCCTCGCCCGAGACGTCGCGGGTCACCGATGGGCCGCCGCCCTTGCGCGCGATCTTGTCGATCTCGTCGATGCAGACGATGCCGCGGCTGGCTTTCTCGGGATCGTTGCCGGCGTTGCGGTACAGCGCCTTGATCACGCTGTCGACGTCCTCGCCGACGTAACCGGCTTCGGTCAGCGTCGTCGCGTCGGCCATGGCGAACGGCACGTCCAGCTTCTTCGCCAGCGTCTGCACCAGCAAGGTCTTGCCGCAGCCGGTGGGGCCGAGCAGCAGGATGTTGCCCTTCTGGATCTCCACCTCGCCGGCCTTGCCGTGCTGGCCGATGCGCTTGTAGTGGTTGTAGACCGAAACCGCCAGCGCCTTCTTGGCGCGGTCCTGGCCGATCACGTATCGGTTCAGCTCTTCGTAGATCTCGCGCGGACGAGGATATTTCGGGCGTTCAGCCGCTTCTTCCTTCGCGATGATGTCATTGCAGAGGGCCACGCACTCGTCGCAAATGAACACCCGCGGGCCCGAGATCAGCTTTCGCACCTCGCGGCGCCGCTTCCCACAGAAGGAGCAGTGGAAATCGTCCATTGCCTTCCAGTATTGCACCCGGACCGCGGGACGCCAAGCGGTCGGCGACGGTTTTCCGCGCCGACCCGCGGCGCGCCAGATTTGCGGCGCGGGCGCCTCTTGCTTTTTTCCGTTTTTGGTCTTTGTTGTGGCGTTTCCACACGCGAGATAGTGTAGCCCGCACATGAGAGCCCTGGTCGTGACGTCCAACCCTGGAACGGCAGTGTCCGAACCAGACTCACCGGCGTCGGCCCTGAACGAACTTGGCTGCGAGGTGGTGGCCGTCGGGTACGACGTCGATCAGCTTCCCGAGGACATCGAGCTCACTCGCCCGTCCGTGGTGGTGGTGGACGCCGGCGCGCACTTGGAGGTCGGACGCGCCGCCATCCGCCGCGTGCGCGAGGTGGGTTCGCTGGCCGACGTGCCGGTGCTCTTGTGCGTCGAGGTCTCGCGCCTGGCCGGCCTGGATCCGGAAGCGGGCGCCGATGATTTCGTCCTGGCGCCGGTGGTCGGCCCCGAGCTTTACGCCCGCATCCGCCAGCTTGACTGGCGCATGTCGTCCTTTCGCGCCGCCGGCCGCATCAAGATCGGCGATCTGGTGATCGACGCCGTGGCCGTCGAAGCTTCGTTTCGCGGCCGCGCGCTGAAGCTGCCGCGGCAGGAATTCCAGCTGCTGAAATTTTTGGCCGAGCGTCCTGGCCGCGTCTTCAGCCGCGAGCAACTGCTGTCGCGGGTGTGGGGCTATCGCTATGCCGGCGGCACCCGCACCGTCGACATTCACGTGCGCCGCCTGCGGGCCAAGCTGGGCCCGGGCAGCGTGATGATCGAAACCGTGCGCCACGTCGGTTACAAGCTGCGCGCGCCCGGCACGCCCGTCGTCACGTAAGGCGATCCCGATACGCGGTTCACGGCGCCCGAGGCGTGCGCGACGCCTCGACCAGCTGAATGACGACATCGGCGATCCCGATCGGCATGGTCAGGCGCAGCGGAACGCGCGCGTCGTCGTCGGACAGCCAGACGGCAAAGGTGCGGCGCGGACGATCGTCGGCATCGTGCCCGTCGTAATAGATGGGATCGGCGCGGCCGTCGACGCGCACGGCGAAGACGCGCCCTTCGGTTTCGGGCAGCGCTTGCCGGCCGACCCCGGTCAAGTTCACCCGCCACAGCGCCTGCCCGTCGAGGACCTGCAGAACCGCCGACTGGCCGGCGACCGGCGGCGCCGCGCGCAGGCGCATCAACAAACCCACCGGATCCATCGTCGGCGTCGCCGCCGAGAACACCACCTGCTTGGTCGATGGCGGCGTGCCCGGCTTCTGGCGCGCCATGCGCAAGACACCGGCCTGCGCCTGATCGATCACGTCCGTGACATCCTCGCCGCCGGTGCGGATCATGGTCCAGCGCCGGGCGCCCAGCGTCACCGGATCGAACTCGGCGTCGACGCTCTTTTCGCTGCGGCCAAGGCCGAGGATGCTGCCTTCGCCGCGGCCGGCGACCTTGATCAGCCGCCGTCCGCCCTCGTCCCGTTCGTCGGCGATCGATAGATGTAGCTGCCCGATCGATCCGAGCAGGCCGTAGCTGACGCGGTACACGGCCTCTTCACGCAGGGCCAGTGGCGCAGGGAGCGGGGAAAGCGGCGGCCGTAACGGAAGGCGGCGAAACAGCGTGGTGTGCAAGGCCAGGCGCACCGTCTCCGGCGCTACCAGCGGTCGCGGTTGGTGCGACAGTCCCCAATCGGCGGACATCAGCGACGGATGCGCCAACGCCAGCAAAAACCAGATCGCCGACATGCCAGTTGGACGCCGCCCGCGGCGAATATCGTCACGGCGAAGCCGCGTCGGAAGCCGCGTCGTATGATGAAGCGTGCATCAGATCGGAATTTCCCTTGGCGATCCGGCGGGCATCGGACCGGAGGTGGTGGTTCGCGCTCTGGTCGACCGGCCGGCGGTGGACGCGGTGGTCTTCGGCGACCGCGGAATCTTGGAAAGGGCGGCCGCCGCGCTGAGCCTGCCGGCGCCAGGGCCTGATCAGATCGTCGAGGTGACGAGTCTCACCGACGGCGCGGTGGTGGCCGGCCAGCCCAACGACGCTTCGGGCCAGGCACAGCTTGCCTATCTCACCGCCGCCACCGACGCGGCGCTGTCCGGTCAGATCGCCGCCCTGGTGACGGCGCCGATCTCCAAGACCTGGATCGCCCGCGCCGGTTTCGAGTTTCCCGGTCACACCGAGTATCTGGCCGCCCGCGCCGGCGTCGCCGACTTCGCCATGATGCTGGCCGGGCCCAAGCTGCGCGTCACCGTCGCCACCACGCACGTCGCTTTGCGAGACGTCTCGCGTCTGCTGACGCCCGAGCGGATCGCCACCGCCGTGGTGTTGACGGCGCAGGCGCTGCACACTGCGTTCGGGTTGGCGGTGCCGCGCGTGGCGGTGGCCGGCCTGAATCCCCACGCCGGCGAAGACGGACGCTTCGGCGATGAAGAAACGCGCCTGGTGACGCCGGCGCTGGTCCTGGCCCGGCAACGCCTGGCCGCGCGCAAGCTGTCCGCCGACGTCAGCGGGCCGCACGTGCCGGACGTGGTCTTTCGCCAGGCGGCGACGGGTCGGTTCGATGCGGTGGTGGCGCTGTACCACGACCAGGGGCTGATCCCGGTCAAGCTGCTGCACTTTGACGACGCCGTGAACGTCACCTTGGGGCTGCCGTTTGTGCGCACGTCGCCGGACCATGGCACCGCGTACGACATCGCCGGGCGAGGTCTCGCCCGCGCCGACAGTTTCCTCGCCGCGCTGGATCTGGCGGTGCGTTTGACCGGTCTGCCGCGTCGCTGAGTCGCGCTGACCAGGGGGCGCTGACAGCGGCGTCTGTTGCCTGAAAAACAACACGGCCGGCGCTGTCGCACCCGGCTTTACTTGCAGGGAGCTGTGGTAGTGTGTCGTTGGTGAACTATCCGTCCGCTCGCTGTCCTCTCCCCTAGAGGCGGGCGCGCACGGAGGGTCCACCGGCGGCAAAGAGGCGCGGACAAGCATGAGCAAGATCGTCATCAAGGGGGCGCGGGAGCACAACCTCAAGAATGTCGACGTGGAGATCCCCCGCGACAAGCTGGTGGTGCTGACCGGCCTTTCGGGCTCGGGGAAGTCATCCCTGGCCTTCGATACGATCTATGCCGAGGGCCAGCGCCGATACGTGGAGTCGCTGTCGGCGTATGCGCGCCAGTTTCTGGATCAGATGCGCAAGCCCGACATCGATTCGATCGAAGGGCTGTCGCCGGCCATCTCCATCGAACAGAAGTCCGGGTCGCGCAACCCGCGTTCGACCGTCGGCACCATCACGGAGATCTACGACTACCTGCGGCTTTTGTGGGCGCGCATCGGCAAGGTCTTTTGTTATCAGTGCGGCGAGCCGATCGCCTCGCAGACCATCCAGCAGATGGTCGATCAGATCCTGGGTCTGCCGGAGGGCGCGCGCTTTTCCGTGCTGGCGCCGGTGGTGCGCGATCGCAAGGGCGAGTTCGCCAGCGAGCTTTCCAAGCTGCGCCAGGACGGTTTCGTGCGCGCCAACATCGACGGCGATCTGTTCGAGCTGGCCGAGCCGCCCAAGCTGGACAAGGCGAAGAAGCACACCATCGAGGTGTTCGTCGATCGTCTGGTGCGCAAGGATGGCATTCGCCAGCGCCTGACCGATTCGGTCGAGCTGGCGGCCAAGCTGGCCGGCGGGGTGGTGAAGATCTCGCCTCTCGAAGGTGAGGATCTGGTCTTCTCAGAGAAATTCGCCTGCTCGACCTGCGGCATCAGCTATCCGGAGATCACGCCGCGCTTGTTCTCGTTCAACAACCCGGCCGGCGCCTGCCCGGCCTGCGACGGCATCGGGGCGAAGATGTTCTTCGATCCCGATCTGATCGTCCCCAACGAAGAGCTGTCGTTGAAAGAAGGGGCCATCGAGCCGTGGGAGCGGCGCAACAGCGCCTTCTTTCACCAGATGCTGGATTCGGTGTCGGCGCACTTCGAGATCGACCAGTACATGCCGTGGGGCAAGCTGCCGCAGAAGACCCGCGATCTGATCCTGAGCGGCTCCGGCACCGACGAGATCGAGTTTTCCTTCGAAAAAAACGGGCGAAAACACACCTACAAGAAAGAGTTCGAGGGCGTGCTGGCCAACCTGCAGCGCCGCTTCGACGAATACGAACGCCGTCGCCGCGAGCAGGGCCGCACCAGCGAACAAGACTTCGAGGCCATCTACGACGAGTTCCACCGCTATATGTCGCAGACGGTCTGCGAGGACTGCCAGGGCACGCGCCTGCGCAAGGAGGCCCGCCACGTCAAGGTGGGCGACAAGAGCATCACCGAGATGACCGCGCTGACCATCCGCGAGGCGCACGCCTTCATGGGTGAGCTGACCCTGTCGCCGCGCCAGAAAGAGATCGCCGGGCGGATCCTGCGCGAGTCGGGCGATCGGTTGTCGTTCCTGATCAAGGTCGGTCTGGATTATCTGTCGCTCGATCGCACGGCGGCGACGCTGTCGGGCGGCGAGTCGCAGCGCATCCGGCTGGCCACGCAGATCGGCAGCTCCCTGATGGGCGTGCTGTACATCCTGGACGAGCCGTCGATCGGCCTGCACCAGCGCGACAACGCCCGGTTGCTGGAGGCGCTGATGCGCCTGCGCGATCTCGGCAACACCGTGTTGGTGGTCGAGCACGACGAAGAAACCATCCGCGCCGCCGACCACGTCATCGACATGGGTCCCAAGGCTGGCGTGCTGGGCGGACGCATCGTCGCCTCCGGCACGCCCGAGGACATCGAGGGCAACACCCAATCGCTGACTGGCGCGTATCTGTCGGGCCGCAAGCGCATCGAGGTGCCCAAGCACCGGCGCCAGTCGGCCAACCGCAACATCACCTTGCGACGCGCGCGCGGCCACAACCTGCGTGATCTGACGGTGTCGTTTCCGATCGGCGTGCTGACCTGCGTGACCGGCGTTTCGGGCTCGGGAAAATCGACGCTGGTGATCGACACGTTGCTGCGCGCGCTGGCGCACAAGCTGCACGGAGCGAAGACGGCGATCGAACCCAACGACGGCATCGAAGGCCTGCAGCACGTCGACAAGGTCATCGACATCGATCAGGCGCCCATCGGCCGCACCCCGCGCTCGAATCCGTCGACGTACACCGGCGTCTTCACGCACATCCGCGATCTGTTCGCCAACCTGCCCGAATCGAAGGCGCGCGGGTACAAACCGGGCCGCTATTCATTCAACGTCAAAGGCGGCCGCTGCGAGGCGTGCCAGGGCGACGGCATCCTGCGCATCGAGATGCACTTTCTGCCCGACGTGTACATCGAGTGCGAAGCGTGCGGCGGGCGCCGATATAACCGCGAGACGCTGGAGGTGCGCTATCGCCAGGCCAGCATCGCCGACGTGCTGGACATGACGGTGGCCCAGGCGTGCGAGTTCTTGGAGAACATCCCCAAGGTCCGGCAAAAGCTGGACACCCTGCGCGAGGTGGGCCTGAGCTACATCAAGCTGGGACAATCGGCGACGACGTTGTCGGGCGGCGAGGCCCAGCGCGTGAAGCTGTCGAAAGAGCTGGCCAAGAAATCCAGCGGGCGGACGGTCTATATCCTGGACGAGCCGACCACGGGCCTGCACTTTGCCGACATCGCGCAGCTTTTGTCGGTGTTGAACCGGCTGGTCGACGCCGGCAACACGGTGATCGTCATCGAGCATAATCTGGACGTCATCAAGACCGCGGACTGGGTCATCGACCTTGGACCCGAGGGCGGACCAGGCGGCGGGCAAGTGATCGCGCAGGGGACGCCGGAGGACGTGTCGCGCGTGGCGGCCAGCTACACTGGGCAGTTCGTGCGCAAAGTTCTTTGAGGGCGGAACGGGCTCAAGCCGCGCCGCTCTCGAACGACTGGCGGACCTTGGGCTCGCGCATGCGCCAGATGCGGCCGTCGAGCAGGAAGTGGTGCAAGTTGACGGAGGTGATCACAGTGGCGCTGACGATGGCGGCGTCACCAAGAAAACCGCCGGCGATGGCGAACAGCCCGGGGTTGATCAAGAGCCCCAGCAACAAGACCGTCACGACATAGATCGCGAAGCGGCGCGCGGCGCCGGCGCCGCTGCCGTTTTGGGCGCGCCTTTCTTTGTCGTGGTGCCAGCCGGTCAGGGCCAGGTACTGCAGCCCGTGAAAGACCGGCACCAGCATGATGTTGAAGAACGGACTCCACAGCGCCCAGCCGAACCACAGGGTCTGGGTCAGCACCACGGCGACCGTCAGCGCCGGCAGCGGTGCGCCTTGCCGGCGCCGGCGCACGCCCACCACCGCCACGGCGGCAAAGCTGACCGCCAGCGCGCCCACCCCGGCGCCCAGCGCCCAGCGCGGCAACGACACGCCCGACGAAAAAGCTTGCCGCGCCAGCTGATAAGCCGGATTGCGCGCCGAAGCGTCCACCCGCAAAAGACCCAGCAGCGACAGCAACCACGACACGTGCAGCGGCACGGACAGCAAACGTTTGTCCGTCGGTGACAGGCGCGCGCCCTGGCGCAAGGGATAGACCATCGCCACGCCCAGCGACTGTCCCGAGTAGTGGTAGCCCGACCAGACCACGTAGACGAGAAAATAGACTGGCGCCACCGTGGTCGGAAAACGCAGCGCCGCCACCGCGATCGCCAGCAGAGCGATCGGCACGACGATGGTGACCAGCGGGTGCGCGCGCACGATCGCCGCCTGGCCGTACGCGCGCCGATAGGTCGCCGCATAGTGCGGACCGACGACCAAGATCGATAGCGACGTCGCCAGCAGCGCCGCCGTCGCGCTGTGACCGCCGGCGATCAAGAGCAGGAAGACCGCCGACACCAGCAGCGTCACGCCCGGTCCCAGCAACAAAAAATCCCACCCCGGTCCGAGCAAAAACCCAGAAGACGCTGGCGACGGCGCAGAGACAGGCGTGGAGGACGGCGCGTGAATATCTCATTGTAGTCGCCGCCGCGACGGCCGACCAACGGCGGCCGCGATGATCGACGCTTTTCCTGTGAGATACTGGCGGTCGATGAACCAGATCCGGCCACCATGTCCGCGCCGGAGGTGACGGTCCGCCTGGCGTGCGCGCTGGCCTTGCTGGCGGCGGTCGGCTGCTGCAGTTACGGATGCGCGGCGCGCTTGCTGCCCGACAGTCCGCTGTCGGCGCGCGCCGCTGGCAGCGTGGTGGGCGCGCTGTGGTTGCTGGCGGTGAGCTTTCGCCTGCTGGCGGCGCTGCGGCTTTTTTTTCTCCCGGCCGCTCTGGTGCTGTGGGCGGGTCTGGCGGCGGCGGCGATCTTGGCCGGAAGCGCCGCGGACCTTGTTCGCCGCGCGCGCGCTGATGCCCGCCTGGTGCGGGCGGCGATGATCGATCCATCGCTGGCGCCGGCGCGGCCGTGGATGCTGATCGGCGCATTGCTGCTGACGCTGCGGGTGGCGCGCGGGTTGGCCACGCCGCCCCTTGGCTATGACAGTCTGCTTTATCATCTGTTCAAACCCGGCCAGTGGGTGGCCACCGGCGGCCTCTTCGACGAAGCGGCGCCTGACTGGTGGTCGTTCCTGCGGGCGTATCCGATCGGCGCCGAGCTGCTGTGGGCCTGGGCGATGTTGCCGTTGCACGGCGATGGACTGATCGCGGCGGCGGGCGCCCTGGTGTGGCTGGGATGTTTCCTGGCCGGCTACGCGGCCGCGCGCGCGCTGGGCGCCGGGCGCGTGACGGCGTTGACGGCGGCAGCGGCGATCGTCTTTTTGCCTGCGGTGATCGCCTACACCACCGCGGCCTATGCGGACACCACGCTGCTGTTGGCTTTCTTGTCGTCGGCGCTTTTTATTGCCCGCACCCACCGCGAGCGGCGCGCCGGCGACGCGCTGATGGCAGCGGCAGCGCTGGGCTTCCTGGCGTCGGTCAAGCACACCGGGCTGGTGTTGAGCGCCGTCGGATTCGGGGTGGTCGTCGCCGGCGTGGCCGGATGGGCACGTCCGGCCCGGGCGCGCGCTCGGCTGCTGGCGGCGATCGGCGGGGTCGCGCTGGCGGTGGCGGCGCCCGACTACCTGCGCCTGATCGCCCAGCATGGATCGCCGCTGTATCCGCTGGGCGGCCGCAACGCCGAGCTTGCCGCGCTTTTTTCGGGCGCGATCCTGCCGCCCGCGCTGACCACCTTCGACGCGGCGGCGTTCTGTCGCGAACTTTGGTGGGGGCCGCGCGGCCTTGGTTGGCTGGCGCCGTTGATCGTGGCGCTGGCCGTACCGGCGACGCTCCGCGCGCTGCGCCGGCGAACCAACGTGACCACGGTGGTGTTCTTGCTGGCGACGATCTGGATGCCAGCGGCGCTGGCAGAGCCCGGCTATCGGGCGCTGCGGACGTTCTGGATCTACAGCGCGTCGCGCTTTCTGGTTCCATTTGTCGCGGCGGCGATCGTGCTGGTGGCGGCTTCCGGCGGACGCTGGGCGACGCGTGTGCTGGCCGCGTCGTTCATCGTCGATTTGATCTTCGCCTTGCCGCGCGGTTGGGGCGATGCCGATCGCGCCGCGACGGGCGGCGTGTTGATCGCGCTTTTGACTGTGGTCGCGGGCCTGGCGCTGGCGTGGTGGCTGGGGCAGCGCGCGCGTCCACCACGCTTGGCGCTGGCCGTCGGCGCTGGCCTGCTGGCGGCGATGGCCGTGGTCGGTCCGTGGTGGGACAGCCGGCGCGCCGCCGATCGGTATCGCGTCTACGAAGAAGCGGCGGCCGGCGCCGTGTTCGACGTGCACCCCGCGCGCCTGCCGGCCTGGCCGCTGTGGAAAAGCGTCGACGACGAAACCCCGCACGTCGTCGCCGCCACCGCCGGCTGGAACGGCGTCGGGCACAACTGGGCGCGCTATCCGCTGCTGGGCACGCGGCTGCAAAATCAGGTCTTCTACGTCCCGCCCACCCGCGACGGCCGGGTGATCGACACGCGCGACGCGGAGGCACTGGACGCTGCCGCCGATGAACAGAGCTGGCTGGAACGACTGCAGGAACTGGGCGTCGATCGCGTGGTCGATCTCGGCGCGGCGCCGATCGAGGCGCGCTGGATGGCCGGCAACCCCAGCCGCTTTCAACCCATCGCCGAAGGCAGCGGCGGCGTCGGGCGCGCCTATCGTTTCGTCACCCCGCCGACGCCATGACCACGCAGCGCTGGATCGTCGTCGGACTGATGGCGCTGGCCGCCGCATCGGCCGGCGCAGCGCCGCTGTTGAACGCGTTCGACGGCGCGCGCGCCCCGATCGACTTTGCCCGCGACTTCACCGCGGCGCGCGCGCTGGCGCAGGGCGATCGCCGCTACGCCATCGACGCCGAACGACACAACCGGCAAGCCGCCCTGGCCGGAACACCGACGGTCCCGGTACACGGCGGCCCATATTTGCCGCATCCACCGCCGGCCACGGTGGCGCTGCTGCCGCTGGCGCCGCTTTCGTTCGGCGCGGCCAGCAAAGTGTGGCTGTTGCTGTCGCTGGCCGCGCTGGTGGGTCTGGCGCGCGTCCTTGCGACTTTGTTGTGGCCGCAGCCGCACGCGGCGGTGGCGCGAACCGCGGCGCTGACCGGCGCCCTGCTGCTATGGCCGCCCGTCTTGCACAATTTCGAGAAAGGCCAGTGGTCGATCGTTTTGGCCGCCCTGACCGCGCTGGCCTGGCACGCTCGCGCGGCCGGACGCTCGGCGCGCGCCGGCGCCTTGGTCGGCCTGGCCGCCAGCTTGAAAGTCATGCCCGGCAGCGTGGCGGCTTTCTTCGTCGCGCGGGACCGACGAGCCGCCGTTGTCGCTTTCGTCTCTCTGGTTGTGGTCGCGCTGGCCACGCTGCCGCTGACCGGCGTTTCGCCGTGGCTCACCTTCGTCGAACAGAGCGGCGCCAACGTCCGCGCTCTCGAGACCTGGTACGCCAACACGGCGTCGCTGCACGGCCTCTTGGCGCGGCTGTTCGTCGGTGGCGCGTACGCGCAGCCGCTGGTCGTCGCGCCGCTGTTGGCGCGAGCGCTGCAAGCGGCCACCGTCGCGACCCTGCTCGCCGTCGCGCTGACGGTCACCGTCCGTTACTGCCGCTTTCGCTCGCCCACCGGCGAAGGCGATCGCGCGCTGTTCGCCCTGTGGGCGACGCTGGCCGTGCTGCTGAACCCGCTCGCGTGGGCGCACACCGTGGTGCTGCTGGCGCTGCCGATCGCGCTGCTGTTCAGCGACGGAGATTCCGTGGCGCTGGGCGCGGCGCTGGTGCTGCTGTCGATCCCGAAGGAGACGTTGTACAGCCTGGCCGGGGGGCCGCCGGTGGCGGCTGGGCGCGCGTGGCTGTTGTCGCTGCACGCGGTGGGCGCGTTGATCGTATTTGGCCTGGCGGCCAGGCGGGCGGGCGGTGGTCGCGATGATTGAACGAAAGTGGTCGATGCGGCGACAGTACAGGCATGCGCATCTTCGCTGGCTGGGTGGTGATCATCGCCGGACAGTTGACCGCCGGCCCGGTCTGCCTGGCCGCGGCCACTGTTGAGACCGGGCCACCGCTGCTGGTGGCCGTCGAGGCCGAGCCGGGCTTCGACCTGGACGCCCAGGAGATCCGCAAAGCGATCAGCGCCGAACTGGGCCGAAAAATCGTCTCGCCCGCCGCGACCGCCAGCACCGATGCGCCCGACGTCTTGCTGGTGGCGCTCAGCCGCGCGCGTCTGGTGATCTCGTTTCGCGGCCATGCCGACGAGCAAACGGTGCGGTCCATCCCGATGCCGGCCGATCACGCCGCCCGCCTCCGGGCGGTGGCCTGGATGGCCGGGAATCTGGCGCGCGATCAGATCGCCCCGCTGATCCTGGCGACCGCGGGCGCGCGGGCCGATCACGCGTCGCCGTCGCCAGCGACGGCTCCGATCGAAAACCAGGCGCCCGCCGGCGCCGTCACCCAGCCGGCGCCGTGGTCGGCACCCACGCTACCGACCGCATCGACCGGCGCCGAGGCGGAGACGCTGCGACGGCAGCCCGCCGCCGAACGTTCGCCGGAAAGCCCCTGGTGGACGGTCACCGCCGCCGCCGGCCTGGCGGCGCCCTACTCTCCTAACGGCTTTGCCGCGGGATACACCGATCTCAAGACTTGGCAGATCGAGTTGCAGAATCATCGACCGGATCGCTGGCTTTGGGGTGGGGCGGTGGACTTCGGCCCGCTCCCGCATCACCTGGGATACGCCTTGACCGCCGGTCAGGCGCAGCGATGGCGCAGCTTCTCCTTCGACGAGACGGCCGGACTGGGTCTGGAGTCGACGCTTGGCCAGGCGACCACCGTGACGAGCAACTCGATGACCGGAGTCACTTCGGAGACCAGGCAGGAGCTGGGATGGTCGCCGTACGCGCGCCTGTTCGTCACCGCCGCCCATCCGCTCTGGCGATCATGGGACGTGGTGCTGCGCCTGGGCGCGCACTTCAATTTGGAAGGAACCCTGGACAACGCGTTCCTCGCCGGTACCGTCGGACTGAGCATGAGATTGCCGTGAGCCAGAGCGCGCCCGACCGATCGCTGCGCCTGGTAGCGCCCGCGGACGCTGCCGAGGACGAACGCGACCTGTTGGCGGCGCTGCGCGCGCAGGCGTTCGATGCCCTGGCGCGCGTCTTCGATCGGTGGCACCAACGCGTGCGCGTGCTGGCGCGCCGCCTCTTGGGGGACGAGGCCGCCGCCGAGGATGTCGTTCAAGAGGTGTTCACGTCGTTGCCGCGCGCGGTCCGGCGGTTTCGCGGCGACGTCGGATTGCAAGCGTTCGTGCTGGCCATCGCTGTCAAGCGCGCGCGCCACCATCGACGAGCGGCGTTTCGCCGGCGACGGGCCTTGGCTCGACTTGATCAGCAACTGGCCGTCGGCGCGGCCGCCGGTTCCACGCCGGAGCGCGACGTTTACCGCATGCAACTGGGTGAGCGGCTGGCGCTGGCATTGGATCGCTTGCCGCATGCCCAGCGCGTGTCGTTCGTCCTGTGCGAGGTCGAAGGCCTGACGGCCGGCGAGGCGGCGGCGATCGTCGATGCGCCCGAACCGACCGTCCGCACGCGCCTTTATCACGCGCGAAAAAAGCTGCGCGATCTGCTGATCCCGGAGCGTGCCGAGTGACGACCGACGAGGGCGTCCTGGCGGAAAGCGTGCGGAGCTTCCGGCGCGCGACCGGCATGGCCACCGACGGCCGCGCCACGCGCGCGCGGGTGCTGACCGCGGTCGTCACCAGCGGCAGGCGGCGCGCAGCCGTTCGTCGCCTGACGATCGGGCTGACGATCGGGATCGGGATCGCGCTGTCGGGATCGGCGGCCTGGACCGCTTTTGGTCAGTGGCTTTCGCGCCCGCGATCGATGGCAACCGGCGAACGATCGCGCGCCGCCCGCACCGATTCATCTGCACGGGTGACGGAGGCGCCTCTGGTCGTCTCGCCCGGAACACCCGAGCATCCGACAAAATTTTCCGCGGCCGTCACCCCGACGGATGGCGGCGAAGCCCGCGACTACGGCCGGGCCCATCAGGCGCACTTCGAGGCGAACGATGCGCGGGCGGCCCTGGTCTTGTGGAACGTCTACCTGCGCCGCTACCCGCAGGGCATTTTCGTCCCCGAGGCGCAGTTCAACCGGGCGCTGTGCTTGCTGCGCCTCGGTCATCGTGACGCCGCTGTCGAGGCGCTGCGGCCTTTCGCCGCCGGTATTTTCGGCGCCTACCGAACGCGGGAGGCGCGCACGTTGCTGGATTGGATCGGACAATAACCGCTGGTTCTGGCGCCTAGATCGCAATCACGTTGACGCGAGATCGAGGTGAATCGGTAACGTAACCGAGGCTGCACGCGCGGCTTGGATGGGGCGACAAATTGGACGGCCTCGGCCGCTTGGCGGCTTCCCGCCCGCGGAAGGCCTCTGTCTATGCCACCTCTCCCATCAAGGCTTTCGTCGCCGCATGGCATCCGTTGGGCCTTCGAACCGGGGGAGGCCTTCCGCCGTCGGGAAGCCTTGTTCCGGAGCCGGTCGGATGCCATGCGGCGACGAAAGCAGCCAAGCGGCCCACCACGCCGAATTTGTCGCGCCGTCCAAGCCGCGCGTCCAGCCTCGGTTACCGCTCGTCCCGTGTCGCCTCCGAGATCGGGTCAATTCGATAGTGGTCTAGCG